>JASLAE010000190.1 GCA_030147305.1 Cesiribacter sp.
GGCATAAGACAGACTCACGCAGCTGAATTCATTTACATTGGAGCTACCAGAGATACTTAGGACACTTTTACCAGTCACCTGCCAGGCGCTTTCAGGATTGTTTTGTGCTTTATTCAGTGGAAGAAATATGAATAAAATAAGTAGTAAACTTGTCATGGCCTTTCTGTTTGAATGATTACCAACATCCGGCTTTATGAATGTACCGGCAACCTCCTATGCACAAACACTGAAGATCGCTACCTGTGCTTTGCAGTATGATAAAATTACAAATCCTGCTTTTGATGGGGTATGACCTGCATTGGCTACAGCCATGATATATGTCATAGTGCCTTTGAAAGATAAAATTGGTTGATCCTGCTCAAACAGTTCGGTTTAACTACAGCGTCAACAAAAGGAAAATCTATGCTGAGCATTTATCGGAAGTCAGATATACTGCTGAATCAGTGCATGTCCGAAAATCAGGATTGGGGGAAGTGTTTTTATAAATTTACTTATTTACTACCCTGTGCAACCATTGATGGCGATTTTGTATCTTAGCCATAGATCATTGTGACAGGCATTTTGTATGCAATCAGGACCATGCCCGCCATTCCAGCTTTAATCAAGATGAAGAAAATTTTATTTTTAATTCAGATAGGCCTTTGTGCTGCAGGTACCGTTTCTGCCCAGGGAATCAGGGGTACAGTAAAGGATGCCAGCGGCGCAGCCCTGCCCTATGCATCTATCTACATTGTTGAGCTGCGCGATGGGGCATCAACCAACATGCAGGGAAATTACGAGATTAAACTGGATCCTGGTGCTTATACGCTTAAGGTTCAGTATCTGGGGTATCAGTCGCAGCAACTGCAGGTAACCATCAATCATGACTGGCTAGAAAAAGACTTTGTACTGGAAGAGCAGGTTCAGGTGCTGCGCCAGGTAGAAATTAAAAGCAAAAGAAGGGAAGACCCTGCCCTCACCATCATGCGCAAGGCCATTGCCAAGCGCAAATACCACCTGCTGCAGTACGACAGTTACCAGGTAAAAGTCTACATCAAAGGCACCGGCCAAATGACGAGTGTGCCATTCTTTGTGAAAAAAAAATTGAAGGACGAAGGTCTGGAGCTTGACCGGGCCTATACCTCTGAGTCGGTTAGCATGATTAATTTCACCCAGCCAGACAAGGTAGAAGAAAAGGTAATTTCCATCAGGAGCTCAGGTGAAAACAGCGGGGCTTCCCCTGGCCCCTACATTAACCAAAGCTTTTACAACGACAAGGTCGCTTCGGTCATTTCTCCTCTCTCCGGGGCTGCTTTTGCCTATTATAAATTCAGGTTAGAGGGCAGCTTCTTTGATGGCGATATAGAGATTAATAAAATACGGGTAATACCCCGCTCCAAAGGTGATAATGTGTTTGATGGTTACCTGTATATCATCGATGATTTATGGGCCATCCACAGCCTGGACCTGAAAACCAGTATCCAGGGCTTTCAGGTGAGCGTAAAGCAAAACTATGCCGAAGTAGCGCCCAAAGTCTGGATGCCGGTAACCCATCGGTTTAAATTCTGGGGCAAGTACCTGGGCTTTGCCGGGGAGTTTCATTACCTGGCTTCCTGCAGCGAATACAATGTGCAGCTGAACGAAGACCTGGTTGCCGAAACCGAGATCATTGACGAAAAAATAGAAACTGTGCCGGTAGAGGTAAAGGCTGTTAAAACCTCTAATGACAAAGATGATATTGTGGATATCCTTGCGCAGGAAGACAAGATGACGAAGAAGCAGTTCCGGAAAATGATCAATCAGTATGAAAAAGAAAGCCTCAAAGCACAGAAAGAGCCGCAGGTAGTTAGCGAGCGCAAACATAGCATCGACAGCCTTGCCTACAAACGCGATCCGGACTACTGGAACAATGTACGGCCGGTGCCCTTAACAGACAAGGAGATTATCGGGTATCAGCGGGATGATTCGCTGGCTCAGGTAGAAACAGCAAAACTTACAGGCAAAGACACCGCCAACGTTATTAAGAAAAAGCGGTTTAATCCGGCTGCTATCTTTTTGGGGGGCAATTTCAATTTGTCCCCCAGAACCAGCTTCAGGCTGGATCCCACCATTGCCCAAATCTATTACAATACGGTAGAAGGTTTTAATATTAATGCAAGCGGTAAACTGACCCATGAATGGGATAGCCTGAAAAAAAAGGTAGAAGTTATTCCTGTGGTGCGCTATGGCCTTGCCAGTGAAAATTTCTATGCGAAAACCCGCATTGCGTATTCCTTTAGCAAAGAAAGCAAAAGCAGGGCAGGCATTGGTAATCATTTTTACCTGGAGGGCGGGAAGTTTGTTGCTCAGTTCAACGAAGAAGAACCCATACACCCGCACATCAATACTATCAGCTCACTTTTCTTCAGAAGCAATTTTATGAAGATCTATGAGAAGACCTATGGTAAATTTGGTTATCGCTATAAACCCTCATTAGGCTTCTCTTTAAACAGCAGCCTGGAATGGGCCCTGAGAAACGAGCTGGCAGATCAGACATCCTATAGTTTTTACCAGGGGGAGTCAAGAACTTTTACCACCAACCGGCCGCAGAATCTGGAACTGGCAGACACCGGATTTCCGGAGCATAAGGCAATGATCTTTAAAACCGAAGTCAGCTACAGGCCCGGGATAACTTACCGCATTTACAACGGACGCAAAATACCACAGCTGGATAAATCGCCGGAGCTGCTGTTGATGTACCGCAAGGGCATTAAGGGAGCATTTGGCAGCAGTGTCGATTTTGACCAGGTACAGCTGGGCATCAATCATGGCTTTGCCATTGGTGTAAGCGGCAGGCTGGAATTTGAGCTGCGCGCCGGTTCCTTCCTAAACAGGAACAAGCTCTATTTTATGGATTACCAGCACTTTGATGGGAACCGTACCATCCTGAGCAGCATACGGCCGGCCGGCGCCTTTCGCCTGCTGGATTACTACCAGTACAGCACCAGGGGCAGCTATTTCTCAGGCCATACCCACTACCAGTTCCGCAAGTTCCTGATCACCCAACTGCCCATGCTGCGCTTCAGCGGTCTCAAGGAAAATATCTTTGTAAACTACCTCAAGACTGGCTATTCACCCCATTACTACGAGCTTGGCTATACCATTGACAACATCTTACGGGTGTTCAGGTTAGAAATCGCTGCTTCTTTTGAAGATGGCAGATTCAAAGAGGTTGCACCACGCATTGGTATTGCCACCATTTTCAGATTCGATACGGACTAACTCTATGTTTAATTAACCGGTAGCTGGCGAAATAGAATTGTCTCTAACTGCTATTCCGGTAATAGTTCTGATGCATCATGGCTTTTCTAATGGCTTTACAAGCCTGGAGCTTTTTTCGGGGTATGGAATAATTCTTCGGCATAAATTCATTTGGTCTGTATACCAAATACCTTGTACTTTGTATAAGCCAAAAAAGACAAAATTCCCTACATGCAAACCTTTCTGGAAGAACTCGCCCAAGAAGTACTCACGCATTATGCTAACCAACTGGATAAGCTTACGCTGGTATTTCCTAACCGGCGGGCAGGCCTGTTCTTTCAGCAGTTTCTGGCCAGGCAGCTGAACCAGCCAGTCTGGTCCCCTACCGTACTTACGCTGGAGGAATTTGTTCAGCAGCTAAGCATTACCAGAAAAGCAGACACCCTGCTCCTGGTCTTTGAGCTTTTCGAGATTTACAAAAAACTGGCTCCGACCGACGAAAGCTTCGATAAGTTCTTCTTCTGGGGTGAAATGCTGCTGCAGGACTTTGATGCCGTAGACAAATACCTGGTAGATGCTAACCTGCTCTTCACTAACATTACTCAATTGAACCAGATTGGGGAAGCCCTGGACTTCCTGAGTGAAGAGCAGGTGCAGGTGGTGCAGGAGTTTTGGCAGAGTTTCGGGACCAGCCGCAGCCGGCAACAGCAGGAGTTTATTGCCATCTGGGAAATTCTACCGGAGGTATATGCACTGTACAGAGAGCGGCTAGAGCAACTGGGGATCGGCTATGACGGCATGCTATACCGTGAGGTAGCAGAGAAATGCAAAGCCCTGCAGCTGGACCATAGCTTTCAGCACCTGGTTTTTGCGGGCTTTAACGCCTTGAATCCAGCGGAAGAAACACTCATCAGCTATTTTATTAAACAGGAAGCTGCCCGCATTTATTGGGATACAGATGCGTATTACATGCAGGATGACAGGCAGGAGGCGGGCTTATTTTTACGCAAACATGCCCTGAGCACCATCCTGGGCCCCACCTTTCCTGAGAAACATCCCGAGCACCTGCGCAACAGCGACAAAAATATACAGCTTATTGGTGTACCCCTGGAAGTGGGGCAGGCCAAAGCCATGGGTGAAAAGCTGCTGCAGTGCCTGCAGGCCCAAAAAGGAATTAATCTGGAAAGAACAGCGATTGTATTGCCCGGTGAACATATGCTCTTTCCGGTGTTGCATGCCATTCCGGAACATTACCGCGATGCGGGAGGCGGGCTGCACCCCATCGATACCATCAACGTAACCATGGGTTATCCCCTGCGCAGCACACCGCTATACAGCCTTATTGAGCTGATGGTGGAGCTGCAGGGTTCCGCCCGCGGTGCAGGCCCCCATATACAGTTCCACTTTCGTACGGTTCTTGCCCTGCTGCGCCATCCGTATGTTTACTATTTTCAGACAACCCTGGCGCGGGAGAACATCCACAAGATTGAAGCTAAGAACCGGGTATACCTGTCTCCTCAGGAGTTAGCAGGAGATGAGCAGCTGTATCCTACCCTATTCCGGCGGGTAACTGGTATACAGCCACTTTTCGATTACCTCTTACAGGTGCTGGAGCTTATTAACGAAAGCATTAACGAAGAAAATTACGAGCAGCCAACGCTGGAGCAGGAGTACATCTACCAGTTCTTTACGCACCTGAAGCGGCTGCGGGAGCTGGTGCAGCAACAGGCCCTGGATCTGCAAATGCCGGTTTTCCTGAAACTGCTGCGCCAGATTGTAAAAGAACAACGGCTGCCTTTTACCGGAGAGCCCCTGAGCGGTCTGCAAATTATGGGCGTGCTGGAAACCCGCCTGCTGGATTTTGAAAATCTCTTTATCCTGAGCATGAACGAAGGCAGCTTCCCCCCTTCGCCCTCTCATGGCTCATTTATTCCTTATAACCTGCGCCGTGGTTATGGCCTGCCAACCTTCGACCAGCAGGATGCGCTCTATGCCTACTACTTCTACCGCATGATTCAGCGGGCCAAAAATGTACATATTTTTTATAACAGCAGCAGCGCTTATGGCCTTAATGGGGAGCGCAGCCGCCTGCTTTACCAGCTGCTCTACGAGTCTGGCCTGAAAATACAGCAGCAGGTACTCACCCATCCGCTGCAGCTGGCCCGTGCCCTGCCACTGGCCATTCCAAAAGATGATGGGGTGTGGGAGGTGCTGCAACAACACCTGACCCAAAACGGGGAAGCTCCCGAAAGGCGCTTCACGCCCTCTGCCCTCAACACCTATCTCGAATGCCGCTTACGGTTCTATTTCAAATATATAGCCGGCATTGTGGAGCCCGAAGAAGTACAGGAAGAGGTAGACCCTGCAGTTTTTGGCAACCTGGTGCACCGGGCCATGGAGTTGCTCTATAAAGAACATATCGACAGCAAGAGAGGCTTTGCACTGTTGTACCCGGAAGATTTTCGCAAGATGCACAAAGACTTGGCCCAGGTGGTAGACAGGTCCTTTGCAGAGCACTATGGAGTAAAAGAGGTAAGCTTTGAAGGGCGCAACTACATTATCCGCAGCATAGTAGAAAAGCTTGGCAAAGCCATTCTGCGCTGCGACGAAGCATATGCCCCCTTTGAAATTGTGGCGCTGGAAAGTGAGAGCCGGTTTAAGGGTGAAAGCCCCGAGCAAAACCGCTATCGCATGGAGGTGCCCATTGCCGTAGCCGGGCGCCGCTACCAGGTAGGGCTCAAAGGTATTATAGACCGCATAGATAGAAAAGACAATAAGGTGCGCATCCTGGACTATAAGACAGGCCAGGACGAAAAACGCTTTGAAAGCCTGGAGTCTCTCTTTGACAGGGACAATGAAAAACGGAACAAAGCTGTGATGCAGACGCTCCTCTACAGCTTGCTCTACCTGAATGCCTATCCGCATGAAGAGGGGCGAGTGATTCCCGGCCTCTACAACAGCCGTGAACTCTTTAGCCCCGGTTTCGATGTCCGGCTGGAGATCAAGGGGGAAAGAGGCTATACCCCCGTTCAGGATGTGCGGGATTATGCCCAGGACTTTATGATTCAGCTACAGGGGCTCCTGGAGGAAATATTTGATCCGGCCCAGCCTTTCACTCAGACTGACAACCTGCGCAAATGCAGCTACTGCAGCTTCAGGGAGATATGCCACAGGTAATTGATTAAGCACCTAATCAGCATTACATGAAAAGAATTTGGGGGGATGTTGTAGCTTCTTTAGCAAAAATTTTGACCCGTAAATTTTTGAACCAGCTCAGTATTACTGATTGCCTGAAACTTTTCACTATTGTTATCATTTACATAGGGGGACTAACGATACTTTTAAGTATATGAAATTTACGTACATAGCATTTTTATTGGCCTTTACCGCTGCCTGTTCATCTAACAAAGCAGAAGAAAATCCGGACAATCTTGCAGAACAACAAGCTGGCGATGCGCTGCATATTCACTTTCTATCTGGTTTTTACCAGGATACCATCACCCTGTACCACGGCAGGGAAAAGATTTATGAAAGCGTACTCACCACAGCAGAGGACAAAAAGCTTACGGACAAATTTATTATGCCCAAAGCAGAGATCAGGGATACACTTTATTTCAGGGTTGCCCAGGAAGGCCGTGTCCTGAAAGGCTACATTCCTACTAATGCCGATCCCTACGTAGGCTTTTACCTTACTTCCGGTACAGCGGTCAATATCTATTCCAAAGACACTCCTTTTATGTACAATTAAGTGCTGCTATACCATTCTAAAAATAAACAGGCGCCCTGCAAAGGCGCCTTTTTTAATTTTATTACCTCAGTAAAGCCTTCAGGGCTTAGTTCAGGTAGAAGTTCATGATAAACAACAGATCGTCTATTTTGCCTGAAACGTTGCGGATCGAATTGTAATATTCATCCTTGGCCGGAACATAACGGGTGGCTTCCCTTGCCGAGAAATTCTGCTGAATATGTTTCCAAAGGGCTGCATCTTTGCTGTGCATCTTCAACAATGCCTGCCTGATTTTTTTTTGCAGCTGTACCTCCATGCTTTTATGCACCACCACGGGCTCCTGCGTAATACCCTCGGAAACCCACAGTATATTAACCTCCTCTTTTTTTAATTCACCGTTGGCAATCCTGTTTTCAATGATGTTGTAGGCCACGGCACCTGCATCTACTTCGCCCGCTAATACTTTGTCTATGGTTGTGTAATGGTTATCCGCAAATAAGATCTCTTTAAAATCTACCTCCACCTGTTTAATACCCAGTTTGGTCATGTATAGCCTGGGGATAAGATGGCCAGAGGTAGAAGTTGGATTTACAAATAAAAAGCTGCGTTTGCCGGCAGTTGCCACCAGGTCTGCCATACTTCTGATATCTTTTGAAGGTGCCGATATAATGCAGCTGTTATAAGTATTGGGGCTGTTATCGGGGTTGCCTGGCACTACCAGCGGAATAATGGGAATAGAATCTGAAACACCTAAGACATAGCCAAACCCATTGATGTAGGCAATGTCTACCCTGCCATCTTTAATCATCTCAAGCAGTTCTACTGCATTGCCAGCCACCGTTGCCCGTACAGTCAGCTTTAGTTCTTTGCTCAGATAAGCTGCAACAGGTTCAATAGCACCTACTCGTTTCCCCGTACCATTATCGGCAATGGCAATAACAAGCTCCTCTGTTTTAGCCTTTTTTGCTTTTGGGGGCAGCGGCTGCGCCAGTACCTGGCTGAGTAACAGGCAGGAAAATATTACTCCCACCCCAATGCTCTTTACAATCTTCATACCTGATGTTTAAATTAAGATATTGAAGTTAAACTCTATTCCATTCGAGAAAAAATGTAACACAATGCATACAATACATGAAGGATGTATGGGTATAACAACCGCAATTAAGAATACCTTTACAGTAAGCACCCAACCATATGCTCCTATCTGGCTAGCTGGTAACAAAAATAAATATCATGATAGTAATACTATCATATTTGTTAGTTACTATATTTGTGAAAGTTTTTTCCATAAAAATGGCACAATTCGGCACTAACCCCCTACCTCCACTCACCCGGTTTTTCCGCCTGTTAAAGGTAGACTCTAAGCTTATTGGTCATATTTATATCTATGCTGTGGTAGGAGGCGTTGTTGGCTTATCACTCCCACTTGGCATTCAGGCGATCATTAACTTATTGGGAAGCGGCCGGGTATCTACCTCTTTAGCGGTGCTCATAGGGCTGGTAATTATCGGAATGGCAATGGTAGGTGCTCTGCAGGTCCTGCAATTGACTGTTTCTGAAATACTGCAACAGAAGGTGTTTACCAGAGCAGCCTTTGAATTTGCCTACCGAATACCCCGTCTGAAAGGAGATACACAGCGTGCCTATTATGTACCGGAGCTGATTAACCGTTTTTTTGACACACTATCTGTTCAGAAAGGTTTATCAAAAATATTGCTTGATTTTTCAGGTGCTGCATTACAGGCAGTGTTTGGGCTTATCCTGCTTTCATTCTACCATCCAGTATTTATTGTTTTCAGCCTGCTGCTGGTTATTCTGGTGTTCTTTATGTTTAGGTTAACGGGTCCCACCGGTTTAAGAAGCAGCCTGGTCGAATCAAAATATAAATATGCTGTAGTGCACTGGCTGGAGGAAATAGCCCGTACGCTGGAAACCTTTAAGCTGGCCGGCAATACACCACTACCCCTAAAGCGGACTGATAAGCTGGTAAATGGTTATCTGGATGCACGCAATAAGCATTTCAAGGTTCTGAGGTTCCAATACATCAACCTGGTAATTTTTAAAATACTGGTAGCTGCCGGGTTGCTGATTCTTGGTGGTAAGCTGGTACTGGAGCAGGAAATGAACATCGGGCAATTTGTAGCGGCCGAGATCATCATTATCCTGGTCTTAAACTCTGTTGAAAAGCTCATCCTGAGCATGGAAACCATTTATGATGTGTTAACTGCCCTGGACAAGTTAGGCCAGGTAATGGATCTGCCCCTTGAAAATCTGCAGGGAACCCAACTGGAACAAAGTACCGGTGCCGGTGGCGGACTGGCAATACAGATGAATGGCATATCTGTAAAGGAAGCTGACAACCGTCGACATTTGCTCAGGGATCTGACACTTACCATACAGGCTGGAGAAAGGATTTGCATAACCGGGCGAAGAAATAGTGGCAAAAGCCTACTACTACGCATCCTGGCTGGTCTTCAGGAGCCTTCTGAAGGCTTAATCAACTACAATGGGCTCCCCCTGGGCAGCCTGAACCTGGAAAGTTTGCGACAATTGATGGGGGCTAACCTGGAGAAAAACGGAATATTTGCAGGTACGCTGCTGGAGAATATCACCCTGGGTAAATCAAATATTGATTTTAATACGGTACAAGAGATGGCCGCTATCACAGGCCTGAACAAAATTGTACAGGAAATGTCAGAAGGCTACAACACTGTACTTTTGCCGGAAGGCCGCCATCTGCCAGAAAGTGCAGTTCACAAAATTTTGCTTACCCGCAGCCTGGTAGGCAAGCCACGGCTAATTTTACTTGAAGAGCCATTTGAAGCTTTGAACGTGCCTGACCGTAAGCAACTGCTTAATTTCCTGCTCGATCCTGCCCATGCATGGACTGTAGTTGTAAGCACCACTGATCCGGACCTGGCTCAAAAATTTAACCGGGTGCTGGTACTTCATGAAAGTAATTTGTTTGAGGCACAGAATCTGGAAAAGCTTGCCGATGAACCCTGGTACAATAAAGTATTTGTCAGCTAATCATCTTTATGCTCAATATAAGCAACAACGAGGTAAACATTAAGATAGCACCTCAAGAGTATTCAACCCTTCAGCAACTTGAGAAAAGAGGTGACAAGAGCAACATCAGCCGAATGTTTGTTGGTGGATTGCTGCTCTTTATTATAATTCTTTTTCTACCCTGGACGCAAAATGTACGGGGAGATGGAGCTGTTACCACAGTTCTGCCAAGCCAGCGCCCCCAGAACGTGCCTGCCATTATTGACGGCCGCATTCTGGAATGGCATGTACGTGAAGGTATGCTTGTGCAAAAAGGGGATACGCTCCTGCAGCTTGGCGAAATAAAAGACGACTACCTTGATCCCCAGTTGGTAGAGCGGGCTGAAGTACAGTTTGAAGCAAAGGAACTATCTGCGGACGCCTATGGCAATAAAGCAGATCAACTGCAAAATCAAATGGAAGCTTTGCAAGACCAACGCCTGATAAAGGTTGAACAGGCACGCAACTACCAAAAACAGGCCTTGCTAAAAATACAATCAGACAGCATGGATCTTGTAGCTTCACACACACAGCTGAACATTGCAGCTGCACAAGCCCTGCGCATGGAGGAGCTTTTTGAGCAGGGCCTTAAGTCCAGGACCGACCTGGAGGCTCGCCGCATGAAACTACAGGAAGCACAGGCCAAGGTGCTGATAGCTGAAAACAAGTTATTGAGCAGCCGCAATGATCTGCTCAATGCCCATATGGCTATCAGCGGACTGCAGGCAGAATTTGATGACAAACTGGCCAAAGCAGCTTCTGATCAGGCAGAAGCCCTGGGAGGGCAATTTACTGCCACGGCAGATGCTGCAAAATTGCAAAACCAGGCTGCCAGTTACGAAATAAGAAGAGGCTTGCACTACATAGTAGCACCCCAAACAGGCTATGTGACTAAAACAATAAAGTCTGGCCTTGGCGAGACTGTGAAAGCGGGAGACCAGCTGCTCACCATTATGCCTTCAGATTATGAATTGGCAGCTGAAATATACGTACAGCCCCTTGATCTTCCGCTCTTGCGTATTGGCCATCCGGTAAGGGTTGTATTTGATGGCTGGCCTGCCATTGTTTTTTCTGGCTGGCCCAATGCCTCTTATGGAACGTATGGCGGTGTGGTATTTGCCATTGACAATGTAATTAGCGACAATGGCAGGTACCGTATTTTGGTTGGTCCAGATGCCAATGAGTACGCCTGGCCCGAAGCTTTACGGGTTGGCTCAGGTGTAAACGGTATGATACTCCTTGACGATGTGCCGCTTGGTTACGAGTTCTGGAGGCGCATCAATGGTTTTCCACCTGATTTTTACAGTTCTGGTGCTGAAGCGAAAGACCAGTCTGCAAAAGATAATAAGAAATGATAAAGTCACTGAAGCATTATTGTGGTCTTACCCTGCTGCTGCTGGGCCTGCTTCCTCAATCGCTGAGGGGGCAGGTTGCTGGTGACACGCTCACAGTCTCGGAGTATCTGCAGCAGGTTTTGGAGCATCACCCGGCTGCACGTGCTGCCGGTTTGTTACAGGAACAGGGGCGTATGGAAGTGCGCAGTGCCAGGGGATTCTTTGATCCTTTACTTACTTCCGGCCTGGATGAAAAACAATTTAAGGACAAGACTTACTATAGAATATTTAATTCTGAAGTTAAAGCAACAACCCGGCTGGGCATTGGCCTAAAGGCAGGGTATGACTATGCCCAGGGAGATTTTTTAAACCCTGAGCGTAGTGTGCCGGATGGTGGCCTCTGGTATGCCGGGGTTACGCTTCCTTTAGTACAGGGTTTGCTCTTTGATGAAGGCCGGTCCCTCCTGCGCCAGGCACGGATCAGACAGGAAAGTTACCAGTGGGAACAACAACAGCTCCTTGCCAATTTGCTCTATGAGGCTACCGTTGCCTACTGGCAATGGGCCGGACATCAGCAACAGGTATCAATCCTGGCGAATGCTGTAGGTGTAGCAGAGCAGCGATTCAGTATTGTAAAAGGTGGATTTTCTGTCGGTGAGCTACCTGCCATTGATACCCTGGAAGCTGTTTTACAGCTGCAGTCACTGCAAAGCAGCCTGCTGGAACAAACCCAGGAACTGGTGAAAGCAAGGCAGGCAGCCATATTTTTTTACTGGGATGAAGCCGGAGAGGCCTACTGGAATGATTCATGGCAACCCATGCCTTTACAGAATACCGGGTTGGCAGACAGCCTGCAGAACAATCCCCCCATAAATATCTGGGCGGAAACCAGCCCAACCCTGCGCCAGTACTCTTTTAAACTTGCTGAGCTGGAAGCGGAACGCCGTTGGAAAGCAGAAAAGTTAAAACCAATGCTGGCGGCCAGCTATAATGTAATCAGTGCAGAGGCACCAACAGAAAACCCTGCTTCCTATTCAGTCAATAATTATAAATTTGGTGTCAGCTTCAAGATGCCGTTGCTGCTCAGAAGCGCACGCGGAGAATTGCAACTTACCCGTCTGAAGCAGCAGGTTGTTAATTTAGAGCAGCAACAAAAACAGCTGGAAGTCAGCAATAAAATATCAGCACTTTTAAACAGTTTAGGTTTGCTGGACCAACAAATAAAGCAAAACCAGCAACTAGCAGAAGGCTACAGATTGCTCTGGCTGGGCGAACAGCAGATGTTTGAATATGGTGAGAGCACCCTTTTCTATGTTAATACACGCGAGATCAAATACCTGGAAAGCAGGCTAAAATTAATATCACTTCAAATGAAATTTAAGGAGCAGGAAGCTGAATTGAGACGACTGCTGGGGATTGATCGATTATAGGTCTCATTTTTAAATTATCACTTAAAAGAGCTGTTCAAGCCATAATTTCGTTATTTCTTGAGCTTGCAAGCTATTTAGGAACATTCTAAATTAGTCATAAACAGCTGCTTAGCTGTAACCAACTACCCCGTGCTTCTAGTTTAATAATATATTAATCAATGAATTAAATTATTATAGATATGGAAGCAACATGTAATCACTGTACCCACTGGGAGCAAACACAGGCAAAAATGCAGGCTCCCACAGATCAGTTCGGACGGTGTAACGAACTTAGCGATCATAATTTAGATCCGGAGTATATTGTACCTGTGCTCAATGATGGCAAGCCGGTAACAGAAAAGGGAGAGCACTACGATTATATCACAGGTGCCGACTTTGGCTGCAATCACTTCGCTGAAAAAATGAATCGTATTACATTTTAGATAGTGGAAAAGATGGTTTAACAGCCATCTTTTCCTTTTTAGTTCTCAACTATTCCCTATGCCTCCCACCTTCCTGGCCAGGGCCTGCATCTCCCGCATGCCCTGTTGAAAGCTTAGCCTCTACAGGGTTTGGCCTTGTCACAGCTTAAAAGATAGAAGTGCCTGTTTTAGAAGTAAGCAGCTCCAGCACCTTCATGCCCAGTACTGAATTCCCTTTTTTGTTCAGCCGCGGACTCCAGACGGCCACACTATAACATTGCGGATGCACGGCTACTATGCCTCCTCCTACTCCGCTTTTACCCGGCAATCCCACCCTGAAAGAAAACTCTACCGCCTCATCATAAAACCCAAAGGTTTGCATAATGGCATTGATCCGCTTGATCTGCGGCTTGGTGAGGATGCTGGTCTTTGTTTTATAAATGCAACCTTCGTTGGCAAATACCATAAAAGTGTGAGCAAGCTCTTCACAGCTCATGGCAATGGAGCATTGATGAAAGTAGAGGTCAAGCACCTCATCAATGCTATTCTCTATGTTGCCGTAGGATTTCATCATATTTGCCAGGGAAGCATTCAAAAAGCCATGCGCCATTTCTGACGAAGCCACTGCAGTATCATAGATAATACTTTCATTACCTGCCAGGGTACGCACAAACTCCAGAAATTTTTCTTTGGGATTATCCAGTTGAGTGATCATGATATCGGCCATCACCAGGGCACCGGCATTCAGGAATGGATTTCTTGGAACACCATTTTCATACTCCAGCTGTACAATTGAATTAAAAGGATTTCCGGAAGGCTCCACATCTATCCGCTTCCAAAGCTTTTCGCCCAGCATGGGCAGTACAAATGCCAGTGATAAGACTTTTGAAATACTCTGTATGGAAAAACGCTCCTCACAGTCGCCAATGCTGCATTCCTGCTCCTCTATTGTGGTAAGCCAGACACCAAACTTATCCGGATTCACCCGGGCCAGTTCCGGAATGTAAGTAGCCAGGTCACCCTGCCCCTTTAAATTTTTTACTTCCCTGTCTATTTCATCCAGTACCTGTTGGTAGTTCATAGCTGCTTTAGATCCTAGTGTCCTGTAATAAAAGCCCGGGCGGATAAAAAGTGTTTATACAGGCTGCTGCTAATAAGATAAAAAACCTGCCATGCCTGCAAAAAAAAGCCCGGCAAAGCATTGTTTCTTTGCCAGGCAAATCTATCCTAAAGTGAGTGTTTAGCGCGCTACCTCTTCCAGCAATGGATAATCGACATAACCCTGCTCGCAGGGAGTATAGAAGGTTTTCTGATCCCATTCTGCCAGTGGGGCATCCTGTGCAAAACGCAGCGGCAGATCGGGATTCAATTGTGGCAAACGGTTACCGGGCTACCCTGACAGCGCTTCGCTGTAGCCATAGCCCGGATCGGGTGAACAAAAAAGCCCTGCCTTTTAAGGCAGGGCTTCCGAATCAATATTTTTAAAGTGGCTTAAGCCATTTGTGCATCCAGCTTTTGAGACAGGATGTTTTTGCTAACGGCGCCTACTTGCTTATCTACTACTTGTCCGTTCTTAAACACCAGCAGGGTTGGGATGCTGCGAATGCCAAACTTAGCCGATACTTCTGGATTGCTGTCTACGTCTACCTTACCTACAACGGCTTTGCCTTCATAATCGCCGGCCAGCTCTTCTACAACTGGTCCGATCATTTTACAAGGTCCGCACCACTCGGCCCAAAAATCTACCAGAACTGGTTTATCGGTGTTAACGATATCGTTAAAATTAGAATCGGTAATTTCTATTGCTTTACCCATGGCTGAAAAATTTATTTACTATTTGGTAAGAATACACAAATATAAGAGAAAAAGTTTCGGCTTTGCTCCCTTCACCGCCAAAGGTTAAGGGTGGGAAAGGCTGGTAGAGGGGTAATACGATGTAAATTAACAGATTAATCTCCAAGCATAGCGAGTAAATCACTGTTACTGAGACTATAATCTGTGAGATTATTTTTTGCTACATTATTGTACCAGTTTATGCCCTGGTTATTATCGGCAAAGCTCAAAACCGGCTTTTTAAATCGCACCCAGTCAATGGTGAGCCGAAGATCGGGCTTACCTAAATCTTTGTAAACGGTGCTGTTTTGCACCAGCGGATCGCCAAAACGGATGGCTGGTGGCAATGCTTCACTGTTGGTGTATCCGTTAATGCCCAATTGCAGCACGGGTGGCCAGTCGGCAATATAAAAACGCTCATGTATTTGCCAGGACCCCTCATCGTAACGATACAAAAGGATAAAAGAATTGCCCACCCGCACGGCACGCAGGGTAATCCAGCCTGTACTTGCCGGGCGCAGCTTTAGGTTAGATTTGCTGTTGAGCGTGTACTTCGATTCTATTACCTGCTCACCGGCAATGGCTGCTGCACCTGTGGTTATGAAAAACCAATTCTCCTGCCTGGGTTGCCAGCTTTCTTGATTGGTTTGCTTAGGCACCCGCACCATAAGCCCGCCCAGTGACCAGGTAGTCTGCGGTATTCCGCCATCAAAAGCCTCTGCTTTCATTCGCATCCGCACATCAAAATCCCCGCTGACTTCTTTGTATAAAAAGGGTGCCTGGTAATCGGCAAACCAGCCAGCAGTTCCAGGCTCTAATACTAAGTTTCCCGCTGCCACTGTTACCTTATTCATTTTGTCTGGCCAGCCTTCTGTCTGGTGAAACCACTTCCAGGCCTGTAAACTTTCAGATGCTGTAAATTCATCATTCAGCTCCATACTGGCGGGAGCCTGCGCATGCGCACTGCCTGCCAGCAACACCGCCAGCAGACCGGTTAAAAGGGGTTTTATAGCTTCCATGGTCCTGTTTAGAGGTACTGTTAAAAAGAGGCCTCAATGTAAACAAGCAGCAGCAGCGAGAGAACAAAAATGTGTTGATCGGAAAAAAATGGATATGAGCAGCCGTTCATAAAAAAAATTACCAGAGTTCCTTTAGCAGCTGCAGGCCTTCGGGCCATGCACCATAGCCAGATTTAGGTAAAAAGTGACCTGCATGCTGCACCACCTCCAGCCTGCTGCCCCAGCAACCTGCAAAAAAAATAGCCCGCTGCAGCGACACTACATGATCGTTATCGCTTGC
>JASLAE010000204.1 GCA_030147305.1 Cesiribacter sp.
AAAGGCTCTTCGGTACTGCTCAAATCCCGTACCTCGCCTGATACCGGCATCATCGTCTGAATAGTCGCTTTGCCATAGGTCGGGCTGCCAACAATCAGGGCCCTGTTATAATCCTGCAGGGCCAGCGCCAGAATTTCTGAGGCTGAAGCTGACAAACCATTGACCAGCAAAATGAGCGGACCATTATACAACATGCCCCGGTTCAGGTCTTCAATTAATCGTGGCTTTTCACCCCGGCTCACCTCCAGCCCAAGCGGCCCTTTATCCAGAAATATACTAGCCAGGTAAAGGGCCTCCATCACAGAACCCCCTCCATTGAAGCGCAGGTCCAGGATAAGGCCTTCCATGCCGGCTTTTTTCAGTTGTATAAGCGCCCTGGCCACATCAGTGGCTGCTCCCTCGCTTACCGATCCATCCATTTGGGTATAAAAAGCAGGCAGCGTAATGTAACCAATGGCTCGTTCGCCCTTGAGCAGCATACTGGTTACCACATTATCCTCCACCTGCAGCCTTTCTTTCCTAAGCTCTACCGTTTTGGTGCGTCCGTTCTTTTTCCGTACTGTTAAAAATACATGGTTGAAGGCTGCATCGGCCAGCATTTCATCGGCTTCTTCCAGGTTAGAGCAGGCAAAATCTTTGGTCAGGCCACTGGCGGAACGCAAGAGGAGCATCACATCTCCCTCCTGAAGTTCTTTGGTTTTCCAGGCCGGGCCCCCAGGCACCAGCCGCCCAATCTGAATGTCTCCCTGCGGGTTTTCTTCCAGCTCGATACCAAATGAAGAGGACTGTACCGACAGAGAAGCCACAAATAGGTCTTTACTGGCCGGTGGCAAATAATTGGTGTGCGGATCGAAGGAAGTGGCAATGGCCTGCAGATACTGATCGCCGACAAATCCCTCTAACCCGCCGGTACCTGCAATCATCCTGTTTTTGCGACAGACCATCCGTTCCAGCACCCGCTGCCTGTAGTGTGCTTCTTTGGCCAGGCTAAGTGGCTGGTCACCGGCCTCCACATAGGCTTCGTATAGGACCAGATATGCCAGCTGCTGCCGCCAGCGTTCCACAAGAGCTGCCTGGTCTTTGGCATAATTACTCTGTATGTTCAGCGAGAGCTGGAGGGTATCCCCCATGAACTGCAGGGGTTCCTCGAGTAGCTGGCGACGCAGGGAATCAACAAACAAATACTGTTTTCTAAAGATGGCAGTGGCACCGGCCAGGACATTGCAATCAGCATGATCATTATCCCTTTCTCCATTTTCTAAAAAAGCTTTGAGGGCATCCACATGCCCTTGGGTAAGAAAGAGTCCCTGCGGGTCCAGGTGCTGGAGAAATTGCTGTAGCAGATTTTTAGTAAAGATACTATCATCCTGTGGTGGCGACACATGATACGCCTGCAGGGTTGTTCGCAACTGTTGTGCTGTGACACAGGCTGCCGGAGGTGCGGTGCTATAATCTACACTTTCTGGCATATGCGTGAGGGTCTGCCCCGCACCCATCAGTGGCACTACTGCAAACAGCAGCGGCAGCAAAGCATGTGATACTACAACAAAGCCTTTTCTCATGATTTTAGTGCACAAGCCAAATCTATATCTCCGGGCAGCATAACCGCCCTGATATTTCCTAAAATAAGAAAGTCTGCCCACGAAATAAAACAAAAGCAGGTTTACCAGCTGGCATGTGGATGAATATCGTGTGAAATCCAACATATGCCTGGTTTGTTAAATTACGCAGAACGTGCATGCAGGTTAAGCTGGCAGTAATGATAAAAGTTAATGCGCTGCATTTTTACTGATATTGCTGATCCCCTTGCTTTCCTATGGTAGCAACTGAGAAGAATCAGGTATCGGAATATATTGATTTCAGTGACTTAACCTACATATAAGTACAGTGCAAAACTTTAAAAAGTATGACTTTTCTCATTAACTTTCGGTTCAGGCGTTGTCGCTAGCAATACCATAGCTTTAAAGATTACGCCGCTGCCAGCAATCTATATCCTTTACAGCACAAAGCCCTTTACATGTCTGTTCAGATCGAGAAAGATAAAAGCCTTAAAGCATATAACACCTTTGGCATAGAAGCAATTGCACCTTACTTCTGCCAGGTCACCAACATAGCAGAGCTGCAAGAAGTATTGCAGCTGGAGGAATTCCGGGATAAGCCTATACTGGTCATGGGTGGTGGCAGTAATCTACTCTTCACCCGCAATCCCGAAGGCTTGGTGCTGCTCAACCGAATTGGGGGCATTGCCATTGAAAAGGAAGACGATGACTTTGTGTGGGTGCGTGTAGGGGGCGGACATAACTGGCACGACTTTGTGATTTACAGCATTTCACAGGGCTGGGGCGGACTGGAAAATCTGTCGCTGATCCCGGGTACGGTGGGGGCAGCCCCCATGCAGAACATTGGTGCTTATGGCGTGGAAATCAAAGATACTTTTAGCCATCTGGAAGCTGTTACACGCAATTCCGGCAATCTAAGAGTTTTTGTGAACAACGAATGCGAATTTGGCTATCGCAGCAGCATCTTTAAAACGCATGCCAAAGACAAATACATTATTGCCAGCGTAACTTTTCGGCTGCATAAAAAACACACCTATAATACCTCTTACGGCGATATACAAAAAATACTGGCTGAGCTTGGCGAAGAGAAAATAAGCCTGGAGGCAATTAGCAAGGCAGTGGTGCAAATACGACAAAGCAAACTACCAGATCCTAAACAGCTCGGAAATGCCGGCAGCTTTTTCAAGAATCCTGTGATCAGCCGGGCGCTCTTTGAAGACCTGGTACGGCATTATCCTAATATGCCCCACTATCCTCAAACTGAAGATTGGGTTAAAGTACCAGCAGGCTGGCTTATTGAGCAATGCGGCTGGAAGGGTCATCGCCGGGGCAACATCGGCGTCCATGAACGGCAGGCACTGGTGCTGGTGAATTATGGAGGTGCAACCGGTGCAGAAATCAAGCAACTGTCGCAAGACATTCAGGTTTCTGTAGAAGAGAAATTCAGGATTCCCCTGGAGGCAGAAGTAAATTTTATTTAGGGCATCAGCCTTTGCTTTTTAGCTATAGTCTGAGGAGGATTTCACCCTGGCACAAAATTAAATATAAACCGAAGCAACAAAATGGCACAGAGATTGGTAGCTATCCTGAAACCAGGCTTGCACCGGAAAAAGATAAAACAACCATCATCGAGAATATTATGCGCCTATTTCGCCAGCTGTTTCCCTTTGTTCTGATTATAGCAGTTGCCTTTAGCTGTACCACCGGCACTGAAACTGAAGATGATCCTGCACCGGACTACAGCAACCTGATAACCGGCACCTATGCATACACTACCTATAAAGATGGCACATCGACTGGAAGTGGTACTGCCATAGTGGCTAAATTAGATAACAGCACTATTCGGATTGGCCTGGAAGATGGCATCTCTTTCTATGCCAATAAGCTGCAGAAAATAGACGATGACCTGGTGATGGAGGTACCCGCTCAGGATGTTGATTACTACCAGATGGAAGCCCGCTTTTCCGGGACCCGCAGCGTAAGCCGGGGCAATTCCACCTTCGAGGGTGTCTATTTTGGCGGATCGGGTGAGCTAAAGCTGGGATTGCAAATTAGTGTAGGCAACCAGAATGATGATATATCACTGGTCCTGAGCAGATAAAACATTCCTTGAGCCCTATAAATATATTGCCTGGCATTTAGCGTCAAATATCTTGCAATAATTGCTTTGATTAGTACTATTAAAATAGTAGCTTAAAAATAGCTTCTGCACCAGAAGTCCTATATTTACTTTTTAATCTTACTCATGAAGGCACCTTTCAATGGCTATTTTGCAGCAATTCTATTTCTTGTAATACTTCTGGGCGCCTGCACACGCGATCGCTTAGTAGTAGACCCCCGGGATGAAGTTGTTGGGACTTACACCACACAAGGGAGTCTTTTTATGCCGCTGTCGCTTGAGTTGGAAGTGAGCAAACATCCAACAAAGGAGGATAGAATTCTGCTCGTCTTTAAGGGGGTTGGATACGAGCTGTATGCTGAAGAACTTGTGCAAACCCCTGAGGGCATCAGCTTTACTATTCCATCTCAGCTCAGTTATTTTTCCGGCCTGCCCCTGATTACCGCAGGAGAAGAACGGGTACAAATGGGCGACAGCCAACATCAGGGGGCGTACTTCAGGAACAATGAAAACCTGCAGATTGGATTAAAAGCCACCCTGATGAATACTGCGGGAGAAGAATCAGGCACCTTTAGTACGCTTATCAAGGGAGAAAAAGATAATTAAGCAAGCGGGCTAGATCATGTGTGTAACATTGCTGAGATTACCCTGATACCGCTCTGCAGCTACGCCAAAGCGTAATAGAAAATCCACGCCTTCTTCCAGCTCCAGTCCCTTATATTCTGCGTAAGAATGTAAATACACTACTTTGCTGATTCCGGTGCTGTAGATGATGCGAGCGCAGGCCAGGCAGGGTGCCAGTGTTACATACAGGGTGGCGCCCTCTACATTGGCATTGTTCTTGACCGCATAGATGATGGCATTCTGTTCGGCATGCAGGGCCAGGGTGCAGCTGCCTTTCCTGTCTCTTGCGCAGCCGGTTTCTGGCCATTCCTCGTCGCAATTATGTGTGCCGGCGGGCGGGCCGTTATAACCTATGGAAATAATGCGGGTATCTTTTGCAAGCACCGCCCCGACATGCCTTTTTACACAATGCGAACGCTTGGCAAGGTTTACTGCCAGCTCCATAAAGATATCATCAAAAGCAGGACGGCTCATAGCAGTTTTTTCGGTATGATTTTTTTTGATTAATTTGCTCAGAAGCTGTAAAGTAACACAAATCTACAAACACAGATGATAAAGCATTCTTTTTTTTACACCCTCCTCTGCCTGTTCCTGTGCATGAGTGCCCAGGATGTGATGGCACAGGAAGCCTTGAAGCTCCGCCCAAGCCCCCTGGAGATCGTGACCTTCAAATCACCCGAAGACACCTACGTTAAAATCACTTATGGCCGGCCCCAGAAGCGGGACCGTGCAATTTTTGGTGAACTGGTCCCCTTTGGAAAAGTATGGCGCACGGGCGCAAATGAAGCCACAGAAATTACCACCACCGCAGACATTACGCTGGCCGGTAATCCTGTGCCTGCCGGTACCTATACAGTTTTCAGCATACCCGAAAAAGACAAATGGACCATTATTCTCAACAAGGAGTTGGGTCAATGGGGCGCGTACCGCTACGATGAGAGCAAAGACCTTATCAGGTTTACTGTGCCTACCAAGCAAATGGCCGATTTATACGAACCCTTCACCATAGAGTTTGAGCAAAATGCCAATGATGTACTGCTGAAAATGATGTGGGACCGCACCGGTGTTGAAATACCGGTAGCCTTCAAATAAGTAAGCCTGGCAGGAAATTAATAAAGTTTAGCAAGCACTGTTCAATAAAAAGGGCAGCAGACATTTTAGCGCTGCTGCCCTTTTTTGTTCCCTACTTTTAGCACCATCACGACTGGCAACCAACTCGAGAACATTATCCCATGGAAATAAAAAAAGGTGCGTTTACTACAAAGTTCTGAGAAGCAGACTACTTAATTTTAACCAGTTTAGTACTCCATCCTGATTTGTATCTCTATCTTTTTCCTTAACTTTTGCCTTTAATTTTTAACTGCTATAAAAGCACGCGGCTTCATGACAGAAGATCAACTCCAACAACTCAGATATCCCCTGGGTGTATACAAGGCACCTGCTACTATTACCCGTACACAGCTAACGGCTTGGATAAAAGAACTGAAAGAATTTCCGGCGCAGCTAGAGGCGCTTGTAAAGAACCTGAGCAAGGAACAAATAGATGCACAATACCGTCCCGGGGGCTGGAGTGCCCGGCAGGTGGTCCATCACCTGGCCGACAGCCACACCAATGCGTACCTGCGTTTTAAGTGGACCCTGACAGAACCCACCCCTACCATAAAACCATATCATGAAGACCGGTGGGCTGAGTTATTTGACAGCCGAAGAGCGCCCATAGAACTTTCCCTTACCTTTCTGCATGCCTTGCATGCTAAATGGACCTACCTGCTCAGCGGACTCACGCATGAACAGCTGAGTTTGCAGTACGTGCATCCGGAAACGCAGAAAACATTTAGGCTGGATACAGTGATTGGCCTCTACGACTGGCATTGCCGCCACCACTATGCCCACATTGACGGATTGATCAAGCGCAAAGGCTGGGCTTAGCAAATGCTAAAATGCTACAGACAAATTAATCTTACAGCTTTTACAAGGCATTGCTGCAACATTTAATCTACATTTAATCTACATCTAATCTAAAGGATGCTTACACTCAAATGGCAAGTAGCCTTTAAAGTGAAGACAAAAAAGGTGCTCTTTCAGCACCTTTTTTTGTCTTTTAATCACAACAGATTATCCTCCATAAGTGACTCTGTAAATAACTCCTGCGTAATCATCCGATATTAGCAGCGCACCATCAGGCATCACCAGCAAATCTACAGGCCGCCCCCACTCTTCCTGGGTCTCTTCATTCAGCCAGCCGGTGATAAATGGCTCATAACTACTTGCTTTCCCCTGCGCATCCAGCTTAACCTTCATCAGGCGGTAACCGCTTTTTTTGGTTTTGTTCCAGCTGCCATGCTCCGGGATCAGGATTTGGTTGCGGTACTCTTCCGGAAACTGAGTCCCCGAATAAAACTTCATGCCCAGCGGCGCCACATGCGTTCCTAATTTTTGCGCGGGCTGCACGTATTTGCCACAATCGCCCTCTTTGCCAAATTGCGGATCTATGATCTCACCGGCATGGCAGTAAGGATACCCAAAGTGCATCCCTGCTTTGGGTGCACTGTTAAGCTCACAGGCTGGATTATTATCAGTAAATTCCTGTGCCTGATCTTCGGTAAGCTTGCCGGCATTGGCCATTAAGGTACCCAGGTTGTCTCCGCCATTGTCGGTAAACCAAAGTGCACCAGATTGTGGATGCCAGTCGAAGCCGACAGTATTGCGGACACCTCTGGCGTAAATTTCCGGCTTTCCTCCAGCAGGGTTAATGCGGGTGATAGTAGCAAATATTTCATCATCCGACTCACAAATGTTGCAGGGTGCGCCGACCGGTACGTACAGCATGCCATCCGGACCAAATGCTATATTTTTCCAACCGTGGTGACGCTCGCCAGGGTACTGATCATACACAACCTCTGCCTTTGGCGGATTGTCCAGGCTGGCTTCAATATTAGCATAGCGCAGGATGCGGCTTACCTCAGCTACATACAGATTACCATCCCTGAAGGCAACACCATTGGGCATGTTGAGGTCTTCTGCAATCACCCATTTTTTATCCGCAACGCCGTCGCTATTTTCATCGCGAACCGCCCAGACCTTTCCTTTTTCCCGGTTGCCGACAAAAATAGTACCCCTGTCGCCGCGAGCGAGTGAACGGGCATCTTCAATACCATCTGCAAAAACACTTATCTGAAAACCCTGCGGCAGTTGCAGGGCCTCCAGCTTCAGGTCCGCATTAGAGGGAGAAGGCGTTACGGCATCGGGTGCCGAGGTGGCAGTGGAATCTGCCTGAGCCTGTTGTTGTTCTTTTCCTTCATTGCCACAGGCGAAAGCCAGTAGCAGACAGGCACATACAAATGTTTGCTTCATTTTTCTCAGCATTGAGCAATACAAAATAAATTGTTAAAATAACCTTATTACAACTGGCGCTTTTGCATTTGGTTTTATTATAGGTATTGCTGGTCAATTACACCTTCCAGCACTATTATCAAACCGTCAGGTCAGCGCCAGCAAATAATCACTAAATTCATTACCTTTGCCGCATGATTTCTATCAATAATCTGTCGTATTACATTGGCGACCGTCCTTTGTATGAAGATGCCAACCTTCACATAGTTCCAAAAGCAAAAATAGG
>JASLAE010000210.1 GCA_030147305.1 Cesiribacter sp.
CCAATCTGATGGCAAAGGAAAGCGCTTGATTTTAACAGGTAACGGTGTGAATAAATTACAGAGGTAAGAAATTGGCTGAGCTACAATGGATTTTTTATCCTAATCAAGGCAAAATATCGGCCCTGATATTTCCCGACAACAGGCCGAATAAACTATCCTCTATTTCTGCATCACGTTGATACTATATTGTAGCCCGCTGCAGGAGAAAGAAAAAAACACGGCAAAAAGTTAAAGGATCAGTAGATCCAGGTATTCTATCCCAATGCTTTCTTGAAAAGTGAATCCCTTAAAACGATACTATAATATAGTATATGATGAATGATGACGTGCAGCCATCAGAGTTATGAAAATCCTGTAAGTCACTTTTAATTAAAGCCCAATTTTACTCGTAACACTATGAGTATAATCATTACAACCATCATGGCCGACATCATCACCAAAAAACCCAGGATATAGGCCAGTACCCCCTTGAAGAATCCAACCACTGACTTTTTTTGCTCCAGCACATCCTGATAAAAAAAACCATAGTAAAGTATACTAATAAAGACAGATGCTGCAGCATATACCTGACCTGTAATTTTATACATTATACCCTGTAAAAGGGTAAGCCAGAACATATGGGCTGAAGAGTATAGCAGCAAAATGCAAAACTCCAGAAAATTCAGGCCCTTTTTACGATACAATAGCTTAGCAGCCCAGGCGAAAAAAGGCACAAATAATATTACCATAAAGCGCAGTGCACTGCTCATATAATGCAGCATCTCCTGCTGAAACTTTAGTGCTTTACTATTTTGCGGGTTGGTAGGACCTAAATTGCTTGAAGAATTCACCATAAATTCTTCGATACTTATCTCAAGCATGGCAAAACCTAAAAATACCAGTGCTGTGACAATAAAATAATACCCTAAGGGCCCAAGATAAGTAATGCGATTTCCCGCCAGGTAGCTGCGCATTAATTTTCCAGGCTGTACGGTAAGATTTAAAAAGGTGCGCCAGAACTGATTATCAAAACCCAGCCATTTAGCAGTAAATTCCTGGATAAGACTTTTCCAGCTTATTCTTTTTACAAGCATGCGCTGCCCACAGCTGGAACAAAATTTGCCTTGCACCACTTCGCCACAATTAACACAGGACTCAGGTACCTGCTGCTGCGCTGGTGTCTGGACTAAATTATCTGCTACTGCTAGGTTCATTGGTGTCAAAACTTAAGGATAATTATATTGCAATGTGGCAGCCGAAATGTTCCATGCAACATTTATGTTATCACACAGCTAGTTAAGAGTAATTCTAATGGAAATTAAGGAAATTAAAGATAAAATAGAACAGTATAAAGCCGAAGGTAAAAAGCTTTTTACTACCTCTTCTTTTCAGACCCATAGTCTGGTACTGCTTCATATTCTTAGTCAGATTGACAGGGCAATACCTGTATACCTGATCAATACAGGCTACCTGTTTCCGGAAACTATTGCTTTTGCTGAGGTTGTATGCAAACAGTTTGGTTTAAGCCTCATAGATATAAAGAGTCCAACCCCAAAATCGTTGCAGCGGGATATGGATGGTCGGCTTCTGTTTACTTCAGATCCCGACTACTGCTGCTATTTAAATAAAACGCAGCCCCTGGACATGGTGCTGCAGTCGCATGATGTCTGGATCAATGGTATCCGCGCAGACCAAAGTAAAACTCGCAGCGCTATGCTGGTGGAGCAACCGGCGCCGCATGGGGCAATGCGTTTTCATCCAATGCTGGACTGGAGCAAACAAGCAATTTGGCGTTATATTAAAGAAAAAAACTTACCCCGACACACTATGGATGCCAAAGGGTACATCAGTATTGGTTGTGAGCCCTGCACACGCAAGCCAAACCCGGGCATGCAGGAACGTGAAGCCCGATGGTTCGGGCTTAAAAAAACAGAATGCGGGCTGCACACAGATCTTGTCGCCAGATGATAACTGATACACTGCTTTTGCAGCTGCCTTATCAATCAGGATCCAGAAGCTCTCCATCAACTAAAACTATCTAAAAGATGAAGATATTAGTAACCGGTGGGGCCGGTTATATCGGCAACTCACTGGTCAAGCACCTGGCTGTACAACCAGAGGTACAACAGGTAATCATTTATGACAACTTAAGCCGGGGTAATGTGAATGTGTTTTGCGGGCCACGCTTTCCAGGTGCTGAAAAGGTAAGTTTTGTGCAGGGAGAGTTACTGGACTCCCGCAAACTACGCAAGCACCTGGAAAATATTAATATGGTCTACCACCTGGCTGCCAAAGTAACAACGCCATTTGCCACTACTGATGGACACATGCACGAGCAGGTAAATCACTGGGGAACCGCTGAGCTGGTATATGCCGTTGAAGAAAGTGCTGTAGAGCGTTTTGTTTATACCAGCAGCACCTCCGTTTATGGCAGCAGTGCTGAGGAGATTACTGAACTTGCCTCTCCCAACCCCAGCACTCTCTACGGTATTAGCAAATTACGGGGCGAAGAACATGTACAGCGTCTACAAAATAAAATAGACACCTACATTCTGCGGCTGGGCAACGTATACGGCTATAACAGAAGCATGCGTTTCGATGCAGTTATCAATCGCTTTATGTTTGATGCACATTACAAGGGACGGCTGAAAATAGACGGCAACGGAGAACAATACAGAGCTTTTTTACACATAGACAGGTTAGTCCCTTTACTCACCGAGCTTAGGACTGCTCAGGTACCTTCTGGCACCTATGCTGTGGATGACCAGAATCTGCAAATACTGGATTTGGTCGATACCATTAAAACGCTATATCCGGAACTAGAATTCATCTTTACCAATCAGCACCTGCAGCTTGCCCAACTGCGGGTAAATCCTGTTTCTGCGCTGCATCAATACATTGCGCCTGCAAGCGTGCGGCCCCTGCAGGAAGAATTGCTGGAATTCAGAGATCATTTTAGCTTCTAATGAAAAAGAGACCCCTGGGGTCTCTTTTTTGTAATTGAGATATTTTTTTTGATGAACAGCCAATTAATTTCTGGCGGCCATTAGTAAGCTTAGGTCTTTGTGCTTCAGGCCAAACTTACGGGCCACATGCTGGTTGCTCAGGAACCCTTTATAGGTGTATACCCCGTTCATGAACCACTTATAGGTAAAGATCATTTCGTCTACGCCACCGATGTCTGCCGCCTGTAACAAGATTGGGCTAAAGATATTACTGAATGCCTGTGTGGCAGTTCTGGCAACCCTGGAAGGTAGATTGGGTACACAGTAATGAATGATATCGTGTTTAGTAAATATTGGTTTACTATGGGTGGTAATTTCTGATGTTTCCACACATCCACCCTGATCGATACTTACATCAATAATAATGCTGCCTGGTCGCATGGTAGCTACCATTTCCTCAGTTACCACGGTTCTGTTACGGCCTTTTTCTGCGCGGATAGCCCCTATGATCACATCTGCATTGCGTATGCTATTGGCCAGCGTTACCGGATCTAAGGTCGATGTGTACAAGTGGTGGCCTAATGCCTGGCGGATGCGCCGGAGTTTGTAGAGATGTAAATCAAATACCTGTACTTCTGCTCCCATGCCCAGGGCAGTACGGGCAGCATATTCGCCCACCGTGCCAGCGCCTAATATAACCACCCGTGTTGGGGGTACTCCTGTTATACCGCCCAGGATAATGCCTTTTCCATTAGATGTACTGCTCAAGTATTCTGCAGCAATCAGCATAACGGTACTGCCTGCTATTTCGCTCATCGCACGTACAACGGGCATGCCCCCAACCTTATCTTCCAGCAGCTCAAAGGCCACGGCCGTAATACGTTTCTTATTAAGCCTGTGGATATAGTCTTCTTTTTGATTGCCCAGCTGCAGCGCGGATATCACCGTTTTACCAGGCTTCATAAAGCCTATTTCTTCTTCTGTAGGGGGCTCTACCTTTAGCACAACATCTGCCTCAAACACTTCTTTAGAAGTATATTTGATCTGCGCGCCCGCATTGCCATATTCCTGGTCG
>JASLAE010000256.1 GCA_030147305.1 Cesiribacter sp.
ATTTGGCAAAATAAGATCCTGCTGATGCTTGAGCACGGCTTATTATCGCTTTGCAATCACTTAATAACTACACAGTATTTCAACTTTACGAATGCGGCCGCATCACTATGCACAGATTATTTGATTAGAAAAAAAATAATATAATGGCCTAACGCCTGTCATAAAATTTGAACGGATAAGTTTGGTGAAGGTTGATCAACAATACTGAGCTTCAGAGGTCCAGTTTCAGCTGAAGCTTGATGTTGCTGCGCGTGTTACCCTCTATTTTTTCCATGCCGCTGCCTATGATATCTCTATCCCTGAAATGAGTCCGAGCCCAGCGTAACCAAAAGCTAAGGTTGTGCCTTGCTTTCCACTGCAGCAAAGCATAATAACGGATACCTCTGCCATAATAAGCTGGAATGGAGAAAGCCCAAAGCACATCTCTTTCAAATGCATATTGCCGGTTATCCCAGTCATCTGTCTGAAATAAGGCGTAGCGGGAACTCAGTCGCCAGTTGTCTAGCGTATAGCTGATGTCCTGGATGAGGGCATAGCCTGTGGTGAAATTACCTTGCTGCCGATAGCTGCTTCCCTGTACACGGCTGCGCAATTGCCATGTTTTATCCGGTTTATAGTCCAGGTTGAGCAGGTAATTTTGTTTTATGCCCTCAGCAACTACTCTGCTCTTTTCGTCACTGCTTATATCCCGATCCTTGTGCTCTGCCCGGTATTGTGCATAGAGCAATATTTGCTTGTTTGGCTGCCAGTTTGCTCGCAGCATGTATTCATGCCCTGTAGAAGGCGCACTTACCCGGTATCTTAACCAGGGAAATTTAAAGTAATCAACATAGGCTGTAAACCACAGCGCCGTATTTGCCCTATATTTCAGGCCCCAGTAAAAACCTGTCTCGTTCTGTAAACGTGTGCCTTCGGCAAAGGCAGCACCATAGAAACTGTAGAAGTTGGGGGTATAATGCCGAAAGAGCAGGGAAGCATCCAGCCCATGTGAAATTGGAAGGATAAGGCCGCTTACACTGCCCCACCCACCACCCTGGCTCAGCGCCCACTCACTAAAATAGGTAAGCTGCTGCCAATGTCCTTCTGCAAACAGACTGCCCGTCCAGTTATGCTGGCCATTGAAAGCAAATCGATTGTACAACCTGGGTAGTGGTCGCTGCAGCTGGCTGAATCGGCTATAAAGCCCTGTCAAGCCAATGGATAATTTTCCAGGTGACAGGATCCAGCGGCCGGCAGCGCCAAGGTTAGTCTCCCGAATGGCATTGCGATTGGCCAATTCCGTGTTGGTTCGGTGCAGGCCGGTAGCCTGAATACTTGAAAATATAAGCTGTTCTGCATTATGAAGGCTATCTGATGCCTGCTGAAGGTTTGCATCCCTGGGAGTATTACCGGCGAAGAGTGTTAGTTCTGCCTGCTTATTGCCTATGGTGGCAGCAGCACCCCGAAAGAATCCGTTTTCAACCACTGATGTGTAGGGCCTGATGCCTGTTGAGGGCCGCCCTACTGTTGTAATGGTTTCAGCACCTTTGCCCAGATAGAAGCCAGCCCCCAGTACCAGCCCCTGCCCATATTGAACCTGATAATCTCCCAGTACAATTCTTTTGAATGGCCCCGTGTTCCAGAGCATCGCATGAAAGGAATAAAAGTCTGCACCAAACCTTTTCTCCTTTGGCTTAAAAATGATGGGTTCACCGGCATCCTTTTCGGCTGTTAGTCCAATACTAAAGCTACGGGCTTTGCTCATACGCAGGCGGAAATAAAGCTTATCGGGTGAACCCATAAAGGCAGCAGGCAGTGAATCAGCTTTGGGTATGTAACCACTTTGCGGCTCAGGCAGGCGCTCCCAGCGCAGGAGTGCAAAGCGCGTCCCCGTGGTGAATATGCGTTCCAGCAAGGGTCGGTTATCACGGTGCAGGCCACCGTCCTGCACCTGCACAAAAGGCAACACTTGTTCTATGGTCATCAGGTCCCAGCCAGGAACGGCCTGTAGTTCGTACAGACTTAACAGCGGACCATTATGCTCTCGGTGCCGGATCAGGCTTTCTATCTGGCTTTGACTAAGGCTATAGAGGGATTGCAATTCTTCACGATTTGCCTTGTTTATGTCCAGCGGTTGTGTGTAGTAGAGCAACAGGGTTTCATACAAGTCTTCATAGGGTAAGTCATCTTCCTGCAAAGGAAAAATGCGTTCTGCAAAGGCTTCTATATCTATGGCAGGCCTGGGGGGTGCCTGTGCAGCAAGCGGAAAGTATGATAAGCTGAGAAGGGGTAGCAGCACCAGCCTAATCATATTATTTACTTTTATTATCTTTTAACCGTATGCCAAAAGCAAGGTGGTGCATCAGTCCAATATAGGAATGATGCTCCATGGCATAATCAAAGCGAAATTTGCCTGGCATAAATCCCAGGCCACCATGCAGGTTTACCGGATTGCTGCTAAAGCCCGTGCGCAGGGCAAGCCCAGGACGCAGCCGGTATTCAAGGCCGGCCTTGAAGCGTGCCGGAAAATCAACATCCTTTTCTGTCTCTACCAGCAATGCAAACAGACTGGTAGGTTTCCACTGTAGACCCGCCTTTAGCAGGGTTGGTAAATATTCTCCTGTTTCAGGGTTTATCCTGCTTTGGGTAATGTTGTAAACGTAACCGCCAAAGCGCAAGCTGGGAAACAGATCTGCCGTACCCCCTAAAGCAATAACAGGTGCCATGCGGCTGCCAAAGCCTTTAGTAGCCGCCTGAACCAGGCCTGCCTGTACACCAATCGAAACAAAATTAATGTGGTGAGCAAAGCCTATACTTGCTTCCATCAGGCTGTAAGCGCCAAATCCATACCGGCTCAGGCTCAGGCCTGCAGTGCCTATTGCCAATGGCATGCCCACGGCAAGTGCAGCGGTAGAAAGTTCTGGCAAATTAAAGCGTGTTTGGGTACCTACAGCAGCCTGTGCTTCCTGCAGATCGGCCAAAGCACCAATATTATTTTGCATTGCCCAGATGTCTGTAAGGGTTACTGCGGCACCTCCCACGCCCGCAGCCCTGGCACCCATAAGCTGATATTCTGGCTGGGCTTTGGCGGTAGATAAACAGCCCAGGAGTAGAAATGAAAATAGAATTAGCCGCATAGATACTTTTTAAAAGTATCCGGACGTGTAAATTGTTTTTAGTCTAAAGGTATTGCTCTTTAAAACATAACTCCTCAGTGTGATATCAATACCTTAAAACATGCTGTTGAATATGATCTGGAAGTACATTAAGTTTGCTTACTTAAGCGAGTTTGGCTTAGAGAGGCTTAAAATAGGCGGTGACTATATAGTCATCAAATATGATTCCTGTGACAATGAGCCTGTCCGGCACCAGTTTGTTAATTTCAACATCCCAGCTTCTTTGTTGCTGCCAGTATACCACAGCATTTTCGCCAGTGCCTCTGAACTCCCATGTACCGGAAGTTTGTACATCTGGTTCAGGTGTCGTGCAGGGGGTGTTGCCACTTCTGACCTCACCAAGCCCGTCTGAGTAAAAACGGTAAATTTCATCCTGCTGGCATTCAGGAATTCTGCTGGTAACATCTACGAGCAGGTAAGTAACCCGCTCCAGCTCCCAGTCTTTATAACTTCCATTGGTCAGGCTCTGCAGGTAAGAAGGCACCGTAGCTTCCTCCTCTTTCTCCTTACAGGTTGTAAGTAGTATGATGCCCATCAGCAAAATAGAAGTTATGCTTATTTTCATACGCTGAGCTGGTGTAGGTGTCTATATAGCTTTTCGACGGGTAATCCCATTACATTATAGTAAGAACCTTCAATTTTTTCAATCCCAATCATGCCAATCCACTCCTGGATGCCGTAGCTACCGGCTTTGTCGAAGGGCTTATACTTTGTTATGTAGTACTTTATTTCCTGCTCGAGCAAAGGCCGAAAGTAAACCTCAGTAGTGTCGTCGAAGCTGATTTTCGTTTGGCTGCTTTGCAGACAAACGCCGGTAATCACTTTATGCGATTTGCCGGAGAGCTGTTGCAGCATGCGTTGGGCCTCCGCTGCATCGGCAGGTTTGTTCAGTACTTCTTCATCCAGCACTACGGTGGTATCGGCGGTAATCACCAGCTGTTCTTCCAGGATTGGCACAAAAGCAGCTGCTTTTTTTTCTGCCAGGTACCTCGCTACTTCAGTGGCAGGCAAATCTGGCGGAAAAAGCTCATCTGTTTCTTTAACCTGCACCTTAAAAGAGATGTTCAGGTTCCGGAGCAGTTCCTGCCGGCGGGGAGAGTTAGAAGCTAAAATAATCTGGAAGGGAAAATTCATCTTCTTTTATTGACGCAAACAAAAAGCCACAAATAACCTTCGGGTAAAAATAGGTAGACTTCTGAGGCATGGTGAAACCGCTGTAGCACACCCGCTTAATGTCTTCCATGGAAATGTCTTTGATGATAAAAGCACATTGTGCCTGCTCCTGCAGCACTTTGGTAAGGCAGTTGGCAAAGTTACGTTCAAAGCTAATATACTCAGTTCTTCGCTGATCTTTACCGGGAATGCCTAAAACTTTTTCGAAAACAAAATGGTGCAGCACTGTGAGATCCAGTTGCTTAACCTCCTCGGGCATAGGCCATTGCATTTGGCCAAAGACTTCGGGTTTCAGCCGTATCTTGTAGGTATTTTGCTTTAAAATTAATCCGAACGCCCACTTCTTGCCTAAAATAATGGTGTTTACATCATAGGGATTGTCCAGCTCCTTAATGATGAAATAAGGCTCCAGCCGTTCCAGCAGGCTGGCTTCGTCAAACTGATGCAGCCCGCTGATAAGCCGGTGGGTAGGCAAAATCCGCAGGTCATCAGCCTCGGTATTGGTCAGGTACATCATGTGGAAGTTGTAGGCTTCCGCGCCTGTATGCTCAGGATTCTGCGCTGTGCACTTTTTTCTGTAAAGGAGAGACCCTTCATAGCGGTGATGCCCATCGGCCAGAATTACCTGCTTAGTTGCCAGCACCTCCTGAAATCTCTTGATCACTTTGGCATCGTGGATCATGCTCAGACAATCACGCACGCCCTGGTAATCTTCTGCTTCATACAGGGGGTTCTGCATGCTTTCGTCCATATAAACCTCCAGCTCAAAGTGCGGATCGGTATAGAGCCCATGGGTAGGGCTCACGTTCAGCTGGGTTTCGTGCAGGAGGTCCAGCCGGTCGTTTACCGATTTGGGGATCGTGTTTTCGTGCCGTAGCATCACTTTTTCGTCCCAGTCGTATGCCCTTATGTTGCAGACAAAACCTTTGCGCACAAACTCTTTAGAGGAACCCGGGAAGGTAAAGTGCTGATAGTATACATAAATGGCAGGCATCTTATCTTGTAGAATAATGCCTTCCTGTTTCCATTGTGCAATAAGCCTGGCGGCCGCTTTGGCTGGTTCGTCGCCGGCGGGCACAGACAAATGTATGCTGTTGAAAGGATTGCGGTAAAGCTCCTGTCGCTGTTTGTCCGATACAACATCGAACAAAGGCGAGGTAAGATCTTCTATTTTATTGAAACGCTCCCGGTTGTAACGCCAGGCGCGCAGTGGTTTAATTTCTGCCATGCTGTTTTAGAATTTGCTGCGCTTGCGCCATTTAGAGGTGGCAGTATTGTTGGTGGCAGCCCCGTCTGCAGCTTTTGCTTTTCGCTGGCCGTGTAGCAATACTGCCAGTGCGGCAGCCATTTGTTCTTCCTCTGCTGTAGCCTGCGCCTGCAGCAGCTCCGGCTTGAAGTACTTTTCCACAAATTTAGTATCGAACTGGCCACTGATAAAAGCTTCATGCTCCAGCACAAAACGGCCAAAGGGCAGGGTAGTGGCAATGCCTGTGATCTGGTATTCTTCAATGGCTCTAAGCATACGCAGCCGGGCTTCTTGCCGGTTGCTTCCCCAGGTCACCAGCTTGGCAATCATTGGGTCATAATAAATGGGAATCTGCATGTTTTCCTCAAAGCCATCATCAACCCTGATGCCTGGCCCCTGCGGGCGACGGTATGTCTGGAGGGTGCCAATATCGGGCAGAAAATTATTTGCAGGATCTTCTGCGTAGACCCGTAATTCTATGGCATGGCCGTTAATGAGAAGATCCTCCTGTTTAAATGAAAGAACTTTGCCTTCAGCAATCCGCAACTGCTCCTTCACCAGGTCTATGCCGGTGATCAGCTCAGTAACAGGATGCTCTACCTGCAGGCGGGTATTCATCTCCAGGAAGTAGAAGTTAAGTTCTGCATCCACTATAAATTCTACTGTGCCGGCACCATAATAATCACAGGCTTTTGCTACCATAACGGCTGCTTCGCCCATGGCCTTGCGGATCTCTGGCGTGAGTACTGCAGAAGGGGCTTCCTCTACAACTTTCTGGTGGCGCCGCTGCACAGAACATTCTCTTTCGAACAGGTAAACCAGGTTACCCTGCTTATCGCCCATCACCTGTATTTCGATGTGGCGGGGCGAGGTAATGAATTTCTCCAGGAAAACAGAGCCATCGCCAAAAGCAGATGTGGCTTCGCTGATGGCCCGCTGCATACCTTCTTCAAATTCTGCCGGGCTATCTACTACGCGCATCCCCTTACCGCCACCACCGGCACTGGCTTTTATTAAAACAGGATAGCCAATTTCTACTGCTTTGCGCCGTCCTTCTTCTACATCAACAAGCGCATGGGCGGTACCGGGTACCAGCGGAATATTATAATTGGCTACTGCTGCTTTTGCAGCCAGCTTGCTTCCCATAATTTCTATGGCATGGGCGGAGGGACCTACAAACAGAATACCAGCAGCTTCTACCTGTTTTGCAAATGCGGCATTTTCAGAAAGAAAACCATAGCCCGGATGTATGGCATCTACCCCCAGTTTTTTGCAAACCTCTATAATCTTATCCCCCCGCAGGTAGGACTGCGCAGAGGGGGGAGGACCAATGCAAACAGCTTCATCAGCTGCCTGTACGTGCAGGGCATGTCGGTCTGCCTCGCTATAAATAGCAACGGTGTGTATACCCATTTCTTTGGCCGAACGGATAATCCTCAGGGCAATTTCACCACGATTTGCGATCAGTAATTTTTTGATTTCCTGCATAACAATATAAAAGCGCTTATCTTGTACTTTTTAAAGTGTACAATGCTACTAATTAATGCGCTAAAACCGAAAGCACAACAGGAATTTTCTGCCCTAGTTGTTACAATCGGGAATTAATTTTACCTTTGATTGTTCTATCTAGTAATCAGAAAATTGTACAACCAAACTAATTTCAGTCTTGGATCTGTTTGAAAAATTATTGCAGGACAGGGGACCTCTCGGAAAACACTCGCATGCTGACGAAGGTTATTTCATGTTCCCCAAGTTGGAGGGTGAGATCAAGCCGCGCATGGTATGGCGTGGAAAAGAAGTGCTTACCTGGAGCCTTAACAACTATTTAGGATTCGCCAATCACCCGGACGTTCGCAAGGCAGATGCCGATGCGGCCGCACGCTGGGGTGCAGCTTACCCCATGGGTGCACGGATGATGTCGGGTAATACCGACCAACACCTGCAACTGGAAAACGAACTGGCACAATTCGTTCACAAAGAAGCTTCTTACCTGCTTAACTTTGGTTATCAGGGTGTAGTTTCTATCATCGATGCATTGGTGGACCGCCACGATGTTATCGTATATGATTCCGAGTCGCATGCCTGCATTGTAGACGGTGTACGTCTTCATATGGGTAAGCGCTTTGTATATCAGCACAACGACATGGAAGCGCTGGAGAAACAGCTGAGACGTGCAGAGCGCATCGTGTCTGAAACCAACGGTGGTATACTTGTGATCACAGAAGGTGTGTTTGGTATGTCCGGCAACATGGGCAAACTAAAGGAGATCGTTGAGCTGAAGAAAAAGTACAATTTCCGCCTTTTTATTGACGATGCCCACGGCTTTGGTGCTATGGGTCCAACTGGCGCCGGTGCTGCAGAAGCACAGGGTGTGCAGGACGGTATAGACCTTTATTTCTCTACTTTTGCCAAGTCTATGGCAAGTATAGGTGCTTTCGTTGCAGGTAATCGCGATATCATAGACCTGCTGAAATACAACATGCGTTCACAGATCTTTGCAAAATCACTGCCCATGATCTTCGTGGAAGGTGCTCGCAAGCGTTTGGATATGCTCAAGAACCAGCCAGAGCACAAAGAAAAGCTTTGGAAAGTTGTGAATGCACTGCAAGCTGGCCTGCGTAGCAAAGGATTTGATATTGGCACTACTACCTCACCGGTTACGCCCGTATTCCTGAAAGGTGGTCTGAGTGTGGCAACCATCCTGAACAAAGACCTTCGCGAAAACTATAACATCTTCTGTTCTGTGGTAATCTATCCGGTTGTACCAAAAGACGTGATCATGCTTCGCCTGATTCCAACTGCGGTGCACACCACGGAAGATGTAGCACAGACGATTCAGGCATTTTCAGAAATTAAGCATAAGCTTGATTCAGGTGCTTATGTTAACCATGAATATGCTGCAAAGATGTCGATTTTCGATGTGTAAATAAAGGGGCGAGATTTGCGATTTTTAGTTAAATAGTTATATTGCTAACAAATACTAGAAACCTAATCAGTTCACCAAAATTTGCTAACCTATGAAACGCTTCGACCAAATTAGAGATCTGGTAATGTCGCTTGAGTCAGACTTCCAGAAATTCTATGACAAGGAGAACCAGGCTGCAGGTACCCGTGTACGCAAAGGAATGCAGGAACTTAAAAACCTGGCTCAGGAAATTCGAATAGAAGTTCAGGAATCGAAGAATAAAGCCGACAAGTAGTAGATCATCCTATTGAGCTGAAGTTGTTCATCTACTTATAATACAAAACAAATGCGGCACATCTTATGATGTGCCGCATTTGTTGTATAGTGAGTCCGTTCAATTCAATGGCACGTACTGAATATAAAATGTACTACCAGCATTTTAGAGGCACTATTTGGGCCTATTCACCTGAATAGTATCCAATGGCTTCTTATGCCAGTTCTTTTATCTTCTGAATCGTCATTTCAATTTTGTCACATAGTTTGCTGCTGGCAGCAACCAGGGGCAAACGTACCGAGCTTTCGCAAATCCCCAGGCAATGAAGTGCCTGTTTAACCCCTACCGGATTGCCTTCTTCGTAGATGTAGGGATTGATTTCCAGCAGGGCAAAGAGAGCTTTGCGGGCCTGTTCGAAATTACCCTCCAGCGCATTTTCTACCATTGCCTGAAATAGGGAGGGCAAGGCGTTAGCCAGTACGGAAATAACCCCTGTACCACCCAGGGAAACAATAGGTATGGTCAGCATGTCGTCGCCGCTGATCAGGACAAAATCCTTTGGCTTGTGGCTGGCGATTTCAGCACACTGTACCAGGTTACCAGAGGCTTCTTTTACACCAATAATGTTGGGCAGCTCTGCCAGGCGTAGGGTGGTTTCTGCTGACAGGTTACGGGCTGTACGCGCGGGCACATTGTACAGCATCAGCGGTATTGGAGAGGCTTCTGAAAATGCCTTGTAATGCTGAAAAAGGCCTTCCTGTGTTGGCAGGTTGTAATAAGGGCTAACAGACAAGATCGCATCAACACCCTCCAGATCCATTTCTTTTACCTTCTTCAGCAATGCAGGGGTATTATTGCCTCCCAGGCCGTACATGATGGGCAGGTCGTGGGGGTTGTTTTCGCGGATGTACCGTAAAATAGCTGCTTTTTCAGCAATTGTAGTGGTAACGGCCTCTCCGGTAGTACCATGGACTACATAATAATCTACTCCGCCTTCGGCTGTGTGGCGCAGTAAACGGCCCAGGCCTTCATAGTCTACTTCTCCCGCTGCCGTAAAGGGGGTTACAAGTGCTACGCCTACGCCGCTAAAATTTGTATTCATTAGAATTCGTTGGTGTAATGGTGAATTTGTGTGATTAGGTTGCTGACAGAATCTGATCCATTCAGGCGGATCATTAATTCAAAAAGCGGCTCTTTGTTTTCAGAGTAGTTTCCAATTCTAAAACGTGCTGCACTGGCAGCCAACAGGTATTCAATGTATAAATTTGGCGTTTTATCCAGACAGATAAGGTAATCAAATTTTTGTTCCAGAAATTCCTCGATGTTTCTGGCTTTTACCTTGCCCAGCGCAGTAAAGTCTGTATGGGAGAAGATGTCGTAGTGGAAATGAAAGTTTTCGACATTCTTGGGCAGGTAGCAAAGTACCTTTACTGCTTTACCGTCCTTTTTAAGCTTATTTTCAAAATTTCTGATTGCTTCGTAATCGTCCAGGCTTTGCATGGTAAAGACAATGCCAATGGACTTTGCTTCGCGATAGGAGGTGCTGCTGCGCCTTGTTCGGTTGTTCCGGACCTGTTTTCTGATGCGCATCGGCAGTATGGTGTTGTGCAGGTATGCCATCAGCCATTGTGTCCAATCAGGTTCATAAATTCATCCTCCGATAGAATGGGTACACCCAAAGCCTCTGCCTTCTGCTGTTTTGCAGGACCCATTTTATCACCTGCCAAAAGAAAATCAAGCTTTGCAGAAATAGAAGAAGTAACCTTACCACCATGCCGGGCAATAACCTCTTTGATTTCATCTCTGCCAAAGTGAGCGAATACGCCGCTTACCACAAAGGTTTTACCACTGAGTGGACCTTCGCTGGCTTCGACAGCCTGCTTTTTTGTTTCAAACTGCAAACCGGCTGCTTTTAGTTCTGCAATAAGCTGCTGATGCTCCGGATTGCTAAAATAATCGACCACACTCTGTGCAATTCTTTCCCCCACTTCTGGTACTGCCAGCAGTTCTTCCAGGCTTGCTGCTGCCAGCTGATCTACGGTACCAAAGTAGCGAGCAAGCTTCTCAGCCACTGTTCTTCCCACATAGCGAATGCCGAGGCCAAAAAGCACCTGCTCAAAAGAGGCATTTCTGGACTGATCTATTCCAGCCAGCAGGTTTTGGGTGGATAGATCTTTGAATCCTTCCAGCGTAAAAACCTCATCGTAAGTCAGCCTGTACAAGTCTGCGACCGTATGCACCAACCCGCGCTCATAGAGCTGTTCAATGGTTCGCTCACCAATACCTTCTATGTTCATGGCCCGGCGCTGTATAAAATGCTCCAGCTTGGCTTTGATCTGTGGAGGGCAACCCTTCTCGTTAGGGCAATAGTGTGCAGCTTCGCCCGCTTTCCTTACCAGACCGGTGCTACAAACCGGGCACTGCTCGGGGAATAGTATGGGCAGACTGTCTGGCTGGCGTTTACTGAATTCTACACTGGTAATTTTAGGAATAATCTCGCCTCCTTTTTCAATATAAACAGTATCGCCCAGGCGCAGGTCCATGTCGGCAATAAAGTTGGCGTTGTGTACCGAAGCTCTTTTTACCACCGTTCCAGCCAGCAGCACAGGCTCCAGGTGTGCAACAGGGGTAACGGCACCCGTTCTGCCAACATTATACTCAATACCGTTCAGCCGGGTAGCCACACTTTTAGCTTTGTATTTATAAGCAATGGCCCAGCGGGGCGATTTTGCCGTAAACCCTAACCTTGCCTGCTGTGCCAGGCTGTTTACTTTAATTACAATGCCATCGGTTTCCAGGGGCAGTTCCGTACGCTTGAACTCCCATTTTTCTATGTAGGCAATCACCTCCTGTATATTAGCACACAGGCCATAAGTAGGCGATACATTAAAACCGCTTTTCTCCAGCAGCGCAATGGCAGCCGCATGAGAATCTACAGTCATCTGGTCGCTCAGCAGGGAGTACACAAAACAGTCTAGCTTGCGCTGGGCTACCACGGCAGAATCCTGCATCTTAAGGGTGCCTGAAGTGGCATTGCGTGGGTTGGCCAGGAGCGCTTCCCCCTTGTGCTCCCGCACCCGGTTGATGCGGGTGAATGAACTAAGCGGCATAAAGGCTTCACCACGCACTTCGAACAGGGGGGGCAGGCTTGCTTCCTTCACCCGCAGGGGCACGGTCTTGATAGTTCGTACATTGGGTGTAATATCATCGCCACGAACGCCATCACCCCGGGTGACACCCTGAACCAGCATACCATTTTCATAGGTAAGGCTAAGGGCAACGCCATCGAATTTTAATTCACAAAAGTATTCGTAAGATTCATTCAGGCCCCTGGCAACTCTTTTATCAAACTCAATCAGCTCCTCGCTGCTATAGGTGTTGCTCAGCGAAAGCATAGGGAAACGGTGGTAGACTGTTGGGAAAGTCTTGGTAATGGTACCGCCCACGCGTTGGGTTGGAGAATCTGGCGTGCGGTACTCAGGGAAAGCTTCTTCCAGACCCACGAGTTCTTCCAGCAGCTGATCAAACTCGTAATCGCTTACTACCGAGTTGTGGTGCTGGTAATATTGTTCGTTGTAATAATGTAACTGGTGCTGAAGTTCTTCAATGCGTAATCTGGCTTCTTCGCGCTGCATGCAGATGGTTGGCTTTTCTACAAATCTACACAATCTCCTGAGTTAAGAAATGGAGTTTAATCAAAAAGCAGGAGGGTTATGCCAGATTCCTGTCGCGGAGTAGAATATTCTCTTTTTCCAGTTCTCTGATGCGGCGTTCCATTTCCTCCTGCGTTGCCTGTAGCTCCTCGGTATTCTGCCGCAGTTCTTCTTCCTGGGCGCGCAGCTGTTCTGTCAGTGCCTGGGTTTGGGTAAGAATTACCGTGTTGTGCAGGTTATTTTGTGCTGCACTAATGGCTGAAGCAACAGATTCGCTAACCTTCTGTATAAAGCCCTGCACGTGGGGTTCAAAATCATTGAACGAAGCCAGCTCAAGCACGCCTATAACTTCATCATTGACCATTAGTGGCTGAATGAAAAGGGTTCTGGGAGTAGCTTCACCCAGGCCGGAAGTAATGTTTATATAATGAGCGGGCACATGCTTCAGGTAGATCTTGTCCCGCTCCAGAAAAGCCTGGCCTACCATGCCCTGGCCTGGCTTCAGTACCTTCTGCAGATATTTTTTGCGGTCATAAGCAAAAGCAGCCTGCAGCTTAAGCTGTGTATCTCCGGCTTCCTTTTCTACCAGAAAAATGCCACCCTGATTTGCTTTCACATATTTTACCAGGCTGGCCAGTACCTGTTGGGCAAGCGCTTCGGTATGTCCGTTTGCATCGCGGATAATATTCAGGAACTGAGCCAGCCCCTGGTTTACCCAGTCACGCTTTTTATCTTCGGCAGAAACATCTTTCAGGCTTTGGCGCATGGTGGCCAGTGCATTGCCCAGCGCACCCTGGTTTTCAAACACAGTAATATCACTTTCAAAATCTCCCTTGCCCACTGCCTGTGAAAATTCCAGCACTCCCTGCAAATTATACAAGAGCCGGTTTACCGAAACTGAAACCGCCGAAAGCTCATTCTGGGGATCTGGGAGTGGCGCCGGTAAGTTTCCTATGGCCAGCTCACCAATTTCCTGTTCCAGGCCGGTTAACTGGGATAGAATAAATTTGCGGGTTTTATAAATGATGTAATAAAAACCAGCCATCAGCAGCAGATAAGATAGCAGGGCTACAAGCTGAATATCTTTGAGCCAGGCCATGATGCCTGTAAACCCACCCAGATGTTTTTCAAAAAGGTAGGTGTTCATCTCTTTGGTAAGTTTTGAGATCTTAACAGCCGCCGGCATCAATTCATCCTTGATGGTGACCGTTTGCTCTTCCTGACCACTGCTTTCTAACTTTTTGGCAGCTTTCAACAAGGTGTTCAGTTCTACGGATAACCCGTCAACGCCCATCACCAGCGTAGCTTCATTCAGGGTATCGGCATAATGGACCAGTACTTTTATCCGATCCTGCAGCCGTTTACGCACATAAGCCACATGCTGCTTGGTTTCTTCACTGCCTGTGTTGATGTAAGCCTGCTGATGAGCAGCCAGCTGGTTAGCTTCGCTGTTAAAAGACAGCAGGTTAAACTTTACAGGCTCTATGATGGTAGAAAGTGTACTGTAGGTATCGGTTACCCGGTAAATCACAAGACCACCCGAGGCTATCAGCAGCAGGCTGAAAAGGGTGGTGATACCATATATTAATACAAATCGGGAACGAATGGTGTTTAGCTTTGTCTGACGCATCTTGCTGGCTCTTCTCATAAACAGGGGCGAATATGCAAAAGCAGGTTAAAGAATCATAAAAGCAGCTGGGCGGGCCATGGGTTGATGATGTAACATTTATTCTCTAACTAGACCAACCAGAGCGCTGCTTAATCCTGGTGCAGAGAAATGTCTGCTGCTTTGCTCGCGCTTTATCCTTAACTTTGCAGCTGTGGCAAGAAATAACTCTCAGCGTAAGGATAAGATCAGTTTCCAGCAACGCATCAGTGCGATGCGTAATTTACCGGCTTTTTTTAAACTCATCTGGCAGGCAAGTCCCGGGTTAACCCTGGGCAATACCATCCTGCGCCTGTTGCGTGCTGCGATACCGCTGGTAGTACTGTATGTTGGTAAGCTTATTATTGATGAAGTGGTGTTGCTGGCGAGTGGTGAGGGTGGTTCCATGGACCGGCTGCTTACATTCCTGGCAATTGAATTTGGCATAGCCATTCTTTCAGATATCCTCAGCAGGGGGGTAGCCTTATTCGATAGTCTCCTGGGCGATCTGTTTGCCAATGTTTCCTCTGTGCGCCTGATGGAGCAGGCCGCTAAACTGGACCTGTACCAGTTCGAGAACAGCGAATTTTACGACAAGCTGGAACGTGCCAGGCAGCAAACTGTACGGCGCACCCAGCTCATGACGCAGGTGTTGGGCCAGCTGCAGGACATCATAACCCTGGTTTTTCTGGCAGCAGGTTTGATTGCTTTTGCCTGGTGGCTTATTCTGCTGGTGTTTGTTGCGGTAATTCCCGCTTTTTTGGGTGAATCGCACTTCAACGAACGCAGCTATTCACTGATCTGGGGCTGGACACCCGAGAGGCGCGAGCTGGACTACCTTCGCTATACCGGAGCCAGTGATGAGACAGCAAAAGAAATTAAGATGTTTGGTCTTTCGGGCTTTTTGATTGATCGCTTCAGGTTTCTATCGGACAAATACTACCACGAGAATAAAAAGCTTGCCGTGAAGCGTGCCAGTTGGGGTGCCCTCTTTGCGGCTATTGGCAGCGCTGGTTACTATGCTGCTTATATTTACATCATCTTCAGAACCGTTAACGGGCAGCTGAGCATAGGTGACCTTACATTTTATGCAGGTTCTTTCTCGACCATGCGCAGTCGCCTGCAGGATATTCTAAGCAGGTTCACGCAGATTGCCGAAAGCGCGCTTTACCTCCAGGATTTCTTCGAGTTCTTTAATATGCAGCCCCTGATTGCAGCTCCTGAAAGCCCACTGCCTTTCCCCAACCCAATCCGGCAGGGATTTACGTTCGACAATGTAGGCTTTCATTATCCGAACCAGGAGCGCTGGGCATTAAGAGGCGTAAGCTTTACCCTAAACCCGGCCGAAAAGCTGGCGCTGGTTGGGGAGAACGGTGCCGGTAAAACTACACTGGTAAAGCTGCTGGCGCGGCTTTATGATCCGACAGAGGGGCGCATTTTACTCGACGGGCATGATTTACGCGACTATGATCCAGCAGCGCTAAGGCAGGAAATCGGGGTGATCTTCCAGGATTTTGTGCGCTTTCAGTTTACTGCCGGCGATAACATTGCAGTAGGGCGTATTGACTATCGTGAAGAAAAGCTCAAAATAGAAGATGCTGCCAACCGCAGCCTTGCCAATACTGTAGTAGAGAAGTTACCGAAGCAATACGAACAAATGATTGGCAGGCGCTTTGCCGATGGGGTAGACCTGTCTGGCGGGGAGTGGCAAAAGGTTGCCCTGGCCAGGGCCTATATGCGCGAAGCTCAGCTCCTGATCCTGGATGAACCAACAGCAGCCCTGGATGCCAGGGCAGAGCATGAGGTTTTTCTAAGGTTTGCAGAGCTCACCCAGGGTAAAATGGCGGTGCTCATCAGCCACCGCTTTAGTACGGTACGCATGGCAGACAGAATTTTGGTGCTGGAGGGTGGCCGTTTAATGGAATCTGGTTCACATGAGGAACTGTTGCAGCAGGAGGGGCGCTATGCAGAGCTTTTCCGGTTGCAGGCACGTGGCTATGCATAAAAAAAACTATATATCTTGGATGCTGCTTTTTCGTTATATAGATTGTTATATTACTTTTTAGTATGGGGAAGGCTGCTGGATAGAATTTCAATATACACAGGACATACCCATAGGATAGTTATTTATTATTGATATTTGAAAATGCTAACTATTTAAGAAAGATGAAGCCGCTTTTTAAAAACTTACTTGTTATGATGGCTATTCTGCTAATTGCAGCAACAGCGCATGCGCAACTGGCAGTTAGAGGAGAATATCTGTTCAAAGGCAGGCTCATCGATGCAGATTCAGGTATTAGCGTTAACCTGTCGCACATCCGCAACATGCAGCAGAATACCCTTACGGTCAGTAATCCGGACGGGGCATTTACCATGCCTGTTAAAGGGGGAGATACCTTAATGATATCCAGAATCGGGTATGTCACAATTAAATATCCCGTACCGGCAACAGATCCTGAAAAGGTTAACCTGATTTTCTTCCAGGCTAAAACAGAAGAGTTACAGGAAGTCGTGATCACAAAATTTCCTGCAGAATCCAGGTTCAAGGATCAACTGCTGGCACTTGAGCTTCCTGAAGAAGGTCCCGGTCTGCGGTTGCCGCATCCTTCTACTGTTGTTACACCCAGTCTCAATGGTGATGTTAAGCTTTTCTCAGCCAGTGGTATGATATCCGGCTTTGCCAACAGATTCAATGATAAGGAAAGAGGGCGCCAGTTCAAGCGTTTGATTGAGTACAAAGAACAGCGGGAGGCTTATATTGCTACCAAATTCAACAAGCAGATTGTGCAGCAGATCACCGGTCTTGAAGATGATGAAAAGCTCAATGAATTTATGAAGTTCTGTGTACTGGAAGAAGATTTTCTTTATAAAGCCAATGAGTATCAGATCCACGAGGCTGTGTTAGGCTGCTTTAAAGACTTTATTGCCAGCCGATAGTGTATTTTAACCACCTCAGAAAGGAATACTCAATTGCCCGTTGATGTCGGGAAGATCCAGGTTAGACACAGTTAATCCTAACAGGCGCACTTCCTTTTCGTCTAATGTTACCCCTTCCAGGAGCTCACACCCTAGTCTGTAAACTTCTTCTTTGCTCCTGATGGTATTGAATACCGTTACCGAGCGGGTAATCTGTATAAAATCTGCAAATTTAACCTTAAGCGTAAGGGTGCGGCCCTGCTGGTTCAGGCGCTGCAGCCGTCCGGCTACTTCATCTGCAATCTCCTCCAGCTCCTGCTGCATGGCTTCCAGGCGTACCAGGTTGTGAGAAAATGTAGTTTCGGCCCCAACTGATTTGCGTTGCCGGTCCGGACTCACGGGCCTGTCGTCGAGCCCCTGCACCAGGCGGGCATAGTAGCGGCCACTCTTACCAAACAAACGTACCAGCTTTTCTTCAGGCCATTGGCGGAGGTCTTC
>JASLAE010000375.1 GCA_030147305.1 Cesiribacter sp.
CAGCCTTTGGGTTCCGGCAGGGCTGGAGATTCTTACGCTTGATTACGATGCTGAACTTTCGACCAGGATTTCAGATGGGGAGTCCTGGTTAGAAGGTCATAGTGGTAGAGCCTTTGTAATTGCCCATGCCCGTGATCGCAAAACTGGCGAACACTACCTGCTGCTATACGAAGACCTCCACCTTAACAACCGACCTAAGCAGATCATTCGGTTTCAGCCAGAAGATCAGCCTTAATACCAGGTCTGCCACCAATTTTATTTGTAAAAGCTCCCGGCAGACAGTACCTTACCCGCATGACCCTGGAAGAAGCACAAGCCAAAGTTGATGCGTGGATTCGCACCACTGGCGTTCGATACTTTAATGAACTTACCAATACGGCCATTCTTATGGAAGAGGTAGGTGAGCTGGCCCGCCTGATGGCACGTACCTACGGTGAGCAAAGCTTTAAAGAAAGTGATAAGAACCGTGATCTGGGCGATGAAATGGCCGATGTGCTCTGGGTGCTCATCTGCCTGGCCAACCAAACAGGTGTAGACCTGACGCAGGCACTGGAAAAGAATTTTGAAAAGAAAAACGGGCGCGATAGCCAGCGGCATAAGAATAATGAAAAGCTAAAGTAGCCTACAGGGCAAAGTCTTACCTCAAACGTTAGCGTAAAATAATCTTTATCAAAACGAAAACAGCCATATTTCCCTAACTACCGGTTTTTCAATGGCTTAAAGCTTTTGTTCCCCTAATTAACAGGCGTCTACCACCTCCCGCCAAACCATCTTCGGCAGGGGCGGTCATACTGTACAGTATTTTTATCTAGCTTTGCAGGTTCAATTCCAGGACCGACCTGTTAATTAGCATTTTCCGTGAAAATAACACTCTTTGACAAAAGCCAGGGAAGCCTGAAGGACGAGGTCTTTTCCGGCCTTACCGTAGCACTTGCCCTGGTACCGGAAGCCGTAGCCTTTGCTTTTGTTGCTGGCGTTTCGCCAATTGTTGGGCTTTATGGCGCCTTTATGATGGGCATTATCACTTCCCTGTTTGGTGGCCGTCCTGGCATGATCTCAGGCGCTACCGGTGCCATGGCCGTTGTAATGGTAAGCCTGGTAAGCGAAGGCAACCTGCTGGGAGAAGGTATGGGCCTGCAATTTTTGTTTGCCACCCTGCTGCTTACCGGCCTGATCCAGGCCACTGCCGGCTTCCTGAAGCTGGGCAAGTTTATTCGCATGGTGCCCCACCCGGTTATGATGGGTTTTGTTAATGGTCTGGCTATCGTGATTTTTCTTTCCCAGCTGGGCATGTTCAAATCGAATGGTAACTGGCTAAACGGTACTACCTTGTATTATATGCTGGGCCTGGTGGCACTCACCATGGGTATTATGTATTTTCTGCCCAGGTTCACCAAAAAAATACCAGCCGCTCTTACGGCCATTCTGGTAGTTTCGCTTATCACCATTTTTGGTGGTGTAGAAACAGCAACAGTTAAAAGCTTTATTCTGGAAAGAGGTGGCACGGGCATCAGTGCGGGTCTTCCTGCTTTTTCCATCCCAAGCATTCCCTTTACACTGGAAACTTTACTTTTCATCCTACCTTATGCGGCTATTCTGGCCGCCATTGGCCTGATTGAATCGCTGATGACGCTGAACCTGATCGATGAAATTACTGAAACCCGCGGCAGTGGTAATCAGGAGTCTGTGGCCCAGGGCGTTGGCAACATTGTCAATGGCCTGTTCGGTGGCATGGGTGGCTGTGCCATGATTGGCCAGAGCATTATCAACATAAAAGGTGGTGCCCGCAACCGCCTCTCGGGTGTAGTAGCTTCCCTGGCGCTGCTGGCCTTTATTCTTTTTGGTGCCGAATATATTGAGATGGTCCCCATAGCAGCCCTGGTTGGGGTAATGTTTATGGTAGTGATCGGCACCTTCTCCTGGGGTACTTTTCAGGTTTGGAATAAAATACCCACTACCGACACCATTGTTATTGTGTTGGTAACAGGGCTTACGGTAATTTTCGATTTGGCCATTGCTGTTATTGCCGGTGTTATTGTCTCTGCCCTGGTTTTTGCCTGGGAAAATGCGCTGCGCATCCGTGCCCGCAAATTTGTAGATGAAAAGGGCATTAAGCATTACGAGATCTACGGACCACTCTTCTTTGGCTCCACTACCCTTTTCATGACCAAGTTCGATGTTGCCAATGACCCGGAAGAGGTGATCATCGACTTCAGGGAGTCGCGCATTGCCGACCAGTCGGCTATTGAGGCCATTAACAAGCTGGATGAAAAGTACCTGCGGGCAGGAAAGACCCTGCACCTGCGCCACCTCAGCGCCGACTGTGTTCGCCTGATCCGGCGCGCAGAAAAAATTTGCGAGGTTAACGTACTGGAAGATCCTAATTACTTTGTAGCCATCGATACCTATAAAGCAAGTGAAAAAGCAAAGGGCCGCGCTGCAGCCGCCGCTGCCGGGGAATTAGTTTTTAAACACTAATCAGCCTTTTTATTATTTAAGCGCCGTGTGTTTGAAAGAACCACGGCTTTTTTATTTTTTGAATTCGGCTAAATTTGTTTAAAACCTTCCCTTATGCGGCTCGATAAATCCTTTTGGGTAAAGCTTGGTGTAGAATCGCTCCTGATTGTCTTCAGTGTGTTGCTGGCCCTGGCCCTGAATGAATATAGAACCAGTCTTAAGGAGCGGGAGGCGACTGAGCAGGCATTGCACAGCATACAGGAAGAGTTAAAAGTCAACAAAGCTATTGTGCAGGACTGGCACAGGATTCATCAGGAGGTACTGAAAAACGTACAGGAATACCGGACCCAACCAGAGCGGTTTGACAGCCTGGTACAGAATGGTCAGTTTAAGTTTGAATATCTGCTCAATGGAACGCTTGTACCCAGTGTTATCAGAAGCACGGCCTGGGAAACTACAAAGCATGTTGGGTTGATTCAACATTTCGATTTAACCCTGGCCAGTTCCCTGTCTTACATTTATGATATACAACGGGTTGGGGCTTCTAGCACGGTAGACAAATTGTTTGATCTGATTTTTGAACGACAAACCCATCAGCAGGAAAACATACCCCAAACCCTGGCACTTTTTGAAATAACACTGGAAGAGCTGGTTGCCCAGGAAGCCTACCTTATAGAAGCGTATGGCCAGGTGCTGCAGGAATTAGCGCCTGTAGTAAAAGAATAAAGCCGGTTGGTACCGGCTTATTCTTTTAATCAGCTGAGTGCTTAAGCAAGAATACCTAATTCTTCGCCTTTAAGGACAGGAATCACCGTATAGAGATCGGCCTGCAGGCAGAAGCGAATGTCTTCCTCTACTCCAAACTTACTGAGCCTGCGCGCGTGGGACGCCTGCATCAGGTATTCGTACAGATTTTCTTTAACGGTTGTGTAAAGCGTTTTCACAGCAAGGGGCGCATCACAGCAGGGTTCGTGGGTATCTTCCAGCAGACTCACCAGCGCACCGGCAAAAAGAGTATCTTCCATATTAACCTTGCCCTTCCAGCCAGCGCAAAGCAGCAATACATCTTCAGGCTGCTGGCGCAGGTAATCGGCCAGGGCACTCAGGTTCAGGAAGGCGCCTATCAGCACCTGCTTGGCATAAGGTGCAGATTTGGTAATGGCCAGTGTGCCATTGGTTGTAGTTACGGCAACTTTTTTACCGGCATAGGCCCTGTTCAGATAGGCCTTGGGAGAGTTGCCCAGATCAAATCCCTCTACCTGCTCGCCACCTCTTTCAGCTGCGGTCAGGTAACCACGTTTGCCCAATTGCAGGCATTGGTCTAGGGTGGCAACCGGCTGTATGCTTTCAACACCTTCTGCAAGGGCAGTAACCATGCAGGAAGTAGCCCGCAAAATATCTATTACCACCACAAGCTGTCCCTTCAGCTCATAGAGATTGATCAGCTCCGGACTCAGGCAAACATCTATTTGACGATTCATATCTTCCTGCTTATCCCTGATAAAAAGGCAATTTCACCACTTCTGCTTTCAGTCTGCGACCCCGTATGTCTACATAAATTTCGCTGCCGGGTTTGGTATATTCCTTTTTTAGATATCCCATGCCAATGCCCTGGTTAAGCGATGGAGACTGTGTGCCGCTGGTAACGATCCCTATTTTACTACCCTCTGCGTCTACCAGGTCGTAGCCATGGCGGGGAATGCCGCGGTCTATCATCTTAAAACCGGATAGCTGACGCTCAACCCCTTCTTCTTTTTGCCTGCGCAGATGGTCTGCATTGTTAAACTCTTTATTGAGTTTGGTAATCCAGCCCAAACGTGCCTCCAGCGGCGACGTTGTATCGTCAATATCGTTGCCATAGAGGCAATAGCCCATTTCCAGGCGTAAGGTATCACGGGCGCCTAAGCCAATTGGCTTGATTCCATAAGGCTCACCAGCTTTAAAAATGGCATCCCACACCTGCTCTGCATACTGATTGGGCACATATAATTCAAAACCACCGGCACCGGTATAACCTGTGCCGGAGATTATTACATCGGGAACACCGGCAAAAGTGCCCTTTACAAAATGATAGAATGAAATTTCTGACAGTTGTATTTTCGTAAGTGACTGCAGTGCTGCTAAAGCCCTGGGGCCCTGCACTGCAAAGAGCGACAGCTGATCAGAGATATTCTCCAGCTCCACATCGCCTTTGGCAAAGCGGCTAATCCAGTTCCAGTCTTTTTCGATGTTGGAAGCATTCACCACTAACATATACTCCTGGTCAGCCAGTTTGTAGACAATCAGGTCATCGATGATGCCACCTTCCAGGTTGGTCATGCAGCTATACTGGGCTTGCCCGTCTAGAAGCTTGCTGATGTCATTGGTTGTTACCGTCTGTATCAGCAGCTCTGCCTGTGGGCCCCGCACCATAAACTCACCCATGTGCGATACATCAAATACGCCTACTCCTTCGCGTACCGTCTTGTGCTCTTCTATATCAGAAGAATAACGTACTGGCATGTTATAGCCGGCAAAAGGCACCATTTTAGCACCCAGGGCTACATGCTTATCATGTAAAGCAGTCTTTTTCAGTTCCATCAGCAATCGTTTATAGCTGCACAAAGCTAACACTATTTCTGCTTAAAGACATGAGATTTTAGGTCCGAATGGGCTTTTTGTAAGACTTCAACACTGCTGCTGCAGACCCTGGCTGGCTTGCCATCAATTAAATGACTGATGAAGTAGTAGCAGCAAAACTGTGATGGGTAAAGCTCATTTGCCTACCAACCATTAGCAAAAATATATTCCCGCACCCGAACAAGCCTTGATAATCGAGCATCAACCAAGCATTATTGTGTATTTTTGTCTAATGAAAGAATGGTTGAGCGATTGGGGAAGCCCTCATCTGCTAATAGCTGGCCCCTGCAGTGCAGAAACGTACGATCAGTTATATACCACTGCCAAGGCAGTGCGGGAACAGGGCATTAAGCTGATAAGAGCCGGTGTCTGGAAGCCCCGAACCCGCCCTAACAGCTTTGAAGGTGTGGGTGAAGAGGCGCTGATCTGGATGGATAACATCCGGCAGGAGCTTGACGTTGCCTTTGCCATAGAAGTAGGACATCCGCAACATGTGGAGCTGGCGCTTAAACATAACATTGAGGTGCTTTGGATTGGCGCCCGCTCTACGGTAAATCCTTTTACCGTACAGGAGATTGCCGATGCGCTGGCAGGAACAGAAAAGCCGGTGCTTGTAAAAAACCCGATCAACCCTGACCTTGCCTTATGGTTAGGTGCGCTGGAGCGGCTGGCAAACCGAAACATTGCAAAGCTGGGTGCAATTCACAGGGGCTTTAGCTCCTTTGGCGAGAGCCGCTACCGCAACATTCCCGCCTGGCACCTGCCCATTGAATTAAAGCGGGAAATGCCCGATCTGCCACTGATTTGTGATCCCAGCCATATATCCGGCGATCGCCAGATGATCCAGGAGATCTCACAAATAGCGCTGGACCTGAATTATGACGGCCTGATCATAGAAACGCATCCTGATCCGGTAAATGCCTGGAGCGATGCCAAACAGCAGGTAACCCCTGCCATGTTGCGCGACATATTAGGAAGCCTGAGATACCCCGAGGCCGCCAGCCTGCATCCGGAGTTTAAGAACAAGCTGGAGGAAATACGCCATGGGATTGATAATGCCGACCGGGAAATACTGGAAGCCCTGCATCGCCGTATGCAGTTGGTAGATCAGATTGGTGAATACAAAAGAGCCCACAACCTGGCCATTCTGGACCTGGATCGCTGGCAGCAAATCTTTGAGAGCAGACCTAAATGGGGCAAAAATTTAAACCTGCAGGAAGCATTTATTCGTGACCTTTATAAACTCATACACGAAGGCTCTATTCGCCGGCAAACCAAAATCCTGAACGATAAGCCATGAGCATTCCCAAGCATGTATTGATAGCGCCCGTGGACCAGACGCTGCCATCACTATTGAACAGCCTCTCGTACAGCAAGCTTATTGTACTGACCGACAGCAATACTGCCCGGCATTGTTACCCGCTGTTTAACGCTTTGCTGCCCCAGGATCATCTGCACATAACCGTGCCTGCCGGAGAGACACACAAAACACTGGAAAGCTGTAGCCGCATCTGGAGTGCACTTACAAAAGCAGGCGTAGACCGCCAGGGCCTTTTCCTGAACCTCGGTGGCGGGGTTATTACAGATATGGGCGGTTTTTGTGCTGCCACCTATAAACGGGGTATTCGTTTTATTAACATTCCTACTACCCTGCTCTCGCAGGTAGATGCCAGTGTGGGAGGCAAACTGGGGATAGACTTTGAAGGTTATAAAAACCATATTGGCTTGTTTGCCGAACCCGAAGCGGTTCTGGTAGATGCTTCATTTTTACAGACATTGCCTCAGCGTGAGTTACGCTCTGGCTACGCAGAAGTAGTAAAGCATGCACTCATTGCTGATCGGGAAAGCTGGCAGATCCTTATTAAAAAACAAGACTGGCAAGACCAGGACTGGGCAGGCATTATCCGCCATAGTATTGGCATAAAAGGCGGAGTTGTTGCCCAGGACCCAACGGAAAAAAGCCTGCGCAAGATCCTGAATTTTGGCCATACCCTAGGCCATGCCCTGGAAAGCTATCGGCTGGAGCATGCGCAACAGCAGCCACTTTTACATGGTGAGGCCATTGCAGCCGGTATGATCTGTGAAGCCTGGCTTTCTCAGTTAAAATGTGGGCTGGATACAGCGCAGCTGAACACCATAGCCAGTTACATCAGTCAGGTATGGCCGGAGCCCATGGTAGCAACTGCAGACATTCCACACATCTTGGAAAAGCTGGAGCAGGACAAGAAGAATAGTGGAAAGCAGCTCTTGTTCAGCCTGCTGGCTACTACCGGAGAGGCAGTTTATAACATTGCTGTGCTGGAGGAAGAGGCCCGGCAGGCCCTGGTGTGGTACATAAAAAAAGGCTGGCAATAATGCCAGCCAATTTATTAAGAGTTGTTATCCGATTTGTTTCCGGCTTTGTTACCAGCATTAGATGCTACGCGCTCAGCTTCTTCAATCGCACTGTTGGTCAGATCACGGATTTTAGCATAGCTATTTTCCCACTGATCTTCCAGATCGTTGATTAGCTGATCTGCCTGGCGTGAAAGTTTTTCACGGGTTACATCGCCTTTATCAGGAGCCATTAGCAAGCCAATAGCTGCACCAGCAGCTGCGCCTGCCAAAAATGCAAAGAACTTCTCTGTGTTTCCCATAGGAGAACGAGTGTTTAAGAATGAAAAAAAGTTTTTGAAAATCTAAATAGAAACAACAAGTTAGCTTCAATTAGTTGTTTACGTTCAATTTTATAAAATTGTTTTAAATATCGACAGGAAAATAGCTTATCATGTCACTTGCTCACATAACGATTCCCCTTCAATCTCGGCTGCCCGCCATAACCATACAACTTCCTGCTTCTAAAAGCGAAAGCAACAGAGCCCTCATCATTCAGGCGCTGTGCCAGCCCCGGCCCGTGCTGCACAACCTCTCCGAAGCACGCGATACCCAAACCATGCTGCGGCTGCTGCAAAGCAAGGATAGAGAACTAAACGTACTGGATGCTGGTACCACCATGAGATTTTTAACGGCCTACTGCTCCGTAAGCGGACGGGAAGCGTTGCTCACAGGTACACCACGCATGCAGGAGCGTCCTATTGGCCCGCTAGCCGATGCACTAAAAAAACTTGGTGCGCCGCTAACGTATGCAGTAAATGAAGGCTATCCTCCGCTTGAAATCGGCAGGAACTTTCAGCAGCAAACGGACCATTTGCAGGTTCGTAGCGACATTAGCAGCCAGTTTATCTCTGCCCTGCTGCTGGTAGCACCAGCCCTGCCACAGGGCTTAAAGCTGCAGCTGATGGGCACTACCAGCAGCCGCCCCTATATTCAGATGACGCTGGACCTGATGGAACACTTCGGCGCACGCTGGAGCTGGCAGGGTGATACCATTACTATTGAACCCGGTGGCTACAAAAGCAACGAATACAGCATAGAAAGCGACTGGTCTGGTGCCAGCTACTGGTTTAGCCTCGTAGCCCTGGCCGATCAGGCCGAGATCTTCCTGCCAAACCTGCGCCCCAATTCACTGCAGGGAGATAAACGCATCATCGAGATTATGGAGAAGCTGGGTGTGCAAGCCCGCTGGGAAAGTGAAGGCATACGCCTTAGCAAAAAAGGCCATCAGGCTACCATAGAACAGGATTTTGATGATTGTCCTGATCTGGCCCAAACTGTTGCTGTATGCTGTGCAGCCAAAGGCATCAGTGGCCGTTTTACCGGTATTCAAAGTTTGCGGATCAAAGAAACAGATCGTATTGCAGCGCTGCAAAATGAACTGGCAAAAATAGGGGCCGGCCTTGAAGAAGAAAAGGATGGGGCCTGGAGGCTGATTCCATCTGCAAAGTTGCCAGAGCAGGTGTTTATTAATACTTACGACGACCATCGCATGGCCATGGCCTTTGCTCCGCTGGCTACTAAAATGCAGGTCTCCATTGAACACCCCGATGTCGTGAACAAATCATTCCCACGCTTCTGGGAGCAGCTTCAAAGGGCGGGTTTTCAGATTATGAATGCATAAAAGCGTAACTTTTTTTAGCTGCCAGCCACCAAACGCTGAACCTCCTGAAAATAGGCTGGTGCCAGTAATAAGCGGCTGCCGTACCAGCTGAAAAGTTCACCATCTAACAACAGCAGTTTTGCGCCTGGCAGCAACGCCTGAAGTTCTGCCAGGTGTTTCTCCTGAAAGGGATATGGCTCTGACGACAGGAGTACCACATCGGGCCCCAGCATCTGCATGGCTTCTTCA
>JASLAE010000304.1 GCA_030147305.1 Cesiribacter sp.
CGGACTGGTGCTTTTGAAAGCTAAAGAAGAGCCTCGCATAAAAGCGGTTGTAACCTGGGCAGCCATTAACAATCTGGAGGAACGCTGGCCCCAGTCATTCCTGGATGACTGGAAAGAAAAAGGGGTTGTGCACATAGAAAATACCCGAACAAATCAAAAGATGCCACTCTACTACCAGCTAGTTGAAAATTTTCAAGAAAATAAAGAACGCCTGAGTATTCCAGCTGCGGTTAAGCAACTGCAGCAACCCCTCCTTATTCTCCATGGCACAGCCGATGAAACACTTCCTCATCAGATGGCAGAAGATATCAGCCGCTGGAAAAAAGAGGCAACATTGGAGCTGATACCAGGCAGTAATCATACATTTGGAGGCTCCCACCCATGGAAGGAGCGAAAATTACCCGCCGATACCGTTACTGTTGTTAGGAAGAGTCTGGAATTCTTAGAAAGTCATTTGTAAATATGGACCCCTAGGTTCATTAAATGATGAGCTGGCAGGCAGATGCCTGCCAGCCTTATAGCTTATAATTGTTACAATAGAAATTTCACCAATTATTATGTTTACGCTTGTAATAGCTTCACTTGCTGCAGGACACGGGGTTTCTGCAGCATATCTCCTGCGCCATTTACAACTCAATCCCAGGCCAAAGTTGCGCCACTGGCAAGCTGCCAGCGTTATTTTTCCAGCGGGAGTAATGGTAGCCTTCTGGCTTGCAAAAAAGGCGTAAACAAGCTCCTCAGTTTTGGTTTGCTATAGACTACACCTGTTTTTTTACATTGTTAGAGATAAGGGCTGTGGTAGCACCAAATACAACATGTGCCAGAATAAGGTGGGTGTAATATTCAGGCTTCTCCAATCTGGGTGGTGTTTTCCGCAGGCTGACGGTAGCCTCCCAAACAGCTGCACCTGCCAAGCCTGCCACTACGCCATAAGCAGCGCCTTTTAGCAGTGTGGGTAATTTTATTGCCGGCTTCCACAGGTATTCATAGCCAGTGGCAAAACCTACCCCTGCCAGGTAGTGCAGCAAAAAACCAGTGGTTTTATTAGCCCATTTATAATTGCGTGTTAAACTCACCAGCGGCTGCTCATACACCAGGTAACTCAGCAGTTCTGGTTCACGAAATTGTTTATTCAGGATTCTGGATAAGCCATAGCTAAAGGCCGTCATGGCTGTAGTTGCAGGAATGCTCTCCACAACACTTTTTGTGAGCTTTGAGGGATTCTTCAGTAATTCCATAGGATAGGTTAAAAATTGTAAAGTATGCTATTGATTTTCTTCCTCAATTTCGATTTTATGCACCAGGTAATCGGTAAGTTTTCTCCACTGCATTTCCTGAAAGGCCATCCAGCCGCCCACGGCAATGACAGTATTGATTAGCTGGCGTCCGCCCGCTTTCTTCCCTTTGTTATTGATACCTTCTTCTTTACCTATTTCAAAAGCATAAATTGAGGCATCCTGTAACATTACCCGGAAAGTACTGGTAGCTTCATCGGCGAAAAAATGATCAACCTCTTCCTTCTTCTCTTCTTTCTTTCGGGGATCATGGCTGGGATTAACGGTAAATTCGGCCATTTCTTCTTCTTCTAACACGTCTATTACCTTCACCCATGTATCTGGGGCAGGTCCGGGCAAATCAATTAATATGTAATCTCCTAACTGCGGAATGCCCTGTGGTTTTTCTAGTCCCTGATCATCAAATACTTTAAAGCCTGAGGCAATACCTGGCAGATTGGACCATTTATTTACGTGAAATAATTTTTCTTTAGAGCGCTGAAATTCACGAACGGCTACATCTCGGTGAATAAAATCATTCCGGCTGTCGAAAAATTTATCTTTGGTCTCCTCGCCTGTGAGGACCTTGAATTCTGTCTTTATTTTATTTATGAAATCTCCTACACTCATGTTCATTACCAATTGTTTCTACCTCTTATACCTTCAAACCTCTATTCCTGTTTGGTATTTATAGGTAATTAATCCTGGTAGTTCTATATCGCAAGGATTTCAGCAGGCAAATGCAGCTACGTTGCTGTATATCATTCAGCAACCGGGCAGCTTAGTTGGTGGATGTTCCGAAACAGCAGCATTGTATTTCATTACAAACAAAAAACCAGCTCCCTTTTAGAGAAAGCTGGTTTTGATGAAAGTTTGCTAATGGTTATGACTGTAGCGCAGACAAGCTTTCTACCAAAGCCCTGATTTTCGCTTCGGCATCGGCTTTCTTTTTACGCTCTGCTTCTACTACCTGCGGTGGTGCACTGCTCACGAAGCGTTCGTTGCTTAGCTTCTTTTCTACAGAATCCATGAACCCTCGTGTATACTCCAATTCTTTTTCCAGGTTTTCGCGCTCGGCGGCAGCATCAATGGTTCCTTTCATAGGCACCGAAAGTTCATCCGGCCCAACCACCATCGAAACAGCCCCTTCCGGCTTATCACCAAACTGGAGATCATCCAGATTTGCGAGCTTACGCAATACACTTTCCCAATTTTTGTAGAGTTGTGGCCGTTCAGTACGTACTACCAGGGTAAGCGCTTCTTTAGGTGACATGCCCTTACCATTACGTAAATTACGGCAGTTCTGTACGGCATCAAATGCTACCGTTGCTTCATCTAGCAGCTGCTTTTCAAAGCCTGCTGCTTTGGGCCAGGGTGCAATACAAAGGCTTTCCCCCTC
>JASLAE010000330.1 GCA_030147305.1 Cesiribacter sp.
ATTTGTATGCTTCTGATTTCTCCCTCTTCCAGCCAGAAATTGGCACCAATTTCATCAACAGCCACCAGTTCCATGTTTGGTTCCTCTTCAGTAGATACATCCTCTACATTTACGGTGGTATAGCCTTTTCTTTTCAGGTAGATAAGTAATTCATCCTTGGTGGAGTAGACCCTGATCGCATTGTCCAATATAAAATCATCGCTATCTACTTCAATGTCGCTCAGGCGAAAATCATCCTCAGAATCAAAGCTCAAGTACAAGCCAAAATCATAATACATGAAATGGAGGCTAGTGGTGCCATCCTCATGCTCCATGGTATCTGTCTCGTCAGGCTGACCAAGTATTAGTTTTACATCATCTTCAGACTGGCCAAATTCTAGTTTACCGACTCCTTTCTCTAAGTAAATGTTCTTGTCTTTCATGGTTAACGGAAATCAAACAATTCATTCAAATATAAATGCTAATTATTTAAAGCGTTTCTAGGGAAGCTATTTTTTATCAAGAAATTACATTCTGTTAAGAAATTAGATTTGAGCGGCAAAATAAGCCCTATTTTTGGGGATGGATTTACAAGCTCAACGCGCTATTTTGCTGGAATTGGTACGGGCACAAATGCCCTTTGGTAAGTACAAAGGAAGAAAAATTGTGGAATTACCGGAAGATTACCTGCTCTGGTTTAAGCAAAAAGGCTTCCCCAAAGGGAAATTAGGAGAACAGCTTGCTCTTGCCTATGAAATTAAATCTAACGGACTTGAATATCTGCTCAAACCACTCAGATAGCTTTTTATAGCTGATTAATCTTTACTAGCACTGCTGGCAGGTGCTTCCAGGCACTTTTTACATAGCATCAAGCCATACTTATTGATTTGTTAAGTCCCTAGGCTGCCTGCAATTTACTATCCCACTGTTGTTTTTAAAATGTTAGAGATTAGGGTCCGTTGCGTAAGGTATGCCTGTTGCTGCTAGCGCCTGATCAGTTAAGCTGGTTCTTCTACTTTATTGGAATCCTGTGTTTCAGAAATATCAGATACCGCTAAGGGTGCTGGATCTATGGCGGGAGAAGCTGGCTTGGCTATCATTGATACAACCACCCCTGCAACAAGTGCCACTATAATAATGGTTAAGGAAGCATAGGTTGGGAATTCATAATGGTTAGCCAGCATCATTTTAACCCCTACAAAGCCTAAAATAAACACCAGGCTGTATTTAATGTATCCAAATCGGTCCAGAAAATTTGCCAGGAAGAAATAGAGCGTTCTAAGACCAAGGATAGCAAATACGTTTGAGGTAAAAACTAAAAACGGATCTGTAGTAACGGCAAAGATGGCCGGGATAGAGTCTATGGCGAAGAAAACATCGGTAAATTCTACCACAACCAGGGCCACCATTAGCACTGTAGCTGTTTTTACGCCCTCTTTATGAATGAAGAACTTCTCACCCTGATATTTCCAGTCAATAGGATAGATCCTGGCCAGGAGTCTTAACAGTGGATTTTTGCTGAAATCTGTTTCTTCTTCATCAACAGAAAGCATTTTCACAGCTGAATAGATGAGCAGCGCCCCAAAAAGGTAGGTGGTCCAGTGGAAGTTTTCAATCACGGCCGTACCCACCAGAATCATGATAGCCCTGAAGACCATAGCGCCTATGATTCCCCAAAAGAGAACTTCGTGCTGATAACGGGGGGCAATCTTGAAGTAAGAAAAAACCATGGCGATGACAAAAATATTGTCCAGGCTGAGTGATTTCTCAATAAGGAAGCCGGTATAATAGTTAATCATGGCTTCGGTGCCGGTAAGCCCCCGCACATTTACGCCAAGCCAGTTGGTGTCGTAGGCAAATTTTACAAATCCACCAAAAAGTATTGCCAGACCTACCCACACGGCGGTCCAGTAAAATGCTTCTTTATAGGATATTTTTTGAGGGTTTTTATGAAAAACACCTAAATCCAACGCCAGCAGTCCCAGAATAAGAGCAACAAAGCTTGCCCAAACTATAATTTCCATCTATTTGAGGTATAGGCCCAAAGATATGGAAAAGTAGAAGTTGTAAATTGTACTTGTAAGAAAATATCCTTTAGGTGATCGAAACAGAGATTTCTGTATTTTGTTAGCCTAAAAAGTGAGGTATTGGCACGCAGCAGGGTATATCAGATTTTTTCCTCGTCTTTACCGGTCAAGCTAAAAGTTAATGGTAAGTTGCTGGCCCTGCCGTTGGACTGATGTTGATTTTCTACTTCCAGCTCGTATGTTTTTTCTACAATCTGATGGATGGTACCATCCAGTTCCCTGCAGACAACATCCAGCTTGTCTATTACAACCCCATTCAATTCATTTTCAGGGTTTGTTCTGTCAAAAAGATTCACCAGGCCCATAATGCTGGCAACAGGACGGCGTACGTTGTGTGATTGCAGATGGGCTATTTCCCGCAGCTTTTGGTTTTGGGCCAGGATTCGTTTTTCTGCAAGTAACCTGTCGTTGATGTCCAGGGCCAGGACCAGTCTTGCTGCTTTGTTATCGAACTGGGTAAAATGGCTAAAAATACTCACATAAAAGGTTTCTCCATTTTTTCGCTTATGCAACCAGGTGCCGCTGTTAGAGTAGGTGTCTGCAGCAACTTTTAGATTTTCCTTTAGTTTTGCTGCTTCGCTTGCAGGCCGTAACTGTAAGAGTGTGAGTCCCAGGAATTCCTGCTTAGAATATCCATAAGTTTGTATGGCGGCCTGGTTTACAGCCATAATATTTAGCGTTTCCAGGTCATACACCCACATAGGATTGGGGTTTTCCTCGAACAGGCGTTTATACTGATTTTTATTTTCGGTAACACCCGCATTGATACGCCGCGAAAACTGGTAAAATAATGCTGAAAAGCAGATGATCAGGAAGAGGCCTCTCGCTATTTCACCTATGGTGAAAGAAGCATAATAAATACGCGCCAGCATAGCCAAATAACTGCTCATCACTATGATCAGGATGCCCAGGCAGATGTATAGCGTAGCATATTTAACAGCCTTTTGCCTCATATTTTAATGAGGTTTAAGGTGGACCGACGCAGCAAAAATCCTCATGGTTTGAGGCAATAATCCTATATTTTTCATCGGTGACTAAAACTGGCTGTATTTTTAGCGGTCATTCAAACTCTAAAGTACAAGAATGACCAGATACAAAGAAGGATTCACAAAGGAAATCGTTATTTTCTTTTTTTAAGCCTGCTGTGGTGATGTATTTTTGTCGAACTTATTTTTTAGCGATGCCTGTTCTGGGCAAAGTAGAAGGCATGGCACAAGAATTACCCATACAAACGATTTTACCAGCGGCAAGAGAAACACTTGCTCAACAAAATACGCTTATTTTGCAGGCTCCCCCTGGTGCTGGTAAAAGCACTGTGCTGCCACTTGCATTGCTGAACGAACCCTGGCTTACCGGGCAGAAAGTACTAATGCTGGAGCCCCGCCGGCTGGCAGCGCGTGCTGTGGCGAGCCGTATGGCACAGTTATTAGGTGAGGATATAGGACAAACCATCGGGTACCGTGTTAGGTTCGATAACCGGATCGGGAAAAACACCCGCTTAGAAGTACTGACAGAAGGTATTCTCACACGCATGCTGGGTCAGGATAATACACTGGAGGGTGTTGGATTGGTCATCTTCGATGAATTCCATGAAAGGAGTCTGCAGGCAGACCTGTGCCTTGCGCTTTGCCGGGAAGTACAGCGCGTTTTGCGGGAAGATCTGCGCCTCGTCATCATGTCTGCTACGCTGGATGGTGCTGAACTTTCTGCCTTACTTGGCAATGCGCCCGTGCTCAGCAGCAGTGGGCGGCAGTATCCCGTTGACCTACGGTACGTACCACAGGAGCAGCGCATGCAGGCTAACAGCGAATCTATTGTCCAACAGGTTACCCAAACCGTTAGAAAATCTTTAAAGGAAGCTGAGGGAGATGTTCTGGTTTTTCTGCCCGGAGTAGGAGAGATCCGCAAGGTAGAGGAGCGGCTTCAAGTCCATGAACCCGAAGTGAGTGTTCACACACTCTACGGAGATCTGTCTCTTGCAGCGCAACAGGCTTCCCTGATGCCAGATCCGCAGGGTAAGCGCAAAGTTGTGCTGGCCACTGCCATTGCAGAAACTAGTTTAACCATAGAAGGCGTGCAGGTAGTGGTAGATAGTGGCTATGCGCGCGTGGCCCGTTTCGACCCCCGTAGCGGCCTTACGCGCCTGGAAACCATTCCCCTCACCCGCGCCACTGCTGATCAGCGAGCTGGCCGCGCCGGACGATTAGGGCCGGGCGTTGCTTATCGCCTCTGGAGTGAGAGGTTGCATCAGCATCTGCAGGCGCACACCCAACCTGAAATTTTAGAAGCAGACCTGGCGCCTGTTTTGCTGGAGTTGGCCGGTTGGGGAATTACAGACATTAATATGCTAAGCTGGCTTACACCACCGCCTGCAGGGGCTGTAGCAGCTGCACAGGAGCTCCTGAACCAGCTGGGAGCCTTACAGAAAGGACGCATCACTGAAAAAGGTAAACAGATGCTCCGCCTGCCCACACACCCAAGGCTGGCACAGCTGCTGCTGGAGGGTAAGGCTGCTGGCTTAACCCCACTGGCTGCTGAGCTGGCTGCTTTACTGGAAGAACGTGACCCTCTGGCGCGCGAGGCTGGTGCCGACCTTACTTTACGCATAGAGACCCTGCGCAGGTGGCGCAGGGGTGGTGTAGCCCTGGCCGATAGCGCCCTTCTGCAGCGCATTGATAAATTAGTGTACAGCTGGTGTAAGCTGCTAAACGTTAGCCCGGATAGTAAAATGGTTGCCGATACTGCTGTAGGGAAATTACTGGCTGCCGCCTATCCCGAACGGATTGCAAAGCAGGAGCAAAAGGGAGGCCGGTATCGGCTCTCCAATGGCCGCACTGCCCGACTGCCCGAAGGCGATCCACTGGTCCATAGCGAATGGATTGCCATTGCGCACATGGATGCAGGGAAGGTAGAGGGTAGAATTTTTCTGGCTGCACCCCTTGATCCGGATGATGTACGCTCCCTTGCTACAGCGCATGAAGTAATTGGCTGGGACAGTGAAAAAGCTATCCTCCTGGCCAGGCTAGAAATGCGACTGGGTGATATACTGGTGAGAACAAAACCACTTCCAGCCATTCCGGAAGACCAACGCATTGGTATTTTGTGTGAGGTACTTAGCAAAGAAGGCGAGCGGCTCTTAACCTGGACCGAGGAGGTGCAGCAATGGCAGGCCCGGGTGCTAAGCTTGCGCCACTGGCGCCCCACTGAAGACTGGCCGGATGTACAGACAGCAACTTTGCTACAGCAGGTAGGGGATTGGTTGCCACCTTATTTGCAGAACGTCCGCAATGGCGAGGACCTTAAGCGGCTGGATCTGCTGGCAATCCTCCAGTCTTCGCTTTCGTGGTCGCTGCAACAGCAACTCGTGATACTGGCACCTAAAGTTCTGGAGGTGCCCACTGGATCGCATATTAAACTGGAGTACAAAAAAGATGGTACTGCGCCTGTCCTGGCTGTTCGCCTCCAGGAAATGTTTGGTCTGCTGGAAACACCCCGCATTAATGATGGCCGCACGCCTGTGCTGCTGCACTTACTCTCGCCCGGATACCGGCCTGTGCAGGTAACACAGGACCTGCATAGCTTTTGGCAAAATACTTATGCAGCCGTACGCAAAGATCTGCGGGGTCGCTACCCCAAACACCACTGGCCCGAAGATCCCTGGACTGCCGAGGCTGTCCGGGGAGTAAAACGGAAAAAATAATCTTCAATTTGTTAAGTCTGGGATACAGATTACCGGTTAGCAGTTTTAACGTAGGAGAAGCTTTTAATCCACGTCTTTCATAGGCTCGTTTGCGACTGGAGAGGGAACAGCTGGCAGGGTGAGGCGCAGGATCAGGTAACCACCCACACCGGCCAGCGTAGAGCCAATCAGAATGCCCATTTTTGCCTGATTCAGCAGGTCTGCATCTACAAAGGCCAGATTAGAGATGAAGAGGGCCATGGTAAATCCAACACCCCCCAGCAAGCCAAGTGCAATCAGTTGCTTCCAGTTCGTTCCCTCGGGCAGACTGGCCCAGCCTAATTTCACGCCTATCCAAGAAAAAAGGCTTACCCCTACCATTTTACCGATAAGCAGACCCAGGGCAATGTTTAAGGTCAGGGGGCTGCCTAAAGCTTCTCCTGCGCCTTCAAGGGCTACCCCGGCATTTGCAAGGGCGAACACCGGCAAAATAAAGAAAGCCACAAAACCGTGCAGGTCATGCTCCAGTTTTTGTAAGGGTGGCTGCACATGCTTGGCAGCGTTACTAAGGGATTCAACGGATGAGAGTTGCTCATAACTCAGCAGGTGATCTGTGGGATCATCCTCAAATTCTTTGAAAACAACCAGCCCATTGTCTACCTCTTCCACAAAATCCTGGGCCCGTATTCTGGAGGTAATGGGTACCGTAAAGGCGACCATGATCCCGGCAATAGTGGGGTGCAAACCAGATTTCAAGAAGAAGTACCAGATAATGATGCCTACTGCAACATATAAGGTCTTTTTGCGAATGTTGAAAAAGTTGAATGCAATCAGTACCAGAAAAAGGCCCAGGGCAATGTAAAGGGCTGGTAAATAAATTTCGCCGCTGTAAAAAAGCGCAATCACCATGACGGCACCTATATCATCCACAATAGCAAAAGCAGTCAGGAATATCTTCATGCTTAGCGGTACCCGTTTGCCTAACAGGCTTAAGATACCCAGCGAAAAAGCAATATCTGTTGCCATGGGAATGCCCCAACCCTCGGCACCAGGACTGCCGGCTTGCAAGAACGCAAAAAGCAGCGCAGGGAACAGCATACCCCCAATGGCTGCAAAGAAGGGAAGCGAGGCTTTTCGCACCGACGAGAGTTCGCCCACCATTACCTCTCGTTTTATTTCCAGTCCCACCAGAAAGAAGAATATAGCCATCAGGCCATCATTCACCCATAGGATCAGGTATTTTATAAGCGACCAATCTCCAAAGGCCAGTCCGGTTTTAGTGTTCCAAAGATTAAAATAACTTTCACTCCAGGGAGAATTGGCCCAGATAAGCGCAAGTGCCGTAAAAATAATCAGTAAAATACCACCCGAAGCTTCTGTTTGCAGAAAGCGCTGGAAGGGTGTAACAATAATTCTTCGTAAAACTATTCTCGTAGTTGTCGGCATAATTGGTCCAAGGTATATAAAAGTAACTACATACCCTGCCTAAATTGTTATCGATAATCAGCTGGAGGATAGCAGGTATTTTGGTTTTTAAGCATATTCAATAGAAAAATAGTGATACTATCCGTGTTGTTATCTTTTGGCAAGTGCTTACATTTAAGTACTTAACCTATTTTTGTATGGATACATATTTTGTCTACATCGACGGCGTTGTGTTCATCAGCGCCCTGATCGCTGCGGTTGTTTTAACCCACAAGTTTAAAAAACGTGCTGCTTTTGGTGTGCGGGCTGTCCCGCTCTTTTTTGCCGCGTTTGGCGCCACCATGGTGGTATCTTCTATGGCAGTTGGTCATCTGTTCGAAAACAGCTATCGGGCAGGCGTTCGAATGATAACGGGAAGCTTTGTATTCGACTTCCACTTTTATTCTATCATTTTAATGGGGGCTATGATTTTAAGTTTTGGTTTGTACATGCTTAGGCAACTTCAGCAGTTTACGCTGGGAGATGCTGCTGCGAAAAAAAGATTCATCCTTGCGGCGCTGGTGCTGGCGGCCATCACCTTTCCGGTCTTTTTCTTTCGGCCCATTGGTTTGCTTCCTGCAATTGCCTGTGCAATTTCACTCTTAGGACTTTCCTTTGCGGTTAAAACGAAAAAGGTAAAAGTTCAGGAAATGCAACCCGCCTGATGGTTGCTGCCCCGTCCTTAAATGAACCTCTAATAAAAGAGCGACCTGGAGAGGGGGGCTCTTTTATTATTATCCCTAGGTGTAAAGAAAGAATAGAAATTTGCAGGCTATTTTGCTTAAAATTTCCATTTATATCTGGCCCTATTTTTTTTGCTGTTGAATTTTGAAAACATTATGGTTGCATCCTTTCTTAAGGAAGTAATGCTTTTAGTCCTATCCGAAAGGGCTAAATTTTTTAAGCTTGGCACCTTTTTTTTAC
>JASLAE010000336.1 GCA_030147305.1 Cesiribacter sp.
TGCCTTTTGGATTCCAGGTACCGGGTCATGGGCGTATGTATATCGGCCACTTCCCAGTTAAGCGAATCCCGTTGGCTCAATAGCCAATCCGTATACTTATCTAATACCAGATTATACCCTTTCGTACCCAGCGATTCATCATCGTGCACCGGTGGCGTAAGGTGAATAATCTTTTTAACCCCACTTTTTTCCAGTTCGGTATGCAGCCATTTTATACCCGTCCGGAACGCCTCGAAACGGGCGGCATCGAAAGGCAAATAAATGCCGTCGTTCATGCCATAGCAGGCAAATACCAAATCAGGCTTTACCTGGGCCAGCACCCGGTCCAGGCGTTCGTGTAGATCGGGGCGTGGAAACTCTCCCCCCGCGTGGTCAGGTTCACTCAGTCCTGATACCGTTTCGCTGGGCAAACCCGCGTTTATAAATTCGTAGTGCTGCCCCGGGTAATGCGTAATAAAATAAGCTTCAATATCGGTGATATACTGGCCAGCATACGTAATGCTATTGCCCAAAAATAAAATACGTTTAACCTTATTTGAGAAGGGCGCTTTGGTTTGCGCCTGAGCCAGCGTTGTCACCCAAACCGCCAGCAAGAGCAGTACTAGGCGGTGGAAATTTCCGCTTTTGAATTTTGCCAAAGTAGCTGTTTTAGGCATAGTTTTTCTTTTTTACCGGAAGGGCCTTGGCGGCGGGGCATCCTTGAGGCTTGAGGTTATCTAATGTCACACCTGGTTTTGTACTGAATACAGCGTGTGGTCCTGTAGCAAAGCAATCTATCAGACACAGCCTACTGCAGGCCATAGTAATTCAACTTATCCTGTTGAGGTGCTATAGGCTCAATAACCGTATCATCTTCTTTCGAGCTGCTGCTGTAAAACTCAATGGACTTTCCTTTTGGTATGGAGATTTGCCAGGTTCCATCCACATTTTTAATCGCTTTAGTGCCCGCTGTTTTACGAATGCGATACGCTGATTCCGGAGATCCAAGTGCTAGCTTGAAAGATCCTCCCGCTAAGCTACTAATTTTTGTATACACCGTTTTGCCACGCGCACGTTTAGCTGTAACAAGGAAAGCTCCTTCAGTTCGTAAGTCGCGGTAATTAGCCTCTCTCCATGCATCAGGTACAGCAGGAAATACATGGATTTCGCCATCATAGCTTTGTAATATCATTTCATTCACAGAGGCAACAGCAGAAAGTGGCGTTTCTATCACCGGGATTGCTCCTGCTTCCCGATAAAAGGTATTGGGCGGAGTATAGTTATCAAGCAAGCCGTTTAGATACGCTACTGCTTCGTTTCCTTTGTGAAGCAATGCCGAAATAGACGCCGCTCCCGTATACGTATAGCCCTGTAAGGCTCCTTTCAAGCCAGTCCAGTGAGCTAAAGATTTCTCGATCAGCGCTTTGTTCTCTGCATTATCGGGTTTTAGGATACGAAGTGGATAGATCATCATTAAATGTGCATAATGGCGGTGCGATTCCAGCAAGGGCATATTCAAGCCAATATGTAAACCTGTAGCACTATCTTTAGGATACGCTGTTAGGTTCTGCAGGATGTTCTTCCATTCGGCTGCCAAAGGATCATTCAACTTGAATTCCTGATTTATCCCGATCAGCGTTTTACAACCCCATCTGAGGAGGGATAGATCATAATTACAATCGGGATAGGCAATAGCCGTATACTCTGGTGAATACGTAGGCGGCAGATGCAGCTTACCGTCTTTATCCTCAATAAGCAGGTGCCGATAATAATTAATGCTTCGCTTTAACAGCGGATATAAATTATTCACCATGCGCTTATCATCGTCCGCATATTTGCATTGCATCCAATAATTATGCAATGCCCAGGTAAGATTTCCGGACTCCCGAAAACGCTGATGCAGGCTCATATCTTCTACATCAAGCGGTGCGATTAAATCATATCCGCTTATGCGACTGATACCGGCAGCATCATGGCGATATCTTTCGGGTACATTGTTAATTAAGTTTTGAACATTTGCGTCCAGGGTGTTACACAAAGGCTCTCCGAGCTCAAGCCGGTTAGATGCATACACTGGTGAATAAGTCAACTGTACATTAAGGTTCCACCACAATGCCGGCCAGGGCGTTATGTTATACCATGGCCCCATCAAATCTAAAATTTGCTTGTCTTTTCGAGTGGCAGAGGCTAGCTTATATAGCTGAATCCAGTAAAAACCTTCCAAACGAGTGTCTGGTATCGATAAAAATGATTGCGGATAATAAGCATGCCACCAGGTACGGTGCGCCGATTCTAATTGCGGTACCCCCACCTGGCTTGCTGCCGTGATTCTTTCTGTAGCTTGTGCTGTATGGGTGTTTTCCGGATAGGAATACCCCACCGTCAGATACAGGGTTTTGGTACGGCTTTTTTGGGAGTCGGCTATTTTCCAGGCCGTTGTATAGCCCCCGCCCACCTCAAGAGATTGCTGAGCAGTTTCAATGCCTTTTAGTACTTCCTTCCGGACTGGAGGATTTGGTTGGTACTCAGTTATTAAGGAGCGGTTTAACGGTGGTGCCCACGTAAACTTGGGCGTGGTTGTTTGAGAAACTTCCGGAATAAATTCCCACTGCGCTTTTTCAGTACCGGTTTCTGTTATTTCCGTGATGATGACTTCGGGATTAGTAGAAAGAAAAGAACGCCAGCTGATGCTTCCTTTCTCAGTGGTGATGGTTCCTCTTGCTTCAGCGTTCCAAAGATCAAGTTGCATGGTAGCGTTTTCTATCCGTCCCTGCGCTTTCAAGAGCATCCTGCCAATAGGCAACCGAGGCTTTCCCCATTCCACATCTTGATAATCACGGTGGTCGGTTACATCGCTGCGGCCAATATCCCATCTAAGCGCATATTCATTTTCCTGGTATATCATGGCACCCAATTCGCCATTTCCAATAAACGCTCCGCTAAACCAGTCAGTAGTAAGCCGCGTCCATTTGAGATCGTGCCTGCTTAAAAATTTGGGCCAGTCGACATGATCAGGCTCCTTTGCGTGCAGAGGATTCAGGAAGATGAAACACAAAAAGAATATCGAAATTGATCGTTCGAATAAGGATTTCAAGAAAAGGCTTTTACACGTCAAAATATACATAGTAGTCTTTCTTAAGAAACTGGTGGATTTTACCATTTTTCAACACATTCATTTTGTACACTAAGGCATAAAGGCTAACTAAACTATTGCCTGCTTATACTCCTAAAGAGTTTAACCTTTACCAAACCTTCAAAATCAGTCTATCGCTTTTTACCGCTGAGAAGGGTCCTGCATAATTGCTTTTTTCGGTCCTTTTATTCCCAAAGTAATCAGTATCGATTGTTATGGATGAACCATCAGGATTATCAAAAGCCGCTTTTGGTATTTTGGCTTTGCCCAGGGTTTCGCTGCTTATCGTTTGTACTTGATGCTTGAAAAACTGCTCGTTCAATGTTAGATGCAGAAAGGTACCCTCCCTTTTTTCTAATAATTTCACGTCAGGATGGTAGTCAGTAAAGCTTATTGCATCTACATCCTTGGTCGACGCCTTCGCCCCGTGATAATACACATTGCCCTTCAGCCATACGGGTAATAAAAGGTCATTATAACTTGCTAAGCCGTGTTTGCTTTCTGTTTGATTCCCGTTCCCTATAAAAATGTTATTGTAAAACCGATCGTCGCCACCATAGATTGTTGTGAGGCCGGCCATATCAGTTGAATGCGGCAGGAAATAGGGTGTAAACCTGGACATATCCTTTCCTGCACCAATTCTTCCTCCGAAAATATTATGCACATACGCACCACCTCCTGATTGATTCGTGAGCGAAACCGGGGATAAGGAAATGTTATTGTCTACGAGGTAGGGCCCGTGATTCACTTCTATAAATAAATCTTCCCTGTCGTTGTTGTAAAGTAAATTACGCGTTACCCTGGTACCCTGAGTCATCCAGTCAAGCCATATGCCCCTATAGTTATCATGGATGTTATTTCCCTTAATGGTTACATCAATGGGCGCATGAAACTTTATACCTCCAATTTCAAATCCATAGAATTGTCTTTTGGTAAAGATGTTGTAGATATGGTTATTTTCGATTGTGCTGAAAATTGCGCCCATACTGCCGCTGATACCGGCTTGTTCACAATTGAAAATCTGGTTGTTCCTGACGATATGAGAACCTATAGTTTCTTTATTCCAATTGTTTCGCATCACATTAAAGACTACCTCTATGTAATGGATATTGCCGTCGCGGTTTACGTTTGCCTTATCGGCCGACCATACATTGTGTCCTGTGCTGCGATCTTTTCCTAACGTAATGCCACTGCACTTAGAGTCGCTGATGACGTTATTTTCAATAATCCAGCCCTTGTTCCAGTGTGTAGCAACCATTCCGACTTGTTCTGCAGTAGGTGCTGCCCATTGCGTTGCCGCCTGACTTATATGAAAACCGCTTATGGTAATATAATTGATGCCGGGCTGCAGGGGATAAAAGACTGTCTTTCTGGTAGTTATTTCTACTAATTGTTTATTTGGGTCTGCTTTTTGAAAATTTGCCCAGATGGTTGTGTTTTTTTCATCGCTTTGGCAATACCAGGTATAGACAGAACCAACAGAATCCTTGATGTTTTTAAGGGCTACAGGGTTGAAAACCTTGTCGATGGTTTCCATCTCGTAAAGAGATTTTCCGTTCAGAAATACTTCTCCGGTATGATGTATTCGCTCTTTGTTCAGGAACCAGTCGCCGTAAATAGAATCTTTGTAAGGGTTATAATCGCCAAAAAATTGATTTGGAATCACGACTTTCCACACGCCGTTCTTCTCTTTTTTCCAGCCTGTTATTACCTCAGAACCTTTAATCTCTACTTTTTCATTAGGAGCTGCTCTGTAAACAATCCTTTTTAGATCACTTTCGCCTCCCCGTATAGGATTAATATACTCCCGATAGGTCCCGCCATGAACGGTGATGGTATCACCAGCATATGCTTTATCTACAGCCGCCGCTATTGTTTTAAAGGGTTTTTGCGCAGATCCGTCGTTGTTATCATCTCCTTTTTTTGACACATGGTATTCATGTGCAAAACAGCTTGTCGCTATAAACAGGCTAAGAATTGAAAAATATAGATGCAACTTGCTCATGGATGGAGGGCTAATAGAGAAATGACAAAAACAGAGAGAATGTCAGTCCTGTATTCGTTTTGGCACTACTATGTTTTAATAGTTCTTTACTATTCTCAAAACTTCAGGTCTTAGATAAGGCTTGTTTAAATCCACAATAGGTTTGTAGGCATAAGGATCTGTACCAGCTACCATCATGATATCACGCAAATCTTCTGTTGATCCTTTGGTTTCAGAAATCAGAAATCCTGATATAGCAACACATTTTTTGCTACCTAATCCGGGTATCATCATCGCAGCGGCCTGCGCAACGCCCATACACTATAAGTGTTTATTACAGTAGGCAGCTATAAAAACAGCTTAAATAAGCTGATACCGATCCTTTAATAAGGCTAAAAACGTCTAAAGTTATCCTTTAAAGGATACGGTCAAGGTGTACATAGCCACCATCTACATGAATCAACTGGCCGGTGGTGTGACTGGAACAATCTGAAAGCAAAAACGCAACCATATTGGCAATCTCTGCCGAGGTAGTCATGCG
>JASLAE010000337.1 GCA_030147305.1 Cesiribacter sp.
GCGGCTTTCTGATCATGGAACTGCCCAGCTACCGCATGCCACGCTGGGGCAATGTGCTGCTGATGGCACTGGAAAAGTCTAAAACCTTTGTATTTGAGGCAGGTAAGATCATACTGGCAGTTTCGGTAATTTTATGGGTGCTGGCCTCATATGGCCCGGGTGACCGGATAGCACAGGCAGAAAATGCTTATGTAGCCCAGCATGCTGACAGTGAAAAGCTGGAAAGCGAAATTGCCACCATCCGGCTGGAGAACTCTTATGCAGGTGCGGTTGGTAAGTTTATTGAACCTGTTATCACGCCACTGGGTTATGACTGGAAAATAGGCATTGCCTTGATCTCATCATTTGCTGCCAGGGAGGTTTTTGTGGGCACCATGGCAACTTTATACAGTGTGGGCAGTGGAGCAGACGATGAAAGCACCATCAAAAGCAGGCTTCAATCAGAAATAAATCCCCAGACCGGCGGACCCCGTTTCTCTTTAGCTGTGGCGTTTTCTTTGCTGATATTTTATGCTTTTGCCATGCAGTGCACCAGCACGGTGGCCATAGTAAAAAAAGAAACCGGCGGCTGGAAATGGCCCCTTATACAAATGGCATATATGAGTGGACTGGCTTATGTATCTGCGCTGATCGTTTATCAAACTTTATCTTAAAGAATGATACAAGAATTAATAGTATGGACTTTATTTGTCGTTGCTGCAGCCTACCTGCTCAGGCTGCTGTATAATAGTTTTAAACCAACAAGTGCCGGCTGCGCTAAAGGCTGTGCCAGCTGCAGTGCACTGGACATCAAAAAGATAGAGAAACAAATCAGAAAATCACAGCCGTAAAGGGCAGCATTCTACAAAATCACAATCACAGAAATGCGTACGATCAAAAAACAGCACAAGGCCATAAGTGCACCCATTGCGGACCTTATTACCATGCGTGCCCTACCTACGCAAACATTAGACTTTATTGATCCTTTCCTGTTTTTAAATCACCATGGGCCCCAGATTTATAAGCCTAACAACAATGGCCTGCCTTTCGGACCACACCCCCACCGTGGCTTTGAAACGGTTACTTTTATTCTGGCTGGCGATATCATGCACAAAGATTCAAGCGGGGCAGAAAGTGTGATTGAAGCCGGTGGTGTGCAATGGATGACAGCAGGCAAAGGGCTCATACATGCTGAAGTTTCTTCTGAAAACTTCAAGCAACAGGGTGGTAAGCTGGAAATTCTGCAGCTCTGGGTAAACCTACCGGCTAAACACAAGCTTACAACACCCAAATACGTGGGGCTCCAAAAAAATGAGATCCCAACACTCAATTTAGATGAGGGGAATGTATTGATAGAAGCGGTTTCTGGTAACTGGGCTGGTACTAAAGGGGCATTTCAGCCATTATCAGATATCGCACTGGCTATCATTCATTTCAAAAAAGGCGCGAAGCTGCAGCTGCAAATTGAAGCTGAGCGCAATATTTTCTTCTATACCATTAAAGGTGCGCTCAAGGTAAATGGGCATGAGACCCAAAGCACCTGGCTTACGGAATTTAATAACGATGGCAGCATGCTGGAAATAGCCGCACCATCGGATGCTGTGCTGCTCCTGGGGCATGCTGTTCCCTTTAACGAACCAGTGGTTGCCCACGGCCCTTTTGTCATGAATTCTGAAGATGAAATACGGCAGGCTTACCAAGAATATAGAGCAGGTAAATTTGGCAGTTGGGAAGGATAGCACATAGGAACGTGACTGGTTTAAACCTCCAGCAACTGCACACGGCGGTTATTTCACCAGCAACTAAGCGGGATTACCCTATTATTAATCAGCGGCAAAATTAACTTCTTAAAGATAATTCTCGTATGTTACATGCTACTAAACATAAAAGCCATGTCTAAAGAGAAAAGTCCAACAAAGGATAAAAATAAGAAAGAGCCTGCAAAAAATTTAAAGGAAAAACGCGCCGACAAAAAGGCGAAACAGGCATCTAAAAGGGACTAATTAGTCCCTTTTTTTATGTTTTAACCTGTCTGCATAACTGACCTTCTTTGGTTGGAATTTGGTGAAAGATGATTCCTATGCGTTGTCAATACATTTATTGATAATCTGCCTAGAGCATCTGCAAACTATCTCTCATGGTTTTAAAGCAAAAGTTTACCGGGAAGTAGCTATTCACCACAGGATAACCAAATTACAGTCTGAACCGTTAGCATATTAGGGACAGCACTAGCTGTTGATAAACTTTTTAAACTAAATTTTGAGTAGGATGAAGAACAAACACTTTTTTACTTTCTTATTTATTTTCCTGGCCATGTCACTGAGTGGCTGCGAAATTGTTGGAGATATTTTCAAAGCAGGCTTTTGGATGGCTTTTGTATTAATCGCCATTGTTCTGGCCGTAGTATTTTGGATTGTTCGGAAAATGCGTCGTCCGCGTCCATAATTTTATAAAGTAAATCATAAGAACTGTGTAGAAGCGCTGTGGCAATTTGGTGCAGCCTTTTACACAGTTTTTTGTTTACTGCTACTCCGCTTAAGGAATCTGCCTAATTGAAGCCTTTCTTTTTCCAGCGTATCTGCGTCGGGCGGATTATTCAGTAAAAATCCGATGGGCTGTAGCGGCTCAATGGCATCGCAGATCACTTTAATGATTGCCAGGATTGGAATGGACAAGATCATGCCCAGGGCACCCCATATCATTCCACCTAAAAAGAGGGCAATTATGGCTGCAAAAGGGTTTATGCTCACCTTTCCGCCAACAATGTTTGGTGTAATAAAATTACCCTCTAGAAATTGTACAACCCAGAATAAGATCGCAACGCCCACAGGATACCAGAGCGAATCCTTGGTAACCAGGGCAAACAAAATGGGCAGCAGGGACCCAATAAGGATTCCTATATAAGGGATAATAGTAAGCACTGCCGCCAGGGCACCAAAGAATATGGCATGATCAATGCCCATCAGCATAAGACCCACTGAATTAAGAACTGCAACAATACCAATCACGGTAATCAGCCCTACAATGTAGCTCCTGACCACCATAATAATTTTCTGTATTGTTTCGCTGACCTTTGGATGATCGACTGGGTCAAACCATTTATAAAGAAATGCCACAAAGAATCTGCGGTAATAAAGTAAAAAGAACAGTGCAATCAGAAACAGGAAAAAAGCTGTAAAGAAATCGGCAGTAGCAGAAACGGTTTGTGAAACAGCAGAAGTGCTGTTCTGCAGAAAGGCATTCATAGAATTTTTTACATACCGACTTTGCTCCTGCTGTTCAACACCAAAGGTTTCTTCCATCCAGTTATGCCCCTTATCGAGCAGATCATTGAAACGCGCCCCGATAGTATTCAGATCACGGGTAATAGTACCCACCTGGGAAGAAAAAAAGTAGGATAATCCTACTACGATCCCGATTACGACGATAATGGATAATACTGAGCTGATGCCTCTGGAAATTTTTATCCGCTCCATGGCAGCGCTTAGGGGCAGCAGCAGCAGGGCAATTATAAAGGCAGTTACAATAGGACTGATCAGCGCTTTCCCCAAAATCAGGAGGTAGCCCGTAATTATCAAACTGGATAAAATGATAAAATATTTAAAATAACCGGGTAGGGTATTCATATAACGCTGGCTGTATTAAAGATTTTACGTTTTTGGAATAATCTATACTGCTCGCATATGAAAGATTCCACTATGGCAAAGCAGCAATTAGTATTATTTGTTTGCAGTCCTTGAGGTTTTGATCAATACAATCGATGAAAATTAAGCGCCAGATTGCTTTAAAACAAAAAAACATGCCTTGCGGCATGTTCTTCTCACGAAGTATATAGCTTTTGATTATTTAACTTTCACGTTAACAGCATTCATGCCTTTACGGCCCTGCTCTAAT
>JASLAE010000356.1 GCA_030147305.1 Cesiribacter sp.
GACGTACTGGATTATAATAAAATAGAAGCCGGCAAGGTGGTGTTTGAATCTACGCCCTTCGATCTGCGGCAACTGGTATCTGACCTTAAGAGCACCCTGTTGGCGACAGCCCAGGAAAAAGGCCTGCAGCTGGAGGTGTTACATGATGCTGAGCTGCCCCAAATTGTGCAGGGTGATCCTGTGCGCTTGTCGCAGGTACTCTCTAACCTGTTGAGTAATGCCATAAAATTTACCCCGGCAGGTCGGGTACGTATTCAGACCAGCCTGTTAAAAGATGCTGCAGGGCAGTGCCAGATTGGCTTTAGGGTAGAAGATACCGGCATTGGCATTGCATCAGATAAACTACAAATCATTTTCGAAAGCTTTGCGCAGGCAGAAGCAAATACAACGCGCCGTTTTGGTGGCACAGGCCTGGGGCTAGCCATTACTAAACGTTTGCTGGAGCTGCAAGGCAGCCAGATTACCGTAGAGAGCACTCCTGGAATTGGCTCTGTATTTTCCTTTGTACTCTCCTTTGATAAAATCTCCCAAACTACCGATCCTATGCATCCTATTCATATCAAGCCCGAAGACAACTTTGACAACGCCCGTGTGCTGCTTGTGGAAGACAACCCTCTGAACCGCTTTGTTGCAGAAAAATTCCTGACCCGTTGGGGGCTGGAGGTTAGCATGGCGGAAACAGGTAAAGAAGCCCTGGAGCTACTGCAGCTGCATAGTTTCCGGCTGGTGCTCATGGACCTGCAACTGCCCGATATCGATGGGTTCAAGGTGGTGGAGCAGCTGCGCAACTCGCATTTCTGCAATGCCAAAATTCCGGTGCTGGCTATGTCGGCCGCTACAGAGCCACATGTACAGGCGCAGGCTTTTGCGGCTGGCATGCAGGATTTTGTGGTGAAGCCCTTTAACCCGGAAGAATTAAAGCAGAAGATCTATCATATTCTTGATGAAAACAGGCTTGCCAGGGTTGGCAGCTAAAGACATATTCCATAGGAACGGAGTTTTAGGAAGCCACCTTTGGGTGGCTTTTTTTATGTCTTGTCAGTAAGCAGCAGCAGATATTGGTAAACGAAAAACCGCCTTGGTGAAGGCTGCTTTTCTTTTACTAAATCTGTTCTTCCGGTAGCTCCAGCTCCTGTTGCAGCAGCAGTGTGGCACTGGCAGAGGCTAATACCAGCTGCATATTGGCATCAAGCGCAGGGTCTATCCATACCCTGCCTTTGTTTATTACCTCTACTGCAGCAAGGGCTTTTCCATCCTGGCGAAATTCATAACCTATAATCTCATTGCCCCATGTTTTGGCTCCCTGCAACGCGCGCACAGGCAGCACTTCAATAATTTGTTGCTGCTCGTTGGTGAGCAGGCCGGCATAGCGACCATTTTTTCTGGTATCATTTCGGTTCATCAGCATCAGGTGCCAGGCTTCTTCCCTGCTGTTGCTATAGAGCGAGGCTGCAAACAGGTCCTTTGTTTGCACGGTAAAGGAGGCTAGTTCCTGCAAAGCAGGGCTCGTGTTTTCCCCTAAAAAGCGTCCTATCGGCAAATCTGCTCCTTTTATATGATTTACAGCATCTACGGTATAGGCCCCGCGCTGATTATCGAAGAGCGTAAAACTATACTTGTCTTTTGCATCCTGCAGCTTCGCCAGAAATACATCCCAGCTGTAGCTTTTTGTCCAGGCACGCTGTACATTTTCTGTTTCGTAGTGCCCAAAGCGGATACTTTGGTTAATAAGCCAGCCCTGGCGGCCATCTACAGGCATAGGGGTGCTTTGAGCTGTCAGCTGCTGATCTACCAGCATTTGCGGTGTGGTGCAGGCCGAGAGACCTAGCACAATGCTTAGGATAAAAAATGTGCGTTTCATGTGTAAAAGGGTTAAGAGAAGACAAGGCTGCAGCTGTAAAAGTTTGCTGTTATCAGGGGCGGCCTCTGATGCTAACAATAGCAATATTTATGCCATTTCATTTGTGGAAGTGCAGCCAATGCAGCTTATTTTAAAAATTGAGAGCCAGATCTTTATTGGTTAGGCTGCATAGTACCCGCGCAGCCTGTTCTCATATATCATTCCCTAAAATAGGCGTGGGTATTTGAGATTTATCCTTGATAACGAGTAGACTATCCTACTTTGAAAAAGAAGTTAACAGCTTCTCTACGAATCATCAGGAAGTAGGGTACCCGGGGCATTGCTGCTTTTTTTTATTTTTAGTCAGGCCGGATCTTTTTCCAGATTATTGAAGTACTAAAAGCTCCTGCGCTAAGTTTTCTCTGGCAATTGCCTCTAGTTGGCTATAAAAAATATCTGTTTTGTATATGCGTGGCAGGGAGAGCAGATGCTGTAATACTTTTTTCCTGCCCTTTTTATAGAGGAAGAAAGGGACTATGCTGTATTCTTTTCTGATTTGCCGGGTATAGTGCACATAAATTTCCCAGCTACTGCCCAAGATTGACAAATCGAAGTCCAGCAGCAGGTTGGTATCTGCATTGTTGGAAGTAGCATGTACTTTGGTGGCCAGGATCATCTGTTCTATGCGCTGCCGTTGTGCTATGGGCAGGCCAAGAAGCCTAAGCCTTTCTTCTGCCATCAATGCGCTTCTTTCTTCATTATCTTTTCGCAGCGCGTTATACACCACATCATGATAAAAAATGGCAAAAGCTACTGAATCAGGCTCCGATATCAGGTGATGATGGGTGTCGGCCAGTGAAAGCAGGGCAGCGAGGTGTTGCAGGCTGTGATAATGACGGCCAGTGTCTGTATAGGCTTTTTCAAGCTCCTGCCACAGTTGTAGGCTAAGTGCTCCGTCTGTTGTGTAGCGGGCGGTAAGCTGTTGCCAGCTATCTTCCAAATCCTGCATGCCCATGCCTGGCTATTAACGGTTCCGGTAATCACTGAGAATGCCTTCGGCAATCCAGTTCGCCAGGGCCTGTCTGTTATCGGCCAGCACAAATCGACGCTGGTCCAGGTCGTTTTTAATGTTACCCAGCTCAATGAATACTGCCGGCGGATGGCTGTACTTAATTACATAGAGGCTGCTGCGGGTAGATACATTGCCAAAATAATTTCGGTTGGGCTGGTGCCGGTTGTATTTGGTGATAAAGGTCTGGTGAATGCCTTCTGCCAGTCGCTTGCCCGAAGCGCTGTTTTCATGGTGGTAAAAGAAAACATCGATGTTCTGGCTTTCGCTGCGGCTGTCTACGTGTATGTTCAGCATGCGCTGGTAGGCACCCTTGTGGGTGAGGTAAAGCTTATTTACGGCATTGGTGCGCTGTCGCAGCCGTTCCTTCTGGCTATATGGAATAGGATCGTTCGGATAACAGATTTCGTCTCTATCCATGGGCAGAATACTGTCATCCCGGATGCCATCGTCCGGGTCCTGCACGATCATGTAAACGGTAGCGCCATGCTCCATCAGGCGGCGTGCCAGGCGTATGGTTACATCATAGGCGTATTCATCTTCGCCCAGCTCATAAGCTCCATATTTACCGATGGCGCCCGGGTCAGGGCCACCATGCCCCGCCGAAAGATAATAAACAGCCCCTTTAAGCTGCTGATCCCTTATCTCGATCCGTGAATAGTTTTTTCCAAAATATGGGTAATTCAATGCGGTAGACGGGGCTGCCTTTGTTTCTGCAGTTGGTTTACTCGTGGGCTTACCACTTGGCGGTGCCGACATAACATCGCTTGAGGCAGCTTCGGCTTTGGCGGCGGGAATACGGTAAACCCTGCCTATATACAGGCTATTGTCTTTACCTATGTTTTGTTGGTTGAGCTCCAGAAAAGCCTGAAAGTATTCATTAGAATCCAGGCCGAACTTGCGTAACAGTACCCAAATACCATCGCCTTCCTTGGCCACTACCTCTCTGGGGAGGGACTGGGCCTGTAGTGTAGTAGCAAAGGTGAGCAGCAGTAAGAGTACTAAATAGGGGCGCAAATCAATAAGAACCATCATCACAAAATCATAGACTACGATGGTACGAAAAATTTTTGAAAGCGCGAAGATAAAGTTTTCTGAATGTTGATAAGCCAGCCAGGCATAGAAAAAATCAAGTAAGACTCACTGCTTGTGAATTGATACCTTTTTTAGCAACAGAGGCCTGTAGTTGGTGTTTCACTCAGCTGGAAGCCAGGGGTATAGCTGTTGATGCTGCTTTAAGCATTGAAGTTTTGAAGTGAACACTTGAATTTTGTAGAAACTATTCATCATGGGGGCTGACCATTACACCGGCCCGGATTGCGAGGGGAATCCTGTTTTCTTTGGGCGGAATGGGGCAGGAGAATCGGGCGCTGTAGGCACAGTAGGGATTGTAAGCTTTGTTGAAATCAATTACCAGGCTGTCTCCGGCTGGTATGCGCAAATCGAGGTAGCGACCCCCACCATAGCTTTCAGTGCCATTGGTAAGGTCCTTAAATGGCAGAAAGAGATGATCCTTGTATGCTTCTGTTTCCCGTAGCGCATGATTTTGGTAAATGGGCAGTACAATTTTTTTACCATCCAGCGCGAAATGCGCCTCTCCGTATTTTTCATAAACAGGAAGCCGGTCTGTAGATGTTGGCATTTTAAAAGGTTTGCTGCCGGGTGTACGTACAAAT
>JASLAE010000390.1 GCA_030147305.1 Cesiribacter sp.
GCGTTTCATTGATTACAGCGGCCATGCCATGACTAGTAGTATCGCCGTCTAGTACCTGTATTTCATAGCGATTCTGTAGATATACACCACTGTTTCCGCCAGGATCTTTAATCAGAAACTCTATATGCAACCGGAAATCACCGAATTCTTTTTTGGTAACAATATCTGCTGCACCGTATTTACCTCCTGCTCCTGCTGGATCATTGCTGTTGAGCACTGTTCCCCCATCTACGGGATCTTCTACAATCTGCCATTTTAACGGCAGGCTGGCAGCTAACCTGGGTCCTTGCCAGTATGTCCATTTCTGGTCGAGCATTTTGCGGCTTCCGTCAAATAAGACTTCTGCATCTTTTGGGGCTTTTGTTCCTACGCCTACCTGAGCAATACTTGTAGTAACAAATCCCAGAATGAGGGCCAAGAAGAGCAAAGAAGCCAGATAATTAACAGGCAGTTTTGTGATTTGTATGTGCATAGAGTTGTATTTTGCTTTATGTGAGTTAAAAAAAATTTTAAAGTTCAAATGTTGAATAACAGCAAGCTACTAAAAATATATATCGTTTAGAATAGTTAACAGAGATAACGCATCCTGACTAAAATATAACAGCCTTAATGCTGTAGAATTATCCTCCTGTATGAGAACAATGCCGGTGTGCCATTGTCTTTCACCTCACAGATGATGTGCAATTGTTGATTGGTATCTAGTTTCGGCATTACAAAAGATATTTCTTCTGCTTCAGGTTTATCTAGTTGTAAGTTTCCTTTATAGCCACCTGCTTCCCGGTAAATATACCAGCGGTACGATATTGCATGATTATCTGGGTCTGAGGTACCTCTGGCACTCAATTTTATTGTTTCGTCGGCAGGAATTTTGGCAGTGGCCACAGCCTTACTTTGGTTCCCATTGATGCTTATTATTGGGTTATGGTTAGCAGCTTTAAAGGAAGTGGCCACACACCAATCCATTCTGGCAGCAAAATCATGCTGAAAGGCTTCTCGCCACCGCCAAATGGTAGCCTGGTCTGAAGCTAGTTTACGGCCATCTTCCAGTACTATCTCATCTACCGAGTTGATCGAATTGGTCCATATTTTTCCTTCTTCTGCATAAGATTTGAAATAATCGTATCTGCCTCCCCATCCGCCATACGCCGGGCTTAGCGCACTACCAAGACCATTGTTTATTAGCCCTAGAAAGGAAGGTGTGTCTCCTTCCATTATATATTCCAGGGGCGGATACAATGCTCCTAAAGGTCCATGATTCCGGCTGATGTGTTCTGCTAACCAGGGATTGTCTACTAGTTCAAATTTATACATGGGGCCATTTTTATAATGGCGGTCTCCGGAAATACCTGTCCAGGTGGCTCTGTTGTATTCTATCCAGTTTTCAGCACTGGGGCTTACGATAAAAAACAGCTCAGGAAAATTATTTCTAATCCACCGGCCTGAATCATCCTGGTCAGATATGGTATAGACCCTTAATCTGGATACAAACTTTGCCGTTTCCTCTTTGCTTCTGGTTTCCTTCACTTTCCAGAGCGCCTGAGCCAGACAATTTGCTCCTCCCCATACACTAATCCACAGAGGCCGGTTTTCCTGCCTGTCAACACTGCTAATGATTAATTCTGACCCCTTTGAATCTTTCCCTTGTCCTACACCAGGCATGCCATATAAAGGTAAATGCTCAGTAGTAACGCTTTTCAGATGAGTTTCAGAAGGGAATCCTTTTGCGTGCTTCTCCAGGTTTGGTCTTACCTTTCCATAGGCAGTGATCAGTTCATCAATTTTATCGTGCCGAACCTTATTCTTGAGATGTACAGAAGTGGTGGCAATGATTCCTTCAATATCAAACTCGTTGGCATAGACCAGAAACCTAACCATAGACTGCTGATCGTCGGGTTCGTTGGTAATGTCTGTAAGTACGATAATTCTTTGCTTTCCCGGATCAGTAAATTGCAGGGAATTTTGTGCAGATGCACTATAACCAAACAAGCAGACAAATAGAAAAATGATTATTTTCATAAGGGCAGGTTTATAAAATAAAAATTATACTATTGGATGAACATTCGCCCAATTACTATATAGGCAGTATCTCCCCTACTTTAGGCATCACCAGATTGCTTTGCAATACTTGTTTCTCTTTTAGTTGCCTGATAATTCTGGCAGGTTCCATCAAAGGCTCATCCGACAGATCAAAGGTGCCATAGTGCATAGTAGCAAATTTTTGGGCTGCAATTCGTTACTGGCTTTAGTAGCTTCTTCCGGATGCATGTGGGAAGGGCCCATAAACCATCTGGGAGCAAATGCACCGATTCCTGCCAGGTAATAATCTACTTCCCCGAATAAATCCCGCACTTTACCTACATGGCTGCCATATCCACTATCGCCACCTAAGTATATTTTTTTGCCGGTAGATTCCAACATAAAAGCACCCCACAAAGTGGTATTGGTATCAGTAAGCCCACGCCTGGCCCAGTGCCGGGATGGCAAATAAGTGATTTTGATCTCATTGGCAGGCGTATTGTATTGCTGATACCATCCGGCAGCCTGTATCTTTCCGGAGTTCGTCCACTTCTTCAATAACTCATCCAGTTTGAGGCCGCAAAGCCATGTAGCCTGTGGATTCTGCTCAGCCAGCAGTTTAATGCTACTCTCGTCGCAATGGTCGCGGTGATCATGTGAAATTAGTATGTAATCCAGGCCTTGGAATGCTTCCACAGGAAAAGGCAAATCAGAATACCTTTTCATGAGAAAAGATGGCGACTCCAGCACCGGATCAATTAGTATTTTTTTGCCATTGAGATTGAACAGAAAAGAAGCATGGCCGAGCCAGATCAATGCATTATCCGGAATCTGATCCAGTGAACGGTGTAGCACCAACTCCAGCCTTTGGGTATCATTCTTTTTTTCTTCTTTGTAGGAATTCTTTTCCGTTTGCCACTTCAGTACATCAGCAAATTTAGGCCAGAACACATATTGCTCATTCATAAACAAACCCTTGTGATCCAGTGGAGTCCCCAGCCATTGCTGAGTAGAGAGAATATTTTTGAGGTCCGGATTGCTCGTGTAGCTGCTTGCGGTAGGCATATAATTTTCTGTTTTATTATAGAAATACACCGAAGGTACAATGCCCAGGGCAAGCCCTCCTGCGGCCATTCTGCGGATTACCTTTCGCCTGTTCATGCTGAATTTATTAACAAACGAGGATGATTATTTAGGCTAATACCCATTATTTCTCTTGGTCCCTTAACGCTTCCAGAAGAATTTCTGCCGGATGCAAAGCTTTGCGGCCGGTGCCATCTTTTATCTGGTGGCGGCAACTGGTGCCAGGAGCAGCAATAATTACTTCTTTTGGTTGCTTGCGTACCGTAGGAAAAAGCACCAGTTCGCCAATCTGCATGGAGACCTCGTAATGTTCCTTTTCATAACCAAAGGAGCCAGCCATGCCGCAACAGCCGGATGGAATCAGGTGCACTTCATAACCGGCAGGCAAAGACAAAGCCTTTTTGGTAAAAGTAAGGGACGACAATGCTTTCTGGTGGCAATGCCCATGCAATTTGATAAGTTTCTTAGCATCAGTGAATGACTCTTTTTTAATATTTCCCCGGTCTGTTTCACGGGCAAACCACTCATCAAACAAATAAGTATGTGTAGCCAGCCTTTTTGCGTCTGGTCTCTGCTTTTCAGACACAAGGTCTAGGTACTCATCGCGCAAGGTTAGAATAGCCGAGGGCTCAATGCCTATAATGGGAGAGGAATCACTTACTAAGTTGCTGAGCATTGTCACATTTTGCATGGCTATTTTCTGCGCTTCTGTTACCATGCCCTTAGACAAATAGGTACGTCCGCTTTCTATATGATC
>JASLAE010000417.1 GCA_030147305.1 Cesiribacter sp.
GTAGTATTTAAGGTCCGGGAAAGTATTTAGAATGGATAGCCTATACCTATGTTCAGGATGATAGGATCCTGATCCCAGAAACTGCCTCCCTGTGGCTTGGACCCATAATTTTTATTAAAGAGCCAGCCGGCACTGTAATCGTAAGTGCCATCGTCACGCAGCTTCACACTTTGCGGGTTGAAAAGCTTTAGCCCCAGGTCTAACCTGATAATAAGGAAGGAAAAGTCCAGGCGGAAACCATAGCCGGTACCCAGTGCAATCTGACGATAAAAATCATTGAATCTGAATTTACCACCAGGCTGCGCTTCTGTCTCTCTTAGCCGCCATACGTTACCTGCATCGAGAAATAAGGCTCCGTTAAAGAAACCAAAGATATTGTGTCTGTATTCAATGCTGGCTTCCAGCATTACCTCACCAGGTTGCTCAATCAGGTTGGTATACGTAATACTATCTACCTGCTGCGATGGGCTGGGGGTGTAAATGCCCGGGCCCAGACGCCTTGGCCGGAATGCCCGGATGCTGTTACTACCGCCTGCGAAGAAAAACTTTTCGTAAGGCAAAGTAGGGGATACCGGCTGCCCTTCGGGACTTACGCCACCACTGCCATAGGGTATGGCTACCCCGGAATTAACACGCCATGCTAAAGCAGAGCCATCATTTATAGGGACAAACTTGCGATAGTCGTTGCTGAATTTTAAAAACTTATAAGTAGCCAGGCCGCTTTCATTTTCGCTGCCCGCATCTCTCAGAAAGTTGAAATTAACCAGGTTTTGGGTAGTACCGCCACTTTCTATAAAAGGCCTGATGTAGCGCGATTCCTGCGTGTAGGTGCCGTAATTGTTTTTATTAAAGATCACAAAGGCATACATGCTGCTCACAAAGGAGTCGTTAAAAGAGTGAATATAGGGGTTGCCCGCCTGCTCCCACCTTTTCAATTGCTGCCAGAAAATGTTCTCTTCGGGGTTTGCGCCAAAATCTGACTGTATGATGTTGATGTCAATAGGCACGAAGTTCCACTGGCGATTATAGAAATTGTTTCTGCGTTGTTTCTCTGTCTGCCAGGTGTAGTTGAGCGAAGTGTTAAAGGTATTTCGCTTAAATACCTCGCGGTCGGTAAAGTTTGCACCAATCAGCCAGCGGGTTTTAGGGTTATACCGGCCAAACCTGTTACGCAATCTGCTGCTGACAGGTGCTAAAAATTGCGGAAAGATAATAGAAAGGTTAGCGCCCAACAGGGTACTTCTAAAAGCACTGCTTGGATCTACCGGAGAAGGAATACCTTCTATTGAGGCTCTGGCACCAAACTCCAGGTTCTCCAGATTGCCAAAGACATTACGCATGGTCCAGGTGGTGGTAAAGAAAGGCCCTGGAATGCCAACACTGTAGGTGAATCCTGCTTCGTTGCTGGTCTGGAAACGCTTAAGCGGGTTGGTGTAGATATAGCTGATAAACTTGCCATCGGCTGTATCGTAGTTGATGTTGATAAATTTAAAATTGTCGAGGTTGGCCAGCTGCTTCTGCGTTTCCAGGGTATTGGATTTGCTGTAAAGACTGTCCTTTCTGATAAACACCCTTCTGTCGAGCACTTTCTTAGAGTAATTATCTTCGAAGTATCTGTAGGTTATGCCATTAAGCTCACGGCCATTACGCCCCGAAAGATCGCCGCGGGCAGTTGCATCTGTTACAAAAACCACTGAATCTACTGTAAACTGCCTGTGGTAACCCCTGTTAGCCGGCCGTAAGATCTCGGTAACCACTGAAACACTGTGATCTTCCAGCGTGGAGTCAACATTAAACTCGATGTATTGCTGGCTAAATTCGTAGTACCCATTATCGCGCAACAAGTCGCTGATGCGGTTCCGTTCTGCTGCCAGATCGGCCTGATCATATCGTTCGCCCTGTATCAGAAAAGATTCGGCGTTGTTACGCTCCAGCAATTCCCGTATTTGCTGGTTGCTTAGCTTAATCCACAAAGTGTCGATGGTGTAGCCTGTTTTTTCTACCATGTGATAGACCACACTTACTTTTCTGCCGATGGTATCGGCCGTGTAATGTGTTTCGGCATTGAAAAAACCTTTGTTTTTCAGGTATTGAGCCATTTGTTCTGCACTTTCGGCAGAGAGCAGGCTATCATAAACAGTTACCGGCTCGCCTATGCGCATGAGCATATTGCCCTCGTCAAGCACCCTGTTTATTTTTTCAATCTTAGATTCTTTCTTTTCCTGAAGCCGCGCCTGCCGGGTGTCCTTGCCTTCTTCGTCGGCTTCCGCTATTCTTTTGTTGTATTTTGCTTCTGTTTTTTCTCTTTTGCGCCTTAATTTATCAGGGTTATAAAACCGCTCACCCAGGTAATAGATACTCACGTAAGGTGCCCAGGGAATCAGGGGCGTGCGTACATTTTCTTGTTGCCTGTAAAAATCGTCCAGCTCATCGGTAGGGATGGTTTTATTGCCCTCGATGCTTTGCTGGTAAAGCAGCATCTGGTTTTCTTCTAAATGTTTAATACCCAGACAACCCTGTAACAGGCTCAGCGATAAGAAAAATGTAAAAGTGCGGACAAAAGCCCGCAAGAAACAATAATTTCGTGTCATGGTCTCTAAAAAACTAAGTAGCCTTATACGTTCGCTACACCAGAAAAAGTACAGAAAAAAAGAAGGTCTTTTTTTGGTGGAAGGAGCAAAAAGTGTGCTAGAAGTATTACAATCCGGCTACAGCATAAAAACGCTTGTTGGTACAGCAATGTTTCTCACAGAACACCAGTCTTTACTCAAGCAGCCTTATTATGATTTAGTGGAGGCTGGCGAAGCAGAACTTACTGCCCTTGGCACCCTTCAAACTAATACTACTGCCCTGGCCGTTGTTGAAATGCAGGACAATGAACCCTTACAGGCTGCTACAGGGGAGTGGGTGCTCTTGCTCGATGATGTGGGGGATCCCGGAAACCTTGGTACAATTATTCGCATTGCTGACTGGTATGGCATTTCTAAAGTTATTTGTTCAGATACTACGGTAGACTATTATAATCCAAAAGTAATTGCTTCCTCAAAAGGCTCATTTACCCGGGTAAGGGCATATTACACAGAACTTATCTCATTTCTGCAAGAGCAGGAACAGCACATCCCCGTCTTTGGCGCAGACCTTGCAGGCACCTCAGTGCATGAATTTACATTTCCGGAAACAGGCTACCTGTTGATGGGCAGCGAATCGCACGGTATTTCTGCAGCGCTTGCAGCCCGGCTCAGTGGCAAAATCACAATTCCAGCCTATGGGGCTGCTGAATCATTGAATGTAGCCATTGCTACTGCCATTATTTGCGATAACCTGAAAAGGCAGCAGCGCTAATCCCTTTCAATGGGCATATCTTGCTCAGGCCATCATTTCTTTTTGTTCTATTGGTTTTCCCTCTTTCTCCAGGAAACGGTCTATGAGCTTATGAGCCGGATATAACAGCGGTGTTAACAGCACAGCTACAAGAAATTTATAGATATAGTTGAGCAGGGAAACACTGATGATCTGTTCCATGGGCCAGTTACCAAAAATGTAAAAAGCAATGAAAATGACTACAAAGCTATCGATGAGCTGAGAGACAACCGTAGAGCCGGTAGCGCGCAACCATAACCAGCGGGAGTTGGTAAGGTTACGCAGCTTCTGGAATACCCATGCATCCACCAGTTGCCCAATTAAAAATGCAGTTAGAGAACCAAAGATGATGCCCAGGCCCTGCTGATAGATAAGCGTATAAGCGTAGTTGATGTTGAATGGCCTGCCTTCCGGGTCTGTGCTGTTTAGCTGCTGCCAGAAGGCGGCAGGCTCCAGTTTAGTGACCCACCAGATAATTCCGAAGGCATATAAAATAAGGGCAGCGGTTAGAAAGCTGATACGGCGCACCCCGTCTCTGCCAAAATATTCATTGATGAGGTCTGTTGTGATAAAGACAACTGGCCAGATAATAACGCCAGCGGTAAGATTAAAATCCAGAACATAACCCGGGAGCAGGGGTAGCTGGGCCGGGGGCAGGCCCATGGTGGCCTCCAGAGAGAATATTTTGACTCCCAGCAGCTCTGCCAGTAGGGCATTTGTAATAAACAATGCTGCCAGCAACAGGTACAGGCGAAACCGTTGCGAGCTAAGGCTGTAGGTTTTCATTCCTCCCCAATATCGATGGTTTCGCCCTCTACTGCAAGCTGTGTATTATAAAACACTTCTCTGGCTTCCTTCAACAGGGGCGACAGGTCTTTGTAGCGAACAGAGTAATGGCCCAGTACCAGCAGATTGGCATTGGCCTCTTTGGCGATCAGGCCAGCCTGGCGGGCAGTAGAGTGGTGGGTTTGTGTGGCCCGTTCTTCAAACTCTGTGGTAAAGGTAGACTCGTGGTAGAGCACGTCTACATTCTTAATGTAGGGAATGATCGAGGGTGCATAACGGGTATCGGAGCAGTAGGCATAAGCACGTGAGCGGCGGGGGGGCAGGGTATAGTCCAGGCAGCGATATAATAGCTTACCTTCCGGGTCATGCACATCCTTTCCTTCTTTTAGCTGCGCAATTTGCTCGCCAGACATGCTGGTGTCGTATTTAGTTTTATTAAAGCGGCGGCTTTTAGATTTTTCCCTGAATACAAAACCCGTGCAAGCAATGCGATGGACCAGCGGAATAGTATGAACAGTCAGCAGCCTGCTTTCATAAAGAAGGCCGGGAGTTTGATGCTCCACGGCCGTAAATGATAATGGGTAATTAAGAATGGTGCCACTGTGCCGCAGCTGCAGCGTAATAATTTCATCTAAACCCGCCGGACCAAATATCTTCAAGGCATGTTCACGGCCCTGCAGATGCATGGTGAGCAACAAGCCCATCAGGCCCAGGTAATGATCTCCGTGCAGGTGGCTGATAAAAATGTGGCTGATCTTATGAAAGCGAATCCGGTAGCGTATCAGTTGCATCTGGGTTCCTTCTCCACAGTCTATGAGGTAATACTCATTGTCTACCATCAGCAATTGTGCTGTCTGGTTCCTGTTATGCGCAGGTGTGGCAGAGTTTGAACCCAGTATTTTTACCTGAAAGGCCAATTAGTTCAGATTTTCGCCGCTGTTCATGTCGTTTTCAATTTCATTCATGAAAACGGCATCAATTGCTTCTTCTCTACTTGGCAAAATATTAAGAACGTTGTCGAGTTGAGAGATCTTGATCAATTTCTGCACATGCTCAGTCGGGGCCGCAATAATAAAGATGCCACCATCTTCTGTAAGGATACGGTTGCCTACCAGTAGCGAGCTTAGCCCGCTGGAGTCAATGTATTTCACTTCAGAGATATCCAGCACAATGTTTTTTACGCCTTCAGCATGCAGGGTAATAAGTTCAGATTTGAGTTTGGGAGCCAAAGTGGTATCCAGCTTTTCTTCATGCAGCGAAACCAAGCTGTATCGCTCCTGCTTGTCAATAGAATATTTCATTCTCCAAAAAAAAGTTTAGCGCAAAGTTAGTAAAAACAACTAAAACTATCGGATTATGTTTTTGTGGATGGCTTCTTCCAGGGAAGCTTCCGGCCTAACCGACGTTGGGGGTTTAATAAACGTTAAACCTGTTATCTTTTCATAAAGTTCGAGATAACGGGCAGATATATGCTCAACAATTTCATCGGTCATGGGAGGCACCTGCTGTCCCTCCTTGCCCTGAAAACCTTCACCAATTAACCACTGCCGTACAAATTCCTTACTGAGCTGTCGTTGAGGCTCTTTTTTAAGCTGACGTTCATCATACCCGTCAAGATAAAAATAGCGACTGCTGTCGGGTGTATGTACCTCGTCGATCAATAATATTTTTCCATCGGCGGTTTTACCAAATTCGTATTTGGTATCTACCAGGATCAGGCCTTTTTCCGCAGCCATTTGGGTGCCTCTTGCATACAGGGCAAGTGCATAGGCTTCCAACTGCTGGTATTCCGCAGCTGGTACCAACCCACTGCTAATGATCTGTTCACGGCTAATATCCTCATCATGGCCCTCGTGAGCTTTTGTGGTGGGGGTTATAATGGGTTGCGGCAGCTGATCACTTTCGTGCAGACCCTCTGGCAGGCTAACACCACAGAGGCTGCGATGTCCCTCGCGGTATTGGCGCCATGCATGGCCCGAAAGATACCCGCGAACCACCATCTCTACCGGGTAAGCCTGGCAGCGCTGACCAATGCTGAGCATAGGATGTGGCGTAGCTGTTAACCAGTTAGGCACCAGGTCGGCGGTCCCACGCAGAAAGTAAGCGGCAATGCTGTTCAGCACCGCGCCCTTGTAGGGAATGGCACGGGGCAGCACAACATCAAAAGCCGATATGCGGTCGGTGGTGATCACAGCCATTTGCTCATCAAAGAAGTA
>JASLAE010000397.1 GCA_030147305.1 Cesiribacter sp.
CCAGTCGCTGCTTCTTTGATGTTATGTATTATCTGGATTACAACAATATCGGTACGCTTTCGGCCACTGGCCAACTACAAATAAAGCCAGATCCTGATGCTACTTTTATAGAAAGCACTCCTGCTCCTAATACAAATCAGGATGGGTTATTGAGCTGGAATTTTGAAAACTTATACCCTACCGTGCAGCAAAGGGTATTGCTTAAGTTTAGGATGCCCGGCGTACAATCCATAGGTGATACTTTAACTTTTTTTACAACAGCCTCTATATCAGGAACAGACATCATTGCCAGAGATACCCTGGAGCAGATCATCACCTGCAGTTACGATCCCAACGACAAACAGGTCACTCCGGCCGGCATTGAAGAAGAACATTTTACATTAAAAAACAGCTGGCTGGATTATACCATTCGCTTTCAGAATACCGGCACCGACACGGCCTTTAATGTGGTATTGAGAGATACGCTGGACCTGAACCTTGACCTGAAAACCTTTGAGATCCTGAGCAGCAGCCACAATATGCAGACCCTGCGCAAAGACCGGGCACTGGCTTTTCAATTCGATAACATCCTGCTGCCAGACAGCAACCGGAACGAGCCTGAAAGCCATGGTTTTGTTCGCTACCGCATAAAAGCAAATCCAACGGTCGAAGAACATACAGTCATTGAGAACAAGGCTTATATCTTTTTTGACTACAATCCTGCCATTGAGACTAATTCAACCTATAATACCCTGGTCACTACGCTTCCGCAGCGCCAGGTTAATGGCCTGGATAATGAGCAGCACACTGTAGCATTGTATCCCAATCCCACCAATGGTATGCTCAACTTAAAAAGCCTAACTCCGCTTACCGAAGTAAAAATCTATAATACAATGGGCAAGCTTATTTTCAAACAGCATTTTAAAGACCATAGTATCCATCAGCAATTGCAGCTGGCTAAATTGCCAGCCGGGATGTACTTGATCAGCATCAGCGCTGGAGAAATGGAAGAAAGGCAGCGGTTAGTCAAGTATTAAAAATTAGTGGCTTACCCTCGCTTTTTTAATTTAATTTTGAGACAACTGTTTTTCAATCCCATCGCTTCGCTGTATAATCACAAACAAAACGATTGTTATCTCATTAACTTATTATAGTCTAATCGTTATGAAGAAAAGTCTCATTTTTGTATCAGCCTTGGTTAGCATGTTTGCTTTTTCTGCCTGCGATAGCAAATCATCCGAAAATGGAACGGCGAGCCAGGAACAGCCTAGCCATCACAGTAGCGAAACATCCAATAGCAATAGTAATGGCACTGCTATGAGTCGCGAAGAACATATTAAGCTGGTAAAAGCGGAAGAAGTACAGGCGTTTGATCAGGTAAACGAGGCAACTAAAGTAGGTATCACCAAGCTTACGGAACAGTATCTTCTAATGAAAGAATCTTTAGTTGCCTCCAATGCACAACAGGCCAGTGATGCTGCCAAGAGCATGCAGGCCAGTCTGGAAGAACTAAAAGGGATAGCACTGGAAGCAAGTCAGAAAACTTTTCTTCAGGAGCGAAGCCAGTCAATAGCAACGCACCTCCAGCAAATAGTGGGTACAGAAGATATTCTCCAGCAACGTACGCATTTTGCGCAAATGAGTAAACCATTCACTGAACTGGTAAGTGCTTTTGGCACTGGTAAAGGATCACTCTATTATCAATTCTGTCCTATGGCATTTGATAACAAAGGCGGCTACTGGCTGAGCGAAAGCAAGGAAATTAGAAACCCATTTTATCCGGAAGAAATGCTTACCTGTGGACGGGTTGCCAGGGAGTTATAACAGCAGGCTAACTTCTGCTGTTCTATCCTTTAAGGAACCCCTAACTAACACACTTATATTTTAAACATGATCGAAGCAAGCCTGACACAAGATCAACAACAACGGGTGACATTTTGCTGTTTTCCTCTAAGGCATGGCTGAGCTAAACGGAACAGGCAAAATAACGGAGCCATTTAGACTTTTTTACGCTGTTTTATGTTAGAACAGTAATGACTCAGCGGGCAATTTTGCCCTGGAGTCTTTTTTTATCTGAAAACTATTCATAACTTTGCAACCTTAATTCGGGATGAAGAGCAAAAAGACCTGGGAACTGTACGATATAGACGTTTATCGACTCCCAAATGGCGAACATTTCTTTGAAATGCCGATAGATGAAGCGTTCTTTAGTTTGTTTGATTATGGACTGCTGGAAACTGGCACGGGTATGGCCAAGGTTCGCCTGGTAAAATCCGAAACCATGATGACGGTGTATGCCGATGTGATGGGTTCGGTAGAACTTACCTGCGACCGTAGCCTTGAAAAGTATCCTGAACCTGTAGATATATCCGAAGTGCTGTATATTAAGTATGGCGACGAGGAAGAAGCGCTGGAAGATGACCTGCTGGTGATTACCCATCACACCCAGAAAATTAACCTGGCGCAGTTTCTATACGAAATCATTGGTGCTTCGCTGCCCATGAAGAAAATACATCCGGATTACCGCCGCGAAGATGACGATGATCTGGAAGATGACAGCGAAGGCACAGTGGTTTACAGCAGCCAGGCAACAGACCCGGACGCAGAAGCAGGAGACGAAGCAGCAGAAGATGGCATAGCAGATCCTCGCTGGGAAGTCCTGAAAAATTTACGTGATAATTGATTTTATATAAACGGATAGAAAATGGCGCATCCTAAACGCAGACATTCATCAACCCGCAGAGATAAGCGCAGAACGCATTATAAAGCAGAACCACGCAATGTCGCTGTATGTCAGGTAACCGGCGAGACCCACCTGTGGCACCGTGCGTACTGGCATGAGGGTAAACTGTACTACAAAGGACAGGTAGTACTGGAAAAAGAAGTATTGGCATAAGCCACTTAAATTTTATTAAGAGCCTTATACCGGCGGTGTATAAGGCTCTTTTTTGTAGTATTACCTGAACCAAAAGAATGGCGACTGTTTCAGCCGCTTTGCTTCTTTGGCAATCAATGTCCATTTTTGCAGAATACTAGCTAGCTTGGTTCTCTGGTAAGCCACCACAGATACAGGCAACAAGCATGGACGAAATCCAACACATGAGCAAGATCAGAGCTGCAATTACGGGAGTACAGGGCTACGTGCCTGACTATGTGCTCACCAATCAGGAACTTGAGAAAATGGTGGATACCACCGACGAGTGGATAACCTCCCGTACAGGGGTTAGGGAAAGACATATTCTGAAAGGTGAAGGTAAGGGTTCTTCGGTCATGGGAATTGAGGCAGTTAAAGGCCTGCTGAAAAAGACGAATACCGACCCTAAAGAAATAGATCTGCTAATCTGTGCCACGGTTACACCAGACATGGTGTTTCCGGCAACAGCAAATCTGATTACTGATGCCATTGGTGCAACCAATGCCTTTAGCTATGATTTAGGTGCAGCCTGTAGCGGATTTTTATATGCACTTACAACGGGGGCTCAGTTTGTTGAATCCGGGCGTTATAAAAAAGTAGTCATCGTGGGCACCGACAAAATGTCGTCCATTGTAGACTATACCGACCGCACAACCTGTATTATTTTTGGCGATGGCGCAGGTGCAGTTATGCTGGAGCCCTCTCTGGAGGGCATTGGCATCATGGACCATATTTTGCGCAGCGACGGTTCGGGCATGCAGCACCTGCATATGAAAGCAGGCGGCAGCAGAAAACCTGCCTCGGTGGAAACAGTAATGGCCAAAGAACATTTTGTTTACCAGGAAGGCTCGGCAGTCTTTAAATTTGCCGTTACCAACATGGCAGATGTTTCTGCCGAGATCATGGAAAAAAATGGTCTGAAAGGTCATGATGTTTCATGGCTGGTGCCACACCAGGCGAATAAACGCATCATCGATGCCACGGCTAACCGCATGGGCGTTGGGTATGAAAAAGTAATGCTGAACATTCACCGGTATGGCAACACTACCAGCGGCACGATTCCCCTTTGTCTATGGGATTATGAACAACAGCTTAAAAAAGGAGACAACCTGATTTTAGCAGCCTTTGGTGGTGGGTTTACCTGGGGCTCCATATGGGTAAAATGGGCCTACGACCCGAAATAAGACAAACACTTTTTGTAATTGAGGTTAAAAGACTAACTTAAGCAGGATTTTCTACTATTTCCCATGGCATCTACTGCAGATTTCCGTAACGGGCTTACCATTGAATTCAACAATGACCTGTATTCAATTATTGAGTTTCAACACGTAAAACCAGGCAAAGGCGCCGCGTTTGTACGCACAAAACTCAAGAGTGTAACGACCGGAAAAGTAATTGAAAACACTTTCTCATCAGGAACCCGTGTTACAACGGCCCGTATTGAGAAAAGACCCCACCAGTTCCTGTATAAAGATGATTTTGGTTTCCATTTTATGGACAGCGAATCTTTTGAGCAGGTAACCCTGGAAGAATCTAAAATTGAAGCAGCACACCTGCTCAAAGACGGTCAGGAGGTAGATATTCTTTACCATGCCGAAACCGAAACTCCCCTGAGCTGTGAGCTGCCGCCATTTGTGGTATTGCAGGTTACCTATACAGAACCTGGTATTCGTGGCGATACCGCTACCAGCACTTTCAAACCAGCTACCCTGGAAACAGGCGCTATTATACAGGTTCCCCTTTTTATTGATCAGGACGAAGTGATCAGGGTAGATACCCGCACCAATTCCTATTCCGAACGTGTAAAGAAATAACCATGAAACCACAGGAAATTCAGGAACTCATAGACTTCATCTCCAAATCCGGACTCGATGAAGTAAACATTGAAACCAGCGATTTTAAAATTGCCGTTAAAAAACACTCTGCAGCCCCGGCTGTGGCTGAACCGCGTCCTGCTGCCGGCGCTGCCCAGTACCTGACCAACGCACCTGCGCCACAGGCACCTGCGCCCCAACCATCAGAGCAGGCAGGCGGTGCAGCCAAAAATACTGAGGACAACACCAGCAAACGTTATAAAGAAGTTAAATCGCCTATGATTGGCACCTTCTATCGTTCCGCAAACCCGGATTCACCTTCGTTTGTGAATGTGGGCGATACCATCAAAGCGGGTCAGACTGTGTGCATCATTGAAGCCATGAAGCTTTTCAATGAGATTGAGGCAGACTTTGGCGGAACTGTGGTAAAAGTGCTGGTAGACAACGCTACCCCAGTAGAGTATGATCAGCCTTTATTCCTGGTAGATCCCGCTTAAGTAATTTATTGCCAATTGGCAGTATGGTAAAATACTTAATCATCATCAACTTAGCCTCGTGTTCAAAAAAATATTGATCGCCAACCGGGGAGAGATAGCGCTCCGGATTATCCGTACCTGTCGCGAAATGGGCATCAAGACGGTAGCAGTATATTCAACTGCAGACCGTGAGAGCTTGCACGTACGCTTTGCCGACGAAGCCGTGTGCATTGGCCCCCCTCCCAGCAATAAATCCTACCTGAATATTCCAAATCTCATTGCTGCTGCAGAAATCACAAATGCCGATGCTATACATCCCGGCTATGGTTTCTTAAGCGAAAATGCTGAGTTTAGCCGCGTCTGTAGCGAGAGTGGAATTAAGTTTATTGGTGCAAGCCCGGACATGATTCAGCAAATGGGTGATAAAGCCACTGCAAAAGCAACCATGCAGGCAGCTGGCGTTCCAACCATTCCCGGTTCCAATGGATTGCTCACCTCGCTGGAAAATGCCAAAAAAGTAGCCAAGGAAGTAGGCTACCCTGTAATTTTAAAGGCAACAGCCGGCGGCGGTGGCCGTGGTATGCGCATTGTAAAAGAGGAAAAAGAAGTAGAAAAGGCCTGGAACGATGCCCGCCAGGAAGCAGGTGCTGCCTTTGGTAATGATGCCCTTTACCTGGAGAAATTTGTGGAAGAACCCCGCCACGTAGAGATACAAATTGTAGGTGACCGGAACGGACGTGCCTGCCATTTGTCAGAGCGTGATTGCTCCATTCAGCGCCGTCACCAAAAGCTGGTAGAAGAGACCCCCTCGCCTATCATGACGGACGAGCTGCGCGAAGCCATGGGTAATGCAGCAATAAAAGGCGCCGAGGCCATTGCCTACGAGGGTGCCGGTACCATTGAATTTCTGGTAGACAAATACGGCAAGTTCTATTTCATGGAAATGAATACCCGTATACAGGTAGAACACCCCATTACCGAAGAGGTAACGGATTTCGACCTGATCAAAGAACAAATAAAAGTAGCAGCCGGGGATACCATCAGCGGAAAGAATTACTACCCCAAGATGTATTCAATGGAGTGCCGCATCAATGCAGAAGATCCTGGCAAAGGTTTTCGGCCTAACCCCGGAACAATCACCAACCTGCACCTGCCGGGCGGTCATGGAGTGCGCGTAGACAGTCATGTATATGCAGGCTATACCATTCCGCCGAACTACGACAGCATGATTGCCAAACTGATCGTGAGTGCACAGACCCGTGAAGAGTGCATTACGCGTATGAAGCGCGCCCTGCAGGAGTTTGTCATTGAAGGCGTGAAAACCACCATTCCTTTCCACATTCGCCTTATGGATGATCCCACCTTCAAGTCAGGTATGTTTACCACCAGTTTTTTGGATACTTTCAACCTGGAAGGCTTATAAATTCGAATAACGATTGTTATCTTAAGCCCGGACTCTGTTGGTCCGGGCTTTTTACTTATGCGCTGCTTACTGCTTCCCCTGCTTTTTATACTGCTCTCGTCTGCTGCCATGCAGGCACAAACCCCTGCCCGATACCTTTGGGGTGGCCTGAGTGCCAACAATTATCGCGGCGACCTTGAAGATGGGTTAGCTCATTATAGTCCTGGTGTACATCTGGGCATGAAACTGAATCGGGCCAGGCGCCTGAATGGTAACTTTGCCTTAGGTTTAGGTAGTTTGAATGGACAGGACCCGGATTTTAATCCTGACGTTACGCCACCCCTGCAGCCTAATAAAGTATTTACTACCACTTTTTTTACCCTGGATTATTCGCTACAGTATCACCTGATTAAAAAGGAACGCTACCTGCTGTACCTAAGCCAGGGTGTTGGGTTCTTTCGCTATAACCCTAAAGACGAGCAGGACCGGGAGCTGTTGAGCCTGGGAAGTACACGCCCCGTCGATGAAAGCTATGGCAACATCAGTATTCAATTGCCTACTGCAGTAGGCGCAGCTTACTTCCTGCCCAACCAATGGGGTATTGGCATGCAGGCCGCCTATCTCAATACCTTAACGGACTTTATTGACAATATTGGCAGCCTGGGAGCTGACAAAGGAAATGATAATGTACTCCAGTTCAGGCTTTCAGTGATGGTGCCTATGCAGCATAAAAGGGCTGCTCAGGAGTAAGAATTCTTATCAGGGTTTATATTTTATACACTTTTTCAATTATTTAATCATAAGAAAAGCATAGTGATGAAACCTTATATAACACAACTAACAGGAGCTACACTTTTTATATTCTTATTGCTGACTGGACTACAAAGTGCACAGGCGCAAAATAAAACATGGGGTTTCGGGCCTGAAATAGGACTTGGGCTTTCATTATACGGAGGCGATTTGGCTAACCAGCGCTTTAATACAGGCCTGCTGGGTGGACTGCATATTACCTATAGCACACAACCCACCTTTGGAGTGACATTAAAAGCGCTTTATCACCAGCGTGGTAGCAAACAGGAAATTAATAATGTGGTGAACAAACAGGCACTGGATTACCTGGAATTCCCGCTGATTGCAAGGTATTTTTTAACACCTGGTGGCAAATTCAGGCCTAACATTTTTGTGGGCCCCACTGCCGGATTTTTACTGGGCGTAAGAAACAAGACGGGTGATGGGGACTATACCAATGTTTCTGCAGAGCAGCGAGATACTTTTCGCAGTTTCGAGCTAGGACTCACGGCTGGTATTGGTTTGAATTACTTAATAGCAAAAGAAACCCGCCTGTTATTCGACACCCGCTACATCCATGGTTTATCTGATGTGACTAAGGTAGAGGAATTTTCTGTTTACAACAGAGGCATCGCCTTTAGCCTGGGCCTTTCCTTCGGTATTACTAAAAAACCGCTGGATTAACTATTGCTACCCTACAGCAGAAGTGATTGACAAAATTCACACTTTTTTCAAACTAAAATGCAGTAGTATTTTTGCAGTAAGGCAGGTTCAGGAGTATATTTAGCGCAATTGCGCTAGAAATGTAACTCGCTGATAATTATTTTAGCGCGCATGCGCTAATTCTCTATGGATACGAAAGATTATATCCTAACAAACGCAACGGAACTCTTTAACAGACAGGGTGCTACGGCAACATCTTTTCGTCAGGTAGCCACTTATCTGGATATGAGTGATGGAAATTTACGATATCACTTTAAGAATAAAGAAGCGCTGATTTTAGCCAGCTTTCGGCAGATGGTAGAGGAAATGGAAGCAAGCATTCAGCCTGCCAGAATCCAGACTACTTTTATACTGGAACAGGTGCAGCAGGAGTTCAGAAACATATACTTCAGCATGTACCGCTATAAGTTTATTTTTCTTGAATTCAACATACTGCTAAAGCAGTACCCGTCTTTTAGAAAAGCTTTTACAGCACTGCTGGAAAACAGAAAAGTTTATTTCCATGAATTTGTAGGCAAATACAAAGCCGGAGGTGTTTTCACCAAGCAATAAAATGATGGCTATTACGAGCTGCTTGCCGAGCAGATTTTTCTGATCAGTGACAACTGGATCAGGTACGTTGAA
>JASLAE010000398.1 GCA_030147305.1 Cesiribacter sp.
TCACAGGTGTTGTAGGCTATTATGTATTTGAAAGAAGCCATTTCCTTGACAACCTGTTCCTGATTGGTCTGGTAATGGCAGCCTACCTAATGCAGCTCATCCTTTCAATGCATAAATGGGGCAAACCCAGCACCTACCACACCTGGCTGGCAAAGCTGGCAGCGGTAGGACAAGTGCTTTTCCTCGTCAGTACTTTCTTCTTTGGCCCTTATTGGTTGTTTTTTTACGCAGCCATCGGCCTAAGCCTGCTGGATGCCCTGGAGGATATTGTCATTACCCTGATCCTGCGCAAGCGTAAATCACACATAAGAGGACTTCCCTGGCTGCTGATGCGAAGAGGTGATTAGCTATCTCTATCATGAACAACTGCTGTTAAAGCCGGACAATTTAAAGCCATAGCAGTACACTTGTGTGGGTGTTGGCTTATCTTCGCTCCTGATATCATTAAGAGAGAATTTATGCGCATTATTAAAGAAATACCGCTTCCCGACCTTAAGATCACTATTTTTAGCTGGAACAATAAATACCTGGTAAAGCTGGAACAAGGCCTGCTGGAGCAAACCTATAAAATTCCGGAAACAGAGATTAGCAGCGAACAGGATTTGGACGTTCTGCTGAGCGAAGCATTTTTAAATAAAACACGGCAGCGCTTTAAAGAGATGATGGCAGATCTGAGAGAAGCTATCTTCTGATCAGGATAAAAATTTGATTGAGATCAGGGTAATATCATCGTTGATCTCACCGGCGGTCCATTCCAGTTTAAGGGCTACCATATTCTGAATGATAGCTTCTGAAGAATGCTGTGCACTTTGCTGGAAACGGTCACGAACGGGCTCTATGCCCATGGGTTGATGTTCCTGGTTAAATAGCTCAATTAGACCATCGGAAAGCAGCAGGATACCATCGCCTTTTTTCATCTGGAAGGTCTCCGTTTGTATTTCAAAGGCAATGTTTGACCCCATGAAAGGGCCTTTGAAAATATGAATATCTACGCTGCTATCGGCAGCGGTATAACGAAGCAGGGGCGGCATACCGGATGAAGCAACGGTTACTTCCTGGCCACGGATGCGCAACAACGTGAGACCCATATAAAGATTGCGAACTTTCAGGTTGCGGATGCCATCTGACATCTGCCGCAAAAGATCTGCCGGCTCCAGCTGGTGCCCAAAGGTGTGAAAGTAACTTTTTGCCACGGCCACTACAGTACCCGCCATCACCCCATGGCCGGTGGCATCGCCAATGATTACATAAAAATCACCGCTTTCTGTTTCAAGATAATCGTAATAGTCACCACCCACCTCTGCATAGGTCTGCAGGTACATGGACATCTGCATATTTGAAAGTTTGGGCGGATGAACAGGTAGCATGGATAGCTGCAGGCGTTTAGCGGCCTCTATTTCTTCAGCCTTTCGTTTATTCTCCTGCTCAATGTCGATCATGTTAATGGAAGTTTGCAATTGCATGCGGATCAGCTCACGCTGCCGCTCTTCCAGTAACATTTTAGCCTCACGCAGCTGGCGATTTTTTTCTACCAGCTCCTGTTTTCGTTTTTCTTCCTGTTCCTTTTCCTTTGCCTTGGCAACCGCATTTTTTACAGTGGTAAAAAATTCCGGGCCAATAAAGGGTTTTTGAATATAATCATAGGCGCCAGCTTTAAAGGCCCTTGCCGCAATGTTCTCATTGCCGGAGCCTGTCATGAATATGATACAAAGCTGGTTATTAAACTCCTGCTGCAGTAAAGTGAGGGCTTGCAGCCCATCCATATCAGGTAACTTATAGTCCAACAGTACACAATCCGGCTTTCGCTGATGCAGGATACTAAATGCTTCGGAAGCCGTCGTGATCTCCTCAAAAGAAACTCCATTGCCGTTTCCCGCAGCGCCTTTCTGAAGGTAGCCTTTCACTAACTCCCTATCCTCCTGATTTTCGTCTATGATTAGAAAATGCATATAAGTTTCTTTAGCGTAGGGTGTAATATGAAATACTCATAGACTTACCCCGGCCCTCATGTATTTATTGTTGCACTATTTCAACCGAACCGCCATATCCTGGAGGCTTACAAATATAATAGATTGCACCTTTTAAATAACATGTAATAACATCAAGAATATTTACCGGGCTATAAATAAACCTTTAGCAGACAAAAAATGGTGTATTTAAAGTGCATTCAAGGTAATTGCTGCCATAAGCTTACCCTGAATACCGCATTATTTGTTTCTTTAAGGCTTACAAAAAGAACACTTGTTCAATCACCTTTCAGAGAGCAGTGCTCATCATGAACCCCGCAATGCTTATCTTTCCATCCTTTTGATAAAAATCCGGATTATGGAACATACCGGTTTTAAAAAATCTACCGTACTAAAAAGCAATATAAGTAAAAGGATCCAGTTAAAGCCTTCCTATGCCTAAAACCCTATAGACTGGAGGTATTTTGCTGCTATCAGGCGACAGGGATCAAAACAAACTGCCACCAGAAAGGAATATTACCATTGAAGGGGCACTTTTTCCAGAAAAGAAGCAATGCCTCGCCGGCAGTCTTCTGTAGCCCGCGCTTCGGCATTTTTAGCAGCCGCATAATGCAAAGCTTCTACCAGGGGGAGCTCCTGCACTTTTGCAATCATTTGCTTGGTGAGGGCCATCGACTGGCCACTGTTTTGGGTACATAACATTGTTGCAAATTCTTTAACCAGTTGTTGAAGCTGCTCTGCAGCCACTACTTCAT
>JASLAE010000005.1 GCA_030147305.1 Cesiribacter sp.
ATTACTGGGTTAGACTCAGCTGTAATTTCAACAGCGGTTAGCACTTCACCTTCTTCTGTTAATGTTGCATCAAGTACATAATCCTGGCCAAGCTTAAGGGTTATGTCTGTAAATTCTTTTGGCTCGTAGCCTACAAAAGATACAGTAACAGTATACGGACCGCCTACTTGCATGGCAGGAATGGTAAAGTTACCATCACCACGCGTAGCAGCTCCATAACGTGTACCTGTAGGCACGTGTACAGCTATTACGTTGGCTCCCGGAAGTGTAGAGCCGTCGCTAGCGCTTACCACACCCCGTATGCTGGCGGTAGTTACGCCCTGTGCTAAGGCCATACCGGGCGCTAGACAAACAGCAGCAAACAAAATTGAAAGTAGAAATTGCTTCATTCTATAGATGATTTGTGAAACTAATTGTGCAGCGAAATTACGTCCACTAATTCAAAAACTGAGCGAAGATATATTATCAATTTGAAAACATCAACTCCACCCTCTTAACATTTGCTTAATATTTATAGAAGCCCACAGACTCATAAAGAAAAAAAAATTGTAAGCCAACAATTATTTGATTTTCAACCTATTAATATACTTTTATTGCACATTGGACTATAAGGAATCACTTATATTGTTTAAAGCCTTTCTTCTAAAATTTTCTATTTTAAAATCCATCATTCTACAGAATTAAATCCTTTGCATACTATCTGCATAAGTCTACACCTGTGGTCACTGAACGACCTACTATATGTTTTATTTATTATAATAGTTACCAATACTGCAGAAGTAGGTACAAGGAAATAAGACAGCCGGCTTATTTATATAAAATACAGCATAGAAGTAGCACATCAATATTGTAGCAGGGCTGCAAGGGGCAGGGCTCAGAATAATTTTTTATAGGCAGTATTGATACGCACACGCCAGTCCCGCAGAATTTTAGTCTCGTTTTTAACTTCTGTCGGCACACCCAACATAAACCCAAAAGGCTGCAGGTCATCTACAGCGTCGAAAATTACCTTGAGCATGGCCAGGAAAGGAATAAAAAGGATCATGCCGGCCGGCCCCCAGATGGAGCCGCCCACCAGCAAGGCAAGGATGGCAGCAAAAGGGTTGAGCTGTACCTTGTTGCCCACCACCGTAGGGGTAATAAAATTTCCCTCCAGCACCTGCACCAGCCAGAAAACAATTGCAACCGCTATGGGATAGAAAAGAGAATCGGTAGTGAGCAGTGCGTATAGAATAGGCAGCAGCGATCCGATAAAAATGCCTATATAGGGAATGATGGTGAGCAGCGCGGCCAGAAAACCGAAAAAGATGGCATAGCGAATGCCTATGACCCACAAGCCAATGATATTGAGGGCTGCTACAATGGCAATAACCATGAACAGGCCCAGAATATAATCCTGCATCACCTGTTGGATTTGGCCAAGGACCCTTTCCAGCCTGTCGTGCCGCTGACGCGGCGTGAGCTTATAGAGGAACTCCTTGAAAAAGCTGCGATAGTAGAGCATAAAGAAAAGTCCTATCGGCACTATAATCAGGTAATTGAGAATACCCGCTGTAATTGTAAAGGTAGTCTTGTAGATCGTTCCACTGTTCTCCAGAAAATCAGTAACTGACCTTCTAAAATAAGCCGACTGTTTATTTTCATCTATGCCAAAGCGTGCCTCAAAAAAGCTTTGAATATCGTTCAGCTTCTCTTCTACCTTTTCATTCAGTGCAGGTAACTCTCTGCTGATACTATCGATCTGCAGGCTTAGCACATAGCCAACGCTTATAATGCTGCCAACTAAAATAAGTATGCATAAGAAAGAGGCAATGCTGCGGGGTACCCGGGATTGCTCCAACCGGTGACTTAATGGCAACAGCAGCAGCGCAAACATAAGTGCCAGCGACAGCGGAATAAGCAAACTTTTAGCAACTATAAGCGCATAGAAGCTTAAGATTATGCCTAATAATATGATCGTGTATTTAAAGTAGCCCGGAAATTCCATCTGGGAATAAATCTAGCGCAAAACAGACGATGTGTCTACTAGTAGTGCTTACTAAGATGGTTAAAAAATAATATTATCCCTGCGCTGCCTAAAAATATATGTGAGAACGAGACCAAAATTCTTTACCTGCAGTAAAACAACTCATAACAGGGTTAAAAAAATAAACCCGACAACTGCCGGGTTTACCTTCTTATAAACTTATACTATATATATAGTATAGCATTCAAAATGTTCAAAGGCAATAATTTAGTCCTGCTGCAACAGCACCAATCTATATTACTGCTTTTGCTTAATAATTGCCGCCTAGCAGAAAACCCAGCGAAAGCTGCACTATACGATTGCCAGCATTATTATTAGGGGTTACATCCTGATCAATAATATTAGTCAACCCATACATATAGCGTGCATCAAAAGTATAGCGGCTCTGAAAAACGTAACCCAACCCAAGGCCAACGCCAAATTCAAGGGTATTGTAGCTTTTTTTCAGGTCTACACTGCCTCGCTTAGCACCCAATAGCACACCACTGTAAGGACCAAACTGCAAATTAAAGGCAGGACCTAACATCACTTTTGCCATAATGGGAATGTGCAGCGCACTTAGATTCAAACGTTCTCCTCCCCGGTCTCCCTCTCCATGGACCGAAAATAGAATTTCCGGTTGCAGCATTACGCCCGGTGCTATGCGGGTACTCACCAATGCACCCAGATGATATCCAATGCGCATTTCAGGATCATCCAAATCAGGGCCATCGATAGATGCCAGGTTTAAACCGGCTTTCAGGCCAAAGCCTGTTGACCGTTGCGCATTTACCGACACCATTACACACAATAACAAAAACAGGGTTATGTAAATCTTCTTCATCTTGTTTTTCTTAATACTAAAAATTTGTTTGGCTTATACATTAATTCAACTCTCTTCTCCAGTGATTGTTATCTAAAATCCCTTTGCCGGGCCGCTTCAAAGACTACTACAGCTGCAGCAGCCGATACATTCATGGAGTCTATCACACCCTGCATGGGTATGATAATATTCTGATCAGAAGCCTCCAGCCACAATTCTGTAAGCCCCGTGGCTTCCGTACCCATTACAATTGCCGAAGCATTTTTAAAATTTACTGTATCATACCTAACAGAGGCTGTAAGTGCAGTTGCATAAATTTTAATTCTGTTTTGACGTAGCCAGGCAATGGTGTCTTCGGAGCTTGCCGCTGCGACAGGTTGGGTAAAAACGCAGCCCACGCTGGAGCGAATTACATTGGGATTGTAAAAATCTGCCTTTGGGTCGCACACGATCAGGGCATCAATATGGGCAGCATCTGCTGTACGCAACAGGGCCCCCAGATTACCCGGCTTTTCTACACCCTCACAAACAAGCACCAAGGGATTCTTTCCCAGCTTAAGGTCTTCTAAGCCCTGGGGTTTCATGAGGGCTACGGCAATAAGTCCCCCGGTTGATTTGCGATAGGCAATTTTTTCGAACACTGCCAGGCTCAGCTCTATCTGCTCTGCATTGCCTGCTTTCTGTATGGCATCTTTTGCCTCTTGTGTATTGATAAGCTCCGGGCAGAAATAAAGACTTTCGATCCGATATCTCCCCGATACCGCCAGCAAAATTTCTCTTGGCCCTTCAATCACGAACATATTGTCGTTTCGGCGGCTACGGCTTTTATCCTGCAGTTCCAGTATTTTTTTTATCCTGGGGTTTGTTGGCGAAGTTATTCTTAGCATAATGAAAAGGTAGGCTAATTTATGAACGACTGAGCAGGCTATTGGTTAAATATTATCAAAGCTGGTGTTGATTGTGCAAATTTGCAAAAACACAGATCCGGCTTTCTAAATTGGTGCATAACCGGCAACAGCTTATTAAAGAAGAACAGCAATAATGGCGAGCAATCCTACTTTTAACCTCCTGAGCCCCACAGACTGGCAAGATTATGAATTGCTGGATTGTGGCGATTTTGAAAAACTAGAGCGCTTTGGGCGTTTTGTGCTGGCCCGTCCTGAGCCTCAGGCTGTCTGGCAAAAAAACCTTCCGGAGCAAACCTGGGAGAAAGAGGCACATGCCCGCTACGTGCGTGAAAAAGGAAGGCAGGAACAAATCATCCTGAATGCTGAAAAAGGCAACTGGCAGTTAGCTACCAAAATGCCGGAAGAATGGCTCATTCGCTACAACCGTGGAGAAATGAAGCTGCAGTTTCGCCTTGCACTCACTGCATTTGGCCATATAGGTGTTTTTCCGGAACAGGCTGTTAACTGGAACTGGATTTACGATACCCTGCAGGAGCTGCCCGTTAAACGTCCCAAGGTGCTCAATCTCTTTGCTTACACCGGCGGTGCTTCTCTGGCCGCCGCCGCCGCAGGAGCCGAAGTAACCCACCTGGACAGCGTGCGCCAAACCATTACCTGGACCAACGAAAACCGGGAGGCCAGCAAGCTGCCGGAAATACGCTGGGTAGTAGAGGATGCGCTGAAGTTTGTACGCAGGGAAGCCCGGCGGGGCAATCAATATCATGGAATCATAATGGATCCTCCCTCCTATGGCCGGGGTCCCAAGGGCGAAAAGTGGGTGTTAGAGCAAAACCTGAATGAACTGGTAGCCCTGGGTGCCGAGTTGCTGGAGTCTCAGAACAGTTTCTTTATCCTCAATCTTTATTCCATGGGCCTTTCCGCCATGGTCATGGCAAACCTTGTTCGCCAGCATATGCAGGTTGATAACCCACAATTGGGCGAGCTTTATTTGCAGGCAAGCTCCGGGCATCAATTACCCCTGGGCACTTATCTTAGACTTAAACGCTGATCATATGAATTTTACCGCCAGCCGAACTGCTCCTTTGTTCGAGCTCATGCAGGAACAGCTTCCCGATTCTCCAAAACAGCGCATCCGCAACATGCTGCGCTTTGCTACTATTCTGGTAGAAGGCAAGCCGCTGGCAAATCCCAGCCTGGAAGTAAAAGAAGGTAGCAAAGTAGAAATCCGCAAAGGCAGCGCCCCGCAACAGCAGCAGCGCACACCCTTTCCAATCCATTACGAAGATGATCATTTGCTTATTGTAGAAAAGCCTGCTGGCCTGCTGACAGTGAATCAAAGCAAAACCCCTGAAACCAGTCTCTATAAAGAAATCTTTGACTGGCTGAGGGCAAAGACGGGTGGAAAACAGCGTCCCTACATTGTACACCGGCTCGACAGAGAAGTGGGTGGCTTGCTGATCATGGCTAAAAGTGAGGAAGGCCAGGCGCAGCTCAAAAACAATTGGAAAAAGGTTGAAAAGCGCTATTATGCCCTGGTGCATGGGGCGCCCGCCCATGATAATGGCACCATTCATACCTGGTTGCTGGAAGATGAACGACAACGGGTGCATGTGGTAAAAAGCGATACCGAAGGAGCCAAAGAGGCTATTACACATTATAAACTGGTTGAGCGGTATGGCAACTTTAGTTTGCTGGATGTAGTGCTTCAGACAGGCCGTAAAAATCAGATCAGGGTACACCTGGCGCATCTTGGCTGCCCAATTGCAGGCGACTGGCGGCATGGTGCTCCTAAAATAGAGGGCCGACCCATACACCTGCTTGCATATCACCTTCGCTTTCCACATCCATATGGCGACAAATCCGTCAATGCGGAATTAAAACTGCCACTGGATTTTCTAAAAGTAACGAAGGAGAAGCCCAGCCGCAGGTAACCTTTATTTACACAATCCTGGCGAGTCTTCAAGGTTTACTGTGAAGGGAGCAGGCTTTCCTATGGCCAGTAAAAAAAGCAACCATCATACCTGCTGCTATAAAAGTTGCTGCCATTTGTCTGTTTCTGCAAAATGCTTTATGGTCTGGTTGCGCCCTTCCAGTAGCCTGGTCATGTACGTGGTTAAAAACAAACGATTGGCTGCCAAACCCAACAGCCCGTATGGAGACTCAAATTCAAAAATATCTGTGATAATGGTATTTCCTGCACTTTCCCGGAGTTGATGCTCGTGCCTAAACGACCGAAATGCTCCTTTGTCCATTTCATCCACAAAAAGGTGTGGCCTCTCATAAGCTGTAATCTTAGAAGTTAGCGTCTGCCAGATCCCAAAATGCCTGGCCCGCCAGGTTACAGTTTCACCCAAACCGATAAGGCCGGCTGTTTTACCGGCAATTGCCCGCTCGCCTGTATGACTGGTTGAAATCATGTGCAGGTCTATACTCCGGCATAAATCAAAGCAGCGCTCAATTGGCGCCTGCACTGTTGTTACAAGCTTAATTACCGGCATTTTCGCAAGTCAGGCTTTATGTATGGCAATGCAGTTTATTGCTGCAATGGTTCTTTTTGTTCCATCAGGTAAGGCATTGTGCTAAAACCTGAGTCGCAGGGCAGGGCTGTACTTATCAAGAATAGTTTATGAAACAAGCCTACTGCAAGCTGGGCAGGGTAAAGTAAAAAGTTGTGCCTTTGTTATACTCACTCTCTACGCCTATGGTTCCATCATGTGCTTCTACTACTTTTTTAACGATAGCAAGGCCTAAACCACTGGAGCTTTCACCAGCGGTCGGCAGGTTCTTGGCCTTTTCAAATGGCTGAAATATTCTTTCTTTATCCTCTTCACGAATGCCCACGCCTTTATCAATTACCTGGGTAAGTACCTGGCCCTGTTGTAGTGTTACCACCACCTGAATAAGGGCATCCTTATAAGAAAACTTTATGGCATTGGTTAGCAGGTTCAGGAGCACCTGACTCATATAAGTCTTGTCGAAAGAAAGCATTATGCTGGGCTGAGAAGTTACCAGCTTAATCGTTTGGCCCTTCTGGAGGGCTATGTGCTGATTCATCTGGATTACCTCCTGCAGATAGCCAATGTAATCCTGTTTTTCTTTATTAAGCCGAAGTGTTCCGGCTTCTATTTGAGCAATATCCAGAATATTATTGAGCAGGCTCAGGGCACTGTTGCTTACCTTATTGATCAGCTGAATAAATTCTATCTGCTGGAGGTTAAGTGTAGAACGGCTTTTATCATTCAGGAGCAGGTTGGTTAGCAGATATATATTTCCCAGCGGATTTCTGATATCGTGGGCAGCAATGCCAATATATTTATTCTTTTCCTGGCTTACCGCCTCCAGCCTTTTATTAGCCTCTTCCACCTGTTTTTTCTTTGATTTGATTTTTGAAAAAGCAAGGGCTATGATCAAGAACGTAAAGGTGCGAACGGCAGCATTCCAGTAAATGATGAAAGGATTTGTATAAGTCTGCTGAGAAATAAAATCGATCATAAACCAGTTTAAACCACTAATGATGGCAATAATTATGCTCTCTATTCTGGTAGTAGCATCATGCGCAGCCACCAGATAGATAGGAACCAGATAGAGGATGGAAGAAGAAATCTCATATCCTGTGATGTGGTCTATAAAAGCAATAATGCCTAGCAGAACATAGGCTATGCAGTTAATTCCAATGCGACTATTATAAATGCTTCTTATCATGTATATGCATATGTCCTTCGGGACAACTCTAAGTAAAAATACCAGGGGTAGCGTAAATTAGTATCGGGATAATCCACCAGCTAAACTTCAACAAACGGGCGCTTACTATGGAATGGTTTTTCTCTAACCTTTTATTGCTAAGCCAACAATCGCTGCAGTTTTATGCCAGTGACTATGGAGAAAATAAAATGGCTGAATTTTTATACTTGCCCCATAATTTTTCTAACGTTATCTTCCCACCATGCCAGCAACCCCTCTAATAGATAGTAAACTACCCAAGGTAGGCACCACCATTTTCACACAAATGTCAGCCCTGGCGACAGCAAGTGGCGCTATTAATCTCTCGCAGGGTTTTCCGGATTTTCCGCTCGATGAAGCCCTTATAGACCGGGTGACTTTTTATATGCGTCAGGGACGCAATCAGTATGCGCCAATGACGGGCGTTCCACAACTGCGGGATGCCATTGCTGCAAAAATAGCACGGATTTATCACTATACCCCCAGTCCTGAGCAGGAAATAACAGTTACCTCCGGAGCTACAGAAGCGCTTTATGCTGTTATTGCTGCCGTAATTAGCCCTGGCGACGAGGCAATTGTGCTGGACCCATCTTACGATAGTTATGCTCCTGCCATTCTGCTGCAGGGCGGAAAGCCTGTACATGTGGCACTGCAATATCCGCATTTTCGTCCCGATTGGGAAGCCATTCGCCGCAGCATTGGACCCCGCACCCGTTTAATTATTACCAACACCCCGCACAACCCTACGGGGAGTAGCTGGTTACCAGAGGATTTGCTGCAGCTGGAAGCCATTGTGGAAGAGCATAAGCTTTTGGTGCTGGCCGACGAAGTATACGAGCACCTGATGTACGATGGGCAGGAGCACCAGAGTGTCCTAAGCCGGCCAAAGTTACGGGCGCAAGCGGCAGCTGTATTTTCTTTCGGAAAAACATTTCATGCCACCGGCTGGAAGATTGGCTATGTTGTGGCACCGGAAGCCCTTTCTGCCGAAATCCGGAAGGTACACCAGTACTTAACGTTTAGCACACACACGCCTACCCAGCTAGCGCTTGCCGATTACCTGCAGCAGCCAGAAAACTATGAGCACCTGCCACAGTTCTATCAACAAAAACGCGATCTATTTTTAAAATTACTGAAAGGGAGCCGCTTTAAACCACTGCCCTGCTCCGGCACATATTTTCAGTTACTGGAATACAGCAGCATAAGCCAGCTGCCAGACGTTGAAATGGCTCGCTGGCTAGCCGTAGAAAAAGGCGTGGCTTCCATACCAGTTTCTGTCTTTAACGTAGATAAGAAAGACCATTTACTGCTTCGCTTTTGCTTTGCCAAGCAGGAAGAAACGCTGCAGCGTGCAACAGAATTACTATGCAAGATTTAACGCTTACCATCATACAAACAGAGCTTCACTGGCATGAGCCGGAGGCGAACCTGGCCTCGCTGGAAGAAAAAATCTGGCAGATCAATACCGATACAGACCTTATTGTGCTGCCGGAAATGTTTACCACAGGTTTTACCATGGAGGCCAAGACTTTTGCCGAGCCCATGAACAGCCGCACCTTTCGCTGGATGAAACAACTGGCTGCCCAAACCGGTGCTGTTATTACAGGCAGCTATATTGTACAGGAAGGTGGTAAGTATTACAACCGCCTTATCTGGATGCAGCCCGATGGTGAATGGAAAGCTTATGATAAGCGCCACCTCTTTCGCATGGCCCATGAACATGATACCTTTAGTCCGGGACAAAAATCAATTATCTGCGAATGGAAAGAGTGGCGTATCTGTCCTATGATATGTTATGATCTGCGCTTTCCGGTCTGGAGCCGCAACCGCGTAAGAGAAGATGGCCAGCTTTCTTATGACCTGCTCCTGTATGTGGCCAACTGGCCTGCAGCCCGCATCGATGCCTGGAATGTGCTGCTACAGGCGCGTGCAGTAGAAAATATTTGTTATGTGGCTGGCGTAAACCGCGTAGGCATGGATGGCAAAGGCATAGACTATAATGGCTACTCATCACTCATTAGCCCTAAAGGCGAAATCATCTACCAGGAAAAAAGACGCCAGCACATTTGCACCCAAAAGTTAAATGCAGCCGAACTGCGGGAATTCAGGAAGAAATTTCCTGCCCAACTCGATGCCGATAGTTTTACGATCACCTAAAGAATTGCACTAGCAATTGCTTTAAGTCTGTCGCTGGCAAATGCTGAAAAAAGCCTGGTCCCGAGGTATTTTTTGCTGTTGCTTCCATCATTTTCTGAAGGGTAGGCTGAGTTCCCTGCAGCACCAGCAGCATACTCTCCGGCTTAATTTTAAGCAAACGATTAAAGAAGCTGGCAATGCCCGTTATGGGCGCATCAGCCTCCGATACGACAACAACTATTGCTATTTTAGTGCTTTGTTGTAGTAGCGTTGTCGCATATTGCCGAATACTTTCTTCAGAAAAGTTATCGAACTCAAAAACCGTAAGGGCAGTTATATCCTGCTTTAGTTCTTCCAGCAGTGGCACTGCATACGTAGTGGGTGCCTGCTGCTCAACCCGCACATACAGAAGCGACTGTATCATGGCCCCAGGATTAGTTTTTTTGTTTTTCGTCCTTTGCTAAAACGGGCTTCCACAACATACATGCCTGGTGGCAACTGAGGAGCCCACTGCAGCGGCTGACCACCGGTAGCCTGCCAGGCTCCAATAACCTGGCCCAGCATATTGAGTACTCTTATCTCAGCAGCGGCATTTACTTTAATGGTAACAGGGCTGTTGTTGTTAGGATTTGGATATACCTGCAGTGAAGTTTCCTCTTGACCGGGTGAAGTGATCAGCTCAGTATTTCTCAGGAGCACCAGCCCACCGCCTATCTGGCCCACCAAAAGTGCAGGCATTTCAGCTGCCCATAATTGCGCCAGTAGCGGCCAGCTCCTGTCTCCTAAACGAGGGCTTTGCTCTACCTCTCCCACTTTAACCATCAGCCATGCTGCCTCACTGGCAGTAGCAGATTCTTCCAAAAAATTGTAAAGTATTCTAATACTTCCGGTAGCATCCGACACCAGCAGGTCTGGCTGCCCATCGGCATTGGCATCGCCCACTGTTGGAATTAAGTGCCTGAGCACATTATCTAATAAAAAATCCTTATAGGCTGGGTGGGTCACCTCCAGTACAGGGGCCTCTGCAGTACCGGTATTGGTGTAAAGCCGCAGGCTTCCGTCGAATCTGCCAACCAGCGCATCCAGCAAGCCATCGCCACTTACATCATACCAAAAAGGATAATCCAGGGTTGAGAGTGCAATAGGAATTTCCAGCGTATGCGTCGTCTCAAAAATAGCTGGCTGGTTTACACCGGCTTGATTCAAATATAAGAATGAGCGAACTTTATTGGCAGCTACATCAAATACACTGAGCAGCAGATCAGGTGCGCCGTCGCCATCATAATCGGCAAACTGTGGCTGAACGTGCTGATATTTAGCAGCAGAAAGGCCCAGAAAATCGGCTTCTTTAAACTGAAAAGCGGGCGCATCGGGGGTTCCGGTATTTTCATACAGCTGTAGCCCTGCATAGTATTCATCTGCCTGCCATAAGCCTTTACTCCCTAATAACAGGTCCAGATCACCGTCACCATCCAGATCAGCCACGGCAGGCCTGGCTTCTTCGCCTGTGTCCAGCATCTTATCCTGGAGAAAGTCCTTTTTTATGAGGGCATATTCGCCGGCATTCTGTTGCTGGTATAACCAGAGCGATTGTTTTAAATTTTGCTCCTGCCCGGCATTTTTCAGGTTAGTGGAAACAAGTATGTCATTACCCACTGCATAGGCCGTTGGAAAATTAAAATCAGGATCAGTTTGCGCACCGGGCAACCCGGTCTCGAAGGTATCGAAGATAGGCTGCGCTCCTGTACCTGAATTGGGCAAGTAATATAGCAGCGCACATTCTTCATCACTAAGCAGCAGATCTGGCACGCCATCGCCACTCAAATCTTTCCAGAGCAGACTTTTGCCGCCTGCATGTAAGGGGCGCTGGCTGGCGCGGCCGCCCTCATCAGGACAGGAGGTGTATTCCAGCGCCAGTTCCCGGCAATGGCACTCGCTAATGCCTCCCCAGTGCCGGTCGGCCAGTTCATAGGCCAGGGTATCTGTTCGGCCAAACTGCTCTACACCCACATTTTTATACCATCGGATGGTGCCGTTACCAGCAGGGTCAAAAGCAGCAATGTCCAGGTCGCCATCTTCATCAGTATCGGCCAGCAAGGGTATATCTGTGCTGTTTACCAGCAGGTTTACCTCACTATTGCTGCCGGGGTAAGTCAGCAGAGGGTAGGCTAGTGACCAGGCTGCCGGTTGGCCGGGGGCAGCCGTATTGTCAAAGACCCGTATGCCAGCAGCTGTAAAGGTAAAAATGTCTTTTTGGCCGTCGCCATTATAATCTACCAGCAGCAGCCAGTTGGTAATATCTGCCGGAAATTGGTAACGGGCTGCCGGCAACCATATCCAGCCATCGGACGTTTGTGCAAACACCTGTACTTGTGTACTGCTGCGGTCAAAAAGCACCAGTTCCTGCTGGCCATCGCCATCCAGATCAGCCTGGCTGGCCTGTACGGCATTAAGGCCGCCTGTCCAGGCCAATGGCAGCGATTCCTGTCCTTGCTGTACGGGCACCCCGGTTTCGAACTGGTAGGCCTGCGCTGCAGCAAGTTGCGGAATCAGCAAGAGCGCAAAAAAGAGATGTAAAATGGAAAAGTTGTGCGGCATCTTGCCAACTTAAAATTTTAAGATCAATTTACCATTAAAAAGAACGATTCACATGCCTAATCCTGTATCCATTCCCAATATTTATAAAAAATACTTGCAGTGTAGTGGCGTAAGCACCGATACGCGTAAACTGCCGGAGAACTGCCTGTTTGTTGCCTTAAAGGGTCCTAATTTTGATGCTAACGCTTTTGCCAAAGAGGCGCTTAAGAAAGGTGCCAAATATGTTGTGGTCAGTGAGCCTGAACTGGCAGATACGGAAAACTGTCTCTATGTAAAAGATACCCTGCTGGCGCTGCAACAACTGGCCAACCACCACCGCCGGCAGCTTAGCATTCCGGTCATTGGCGTTACGGGCTCTAACGGAAAAACCACCACCAAAGAACTGATGCATGCCGTGCTAAAGCAGAAATATAAATGCTACGCTACTGTTGGCAATCTTAACAATCACATTGGTGTACCCTTAACCCTGCTCAATACCCCTAAAGACACTGAAATACTGGTTGTAGAAATGGGCGCCAACCGCCCTAATGATATTGGCGAATTGTGCCAGATTGCAGAACCTACCCACGGGCTGATCACCAACATTGGCAAAGCTCATCTGGATGGTTTTGGCGGCACAGAAGGCGTTTTGAAAGCCAAAAGCCAGCTTTACCAATGGTTGCTGGAGCATAAGGGAACTGTTTTCATTAATTCGCGCATGGAAGAGTTGCGGAATATGGGCCGTCGCTTCGAGCATCCAATTTATTATCCCGATAAAGATGGCTTTTACCAGGCAGAGATCGTTTCTGCCGATCCTTTTGTAGTGCTGAAGGCAGAAAACGGCGAGCAGGTAACCACTAACCTGATGGGGGTTTACAATTACGAGAATATTGTTACTGCTCTCTGTGTAGGCAAGTTTTTCGAAGTGCCCGACGAAAAGGCAAATAAAGCCGTAGCCGCTTATGTACCGGGCAATAACCGCTCCCAGATCATAGAAAAGAATAGCAATTACATTATTCTGGATGCGTATAATGCAAACCCTACTTCCATGAAAGTGGCCATTGAACACTTTGCTGCCCTGCAACGGCCTAAAAAAGTGTTAATTGTAGGCGATATGATGGAGCTGGGAGAGGAAAGCGTGAAGGAGCACCACGACCTTGGCCGCCTCATTGCTAAATACGACTTTGACAAAACAATTTTCTGCGGCATTCACATCATACCAGCCCTGGACAATAATTCCGAAGGCATTCATTTTGAAACCCAGGAAATGTTGCTTAACTACCTGAAGAAGAAAAAATTTGAAAACACAACCTTCCTCATCAAGGGCTCCCGCAGCATGGGGCTTGAGGCGGTAGTTGACCTGTTGTAGTGGATTTATATGGTAGATACGGCTTACATTTTAGATTTTATGGCTCGCCTGGGAGCAAACAACAACAAAGAATGGATGGATGCCCATCGCCAGGACTATCAGCAGGCCAGAACAGAATTTAAAAAGCTTACAGCACAGGTACTGGAAGGCTTAAAAGAAACAGACGAGAGCCTGCGTGATGTGCGACCGGAAGACTGTTTGTTCAGGATAAATCGTGATGTGCGCTTTAGCGCCAACAAATCGCCGTATAAGATCTGGATGTCGGCTGCCATTGCAGAAGGTGGCCGGCATGCAGACTCTTCTCACTACTATTTTCACCTGCAACCCGGTGGCGAAAGCCTGGTAGCCGGTGGCATTTACACCCCAACGCCAGAGCAGATACGCAAAATCCGCCAGGAGGTAGACTATAATGCGGCAGAGCTGAAAAAGATCGTGGACGAGCCTCGCTTTAAGGAGCTGTTTGGCCCCATACAGGGTGAAAAGCTACAGCGGCCACCCAAAGGCTATCCGGCAGACCACCCAAATCTGGAGTTGCTAAAGCTCAAGAGCTATATGGCAATGCATACTTATTCTGATGAAGAAGTAAAGGCGCGGGATTTTACAGAAAAGCTGCTGGAAGCCTTTCGTACAGTACAGCCCTTTCATGAATATTTGAATGTTGCCGTTTCCTGATTAGCGCTTAAGCTGCAGGTAATAGGTTACGGCAGATACAGCTGTAAATACGCCCTGAGCCTCCCCCTCCAGGTTAGATTCTATATTGGCTGGCTGGGCAAAAGGATTGTAGTTTGCCTCTGATGCTTTTTGCAGGCTTTCCAGGAAAGTATAGTAGGGTTTGTCGATGTGGTAGATCGTTACCACCAGCTGATCCATTGTTGCTTTAAACGAAAAGCCTGTGTTCATCTGAATAATATTACCACTTGCAGCCTGGTCTGACCAGATTCCCTTGTAACCACTGCTGGGATTAAAGCCATCAGGATACATGGTAAGCCTGTAGAAATTCTCCTGGTTGGGATTATCTTCTACCAGCACCTGCAGCGATATGAGGCTGTCGTGCGCATTTAAGGTATAGTTAATATTCTTGACAACAGGCTTAGGCAGAAAACGGGTAAAACCTCGTGCCACCTCGGTATCCTGCCGGCTCACCACAATCTCCCAGACGCTGTTCTCTTCGTACTCAATCGTATCGGTGGAGGTATAATTAAAAGCATCGTGAAAAAGGGTATCTATTTCATAAGCATTTGTTAGCGAAATCTGCCTGTTCCCCTGCAACAACGTTATTTGCAGATCATCTGCAGGCTTTATTTCAACACTATCGAAAAAGGCAACACTCTCGGTAGCCAGGGCCCTGGCAGGAAAGCCTTCTTCCAGGTAGCATTCAATAAGGGTTACGGGAGTCTGCGCGGGCAGGTCTACTTCTATTTCCTGCTGCATATCGCATGCAGTAGCCAGAAAAAATACAGGCAATACGAGGTTGAGGATTGCACGCATGGCTTTTAAAATTTATAGTTAAGACTTACCGAAGGCAGCACCGGAAAAAGTGAAACCTGTCTGGCTACCAGTTTAAATTCATTGATTTCATTTCGGGGCAGTCGCTCAAAGTAAACGAAGTAGGCATTGCGTCTGTTATACAAATTATACACACCTAAACTCAGATCTGCTTCGCCCCAACTGGGCTTAAATTTATAGACCAGACCCAGGTCCATGCGATGGTAATTTGCCAGCTGAAAATTGTTCCGATCTGCGTACATGGGCACTATACCTGATGTGCCGTCGCGCTGTCCCTGCACATAATAGCGGCTGGCGGGCAGGGTGGTAAGTGAGCCACTGCCGTAAACCCAGGTGCCTGAAATTGAGAGTCGTTTAGCCAGTTCCCTGTTAATGACTATGCTAATGTCGTGGCGCCTGTCCTGGCCGGCTAAAAAAGCCCTGCCCTCGTTTAATTCCTCGAACTGCCGCCAGGTCCAGCTAAGGGTGTAGCCAATCCAGCCGGTGGTTTTACCTTTTACTTTTTCCAGGTAAAACTCATTGCCGTAGGCCCATCCTTTGCCATAAACCAGGTCTGCAGTAACCTCTGGGTTTCCAAACATTTCTGCACCATTTTTAAAATCGATCTGATGCTGCATGTTGCGGAAATATACTTCATTGGATAAACGCCATTTGGTGTGCAGTTGCGACTCCAGGCCAAGGGCATACTGGTTAGCAAGCTGTGGCTTTATTTCATTGCTGGAGGGATACCAGAAACTTGTAGGCAGCGAAGCCCCCGAGCTGTTGACCAGGTGTACATATTGGTAGGCCCGGCTGTAGCCTGCTTTCAAGGCCAGTTTTCTGGCAGCCTGCCAGCGCAGGCTCATGCGGGGCTCCAGTCCCAACTGTGTTTTTTCCAGGGCAGAAAAGCTTGTAAAACGTAAACCACTTTCCAATCCTACTTTACTGCTGATTTGCCATTCATCAGATATATATATGGCCCCTTCCAGTGCAGGCACCTTATCTGTATTGCTGGTTGTAGATTCTGGTATTTCCTCTTTATTCTCATGCTCTATGCGCAACACATCGAAATTATGGTGTGTTAGCGAAGCCCCAAAAGTGACAAAATGTTCATTAGGCAGGGCCAGGCCAAAATCTGCAGTGGCTGCCAGGTCCTGTATGCCCGAGCCAGCTGTCTGGGAGATTTCTTCAAAGCTGTTTCGGATCTGGTATTTGTATTCTGTGGCTGAGACAGAAAAATTACCGGAGAGTGTATTGGAGAACAGATGCTGCCATTTCAGTATCGCAGCTTTGTTGCCCCACAAAAAATCAAAAGCAAAGTTTGTATCCTTGAAATAGAACTTGTCACTGCCCTGGTACAGCGTCAGGCTGATGCGATCATTCTTACCGGGCTTAAAAAATATTTTTGCGTTCAGGTCGTAGAAATAATAATCCGGGATGGGCTGATAACCTGGTTCATCGGCCATTGATTTATTGATCCGGCGGGTAATCATGTCGAAATACGTCCGCCGGCCTGATACCATCCAGGAAAGTTTGTTTTTGATCAGAGGGCCTTCCAGCATCATGCGGGAGCTGATTAAACCTGTACCCCCGGCACCCCGCACTTTCTGCAGATCCCCTTCTTTTAAGCTTATGTCTAAGACTGAAGCAAGCCTGCCGCCAAAACGTGCCGGAAAGTGCCCTTTGTAAAGCTTTACATCCTGGAGCAAATCGCTGTTAAAAACACTAAACATACCAAAGAGGTGAGAGGGGTTATAGAGGCTTACACCATCAATAAGCACCAGATTCTGATCTGCCTGGCCTCCTCTCACATAAAAGCCACTATTGCCCTCACTCCCGCTCTGCACGCCCGGTTTAAGCTGCAGCGTCTTCACCAGGTCCTGCTCTCCGAGCATCCCTACAGCCTTTTCTATATCTTCGGGAGTAAGATGGGTAATACCAGCCAGGTTACTGGAATAAGCATTAGAGATAGCACTGGCTTCTACCACCAGTTCCTGCAATTGCTCCTGCGCCGGTAAAAGCGCCAGCTGAAAAGTTGTATCCTGTTTAAAACTTAGTGTGAAGTTTTGCGTGCGGTAACCAACAAAGGATGCCCGTAACTGGTGTGTGCCAGCAGAGAGATTTTTGATTAAAAAATTGCCACCTGCATCTGTGACACTCCCCTCGCCCAAATCAGGCAGGTAGAGCGTAGCCCCTGGTAATCCTTCACCGCTAACCGCATCCGTAATTTGTCCGCTAAGCGTTATTTGCTGGCCCCAGGAACTTGCAGAACAGCAGAAGATGAGCAGCCCAAGCAGTATGTTCCGCATACGATTCCGTTCCTTTCATACTGTATACCATTGCTACAGTATAAATGTTTCACGGTAGGGCTACAAGATGGGCTACCAATCGAAAAAATCTTCTTCTTCCGGTGTTACAACTTCTTTTTGGCTCCTGCCTTTATTTCGGATGGTTTCCTTCAGCTCTTCTTTTTCTTTCTTGATGTCTGTAACAATCTTTTCTTTTACAGCATAGGAATCATAGCTGATCTTATAATCATCGGTAGTACCCTTAATGCGCAGGAACAAATGGGGTGCTCCTGCTTCCGGACGAACAGCAGATGCCGGCATCTGCTCTTTTTTTCCAACGAGCACTGCCTTGAGGGGCACCTTCACCCCATAGTCAATGTGCTGATCGAAAGTGTGGGTTCCTTCTATGGTTACCCGGGTAATATCTGACTCAATAACGGTAGCGGGTAAATAAATGGTTTTGTTGCGAACACTTACCTTGCTGTTGATATTGGAAAAGGTGATATCTGCCAGCCGTTGCTCGTTAATGAAGGCAGACAGGGACTGCATCGGTTCAAAACCTTTCAGTTGCCCGTTTACCACAAGCATATCTGAATCGACGATAAGTTTTTCGTAACGAAAGCGTAACTTTTTGTCGAACTCCATGCTGGTATTGACATCTGCTGTTACTTTTCCCTTCAGGTGATGGGCGGTCAGAAAATCCTGGCTAAAATCGTGGAAGATATAAAAAACACTATCGGCATTGATACCTTCGAAATGAGCTTTGCCCGTAACACTTACGTCTTTAGGCCTGCGGGCATCTATATGCCCGTTTAACTGCATGTGGCCACCTGCAGCTTTTAATCGACCTCCTTTCACATAGGCAACCCCTTTTTCCACCACCAGTTCACCGGCTACGTCACTGGCTTTAAACCGATCGAAATGGAGCTGCTTTACCTGACAATTAAAATAAAGATTCAGATCAGGCCTGATATCGAAAGCATAGTATTTCTCACCTGCTACAGCGCCTGTTGCTGCCTGCAACGTTTGCTTCTCTGCTGCACCCGAGTCTGCCAGCAACTGGTCAAAATCCAGGAAATCCGATTGTAAATCTGCCTCAATGGCTATGGGCTGGTTTTCGAGCAGCAGGTAGGCAAAAATATTTTTAAAAAGGCCATTGACAACAAAGTGGCTGTTGCCTGCTTTGCCGCTCAGGTTGCTCAGGGCCAGATCCTGATTTCTGAAAATAAGGCTGCCATTAAGCTTGTTAAAAGGATAGGGAGAACCTTTTCTTACAAACTTCAGCTCCTGCAACACTACCTCGCCACCTGCCTGAATGCGGTTTAAGGTAGCACTTTGCTTCAGGTCATTCAGGCGTCCTTTAAAATCCATCTTCACCTTCAGCAGACCACCTGCCTCAGCAATACCCGATATGGGATAAAACGCCAGCAGGGACGGGGCATCCAACTCGGAATCAGTCGTGAAAGAAAGATAATAATCATCGAAGTTACTGAGGGTAAAAGCTCCCCGCACCGGCCGCCCTTTTAAACTGGCCTCCAGCCTGTCTACCCGCAATAC
>JASLAE010000053.1 GCA_030147305.1 Cesiribacter sp.
TTTTGGGGAAGGCAATAAAATCGCGGATACTTTGCTGGCCGCCCATCAGGGAGCAAAGGCGGTCGAAGCCAAAGGCAATACCCCCATGTGGTGGTGCACCATACTCAAAAGCCTCCATCAGGAAGCCAAACTGCTTCCGGGCCTCTTCTTCGCTAAAGCCCAGCAGCTTAAACATGCGCGCCTGTGTGGCACGGTCGTGTATCCGGATAGAGCCGCCGCCAATTTCCACTCCATTGAGGGCCAGGTCATAGGCATTGGCACGAATAGCCCCTGGATCTGTCTCCAGCTTGTCGAGGTCTTCAGGTTTGGGAGCGGTGAAGGGGTGATGCATGGCATGGTAACGGCCGGTCTCTTCGTCCCACTCCAGCAGCGGAAAGTCCAGGACCCAAAGTGGCTTAAACGCATCATTTTTGCGCAGACCCAGTTCGTTGCCCAGGTAGAGGCGAAGCTCACTCAGGGCTTTACGTGTTTTGTCAGCATCGCCGCTGAGCACCAGCAGGAGGTCGCCAGGCTGAGCGTTCATTAGCTGTGCCCAGGCCTTTAGGTCTTCTTCAGCATAGAACTTGTCTACAGAAGATTTAAGGGTGCCGTCGGCATTGTAGCGCACCCACACCAGGCCCTTCATGCCAATTTGCGGGCGTTTTACGTAATCGGTCAGCGCATCAAGCTGCTTACGGGTCCATTCAGCGCAGCCGGGAGCGGCAATGCCTACCACCAGTTCAGCCTGGTCGAATACCTGGAAGCCTTTATGCTGTGCCACAGCATTCAGCTCGCTGAACTCCATGCCAAAGCGGATGTCGGGCTTGTCGGAACCAAAGCGGCGCATGGCTTCATCGTATGTGATGCGGGGCACGTCACCAATCTCAATACCTTTTACAGCTTTAAAAAGGTGGCGGATCAGTCCTTCAAAGGTGTTGAGAATATCTTCCTGGGTGACAAAAGCCATTTCGCAGTCTATCTGGGTAAACTCCGGCTGGCGGTCGGCACGCAGGTCTTCGTCGCGGAAGCATTTTACAATCTGAAAGTAACGGTCAAAACCGCTCACCATCAGCAGCTGCTTAAAGGTTTGGGGTGACTGGGGCAGGGCATAAAATTCGCCGGGGTTCATGCGGCTGGGCACTACAAAGTCGCGGGCACCTTCCGGTGTGCTTTTGATGAGTACCGGGGTTTCTACTTCAATAAACTGCTGACCATCTAAGTAACGGCGGGTTTCCTGGGCCAGCTGGTGGCGCAGGAGCAGGTTGTTGCGCACAGGCGTACGGCGCAGGTCCAGGTAGCGGTATTTGGCCCGCAGCTCTTCCCCGCCATCGGTCTCGTCTTCGATCTGGAAAGGAGGCGTTTTGGCCCTATTCAGCACTTTTAGTGCACTTACCCTTATTTCAATATTGCCCGTAGGCATGTTGGGATTTTTGTTGTAACGCTCTACCACCACTCCGGTGGCCTGCAGCACCCACTCCCGGCCCACTTCGGCAGCCTCTTTCAACAGTTGCGGATCCGTTATGCCTTCTTCAAAAATTAGCTGTGTAAGGCCCCAGCGGTCGCGCAGGTCTATCCAGATCACTGCCCCTTTGTTGCGAATGGTCTGCGCCCAGCCCGTGAGGGTCACTTCTTTGCCTTTATCTTCCAGGCGTAACTCGCCATTGGTGTGTGTGCGTAACATAATCCTGTAACTCTTGCCTTTGTTGATAGATATTTCTTCTCAGCGCCAGCAAAATTAATGTTTTAGCAGAAGAAATCGGCTATTGTGTTTCAAATGTCTGGCTGGGGCCTGATTTTTTTCAACCTAAGCTTCGTACTGCTGCTTCTCCTAAACACACTTTGGCCTGGCTTGCAGCTAAAAGGCCTGCTGGTAAGCACAGGAGCGGGGAAAGAATATGGCGTGATGTTTGCGCGTTTAAGTATTGAAAGAACTAATTTTAGCGCATGAAGATTAAACAGGTGTTTTGGCTGGCGCTTTTACCGCTGCTGCTGGCCATGCAAGTTCCCAAATTGAAGAAAACCGAGGTGCACGATGCTATTACGGTGTCTTTGCCTGCTGATTTTGCTCCGGTTACCGAGCAGGATATGGCTGCCAAATATGTATCTTATCGTAAGCCCATAGCACTCTATACCGATCCCAGCCGGCAGGTAGATTTTAGTGTGAACATGTCACTGACCCAATGGCAGTACTTTGACCTGCCGCTGGTAAAAGATTTTTATAAGGCATCCCTCTCTACCCTTTATGCTGATATCAACTGGATTAAGGAAGACATCCAGGAGATCAAAGATGTAAATTTTGCCATTTTTGAGTATGTAGGTACCGTAGCAGATGCCGAAGAAGAAAACTCCATCCGGCAAACAAAACCGATGCAGGTGTATACCTACATCGCCTATGGTTTGGTCAATGGCAAGGTGGTGGTCTTTACCTTTACGGCACCAGCCAGCCAGCGCCAGCAGTGGGCGCCTGTTGCTGCCGCCATGATGGAATCTATTCGACTTAAAAAAACACTCTAGCATGTTAGAGGTTAATACTCATGAGCAGTTTATGCGAGAGGCCCTGAAACAGGCCTCTTATGCTGCTCAGGATGGAGAAATTCCGGTAGGTGCGGTGGTAGTGAGCCGCGGGCGCATCATTGCCCGGGCCTATAACCAGACAGAACGGCTGCATGATGTAACAGCCCATGCAGAAATGTTGGCCATAACGGCGGCAGCCAACTACCTGGGAGCTAAATACCTGCAGGATTGTACCTTGTATGTAACGCTGGAACCCTGCCCCATGTGTGCAGGGGCCCTGTACTGGTCGCAGCTAAGCCAGATTGTTTGGGGTGCCAGCGACGAGAAGCGAGGTTTTTCTCAGCTGGGAGTACCCATGCTTCACCCTAAAACAGTGATAAAACAGGGCGTTATGGCTGCCGAAAGCCAGGCACTGCTGAATGAATTTTTCCTGAAACTGCGTAATAACGGACGTAATTAGCAGGTAGTGGGGTAACCCCGCTGCCTCCTGACTCCCTCAAAAAATAAATTTTTGTACTTTGTACCCGAAAACATTGTTTAACCTTTAAATACCTTTTTCAACTATGGCATTCGAATTACCCAACCTACCCTATCCCTCTAATGCGCTGGAACCCCACATTGACCAGCAGACCATGGAGATTCACCACGGCCGTCACCACAAAGCTTATACCGATAACCTGAACAAAGCCATTCAGGGAACCGAAATGGAAAACAAATCCATTGAAGAAATTTTAAGCAATGTAGGCGGCAACAACGCAGTACGCAATAATGGCGGCGGCTTCTATAATCACAACCTGTTCTGGGCCATCATGGGGCCAAATGGCAGCGGGCAGCCCAGCGGTTCTGTTGGCCAGGCCATTAACCAGAAATGGGGTTCTTTCGACAAGTTTAAAGAAGAATTTGCACAGGCTGCAGCAACCCGTTTCGGTTCGGGCTGGGCATGGCTTATTGTTACCAGCAATGGCGATGTAGAAATTACTTCTACCCCAAACCAGGACAATCCCCTGATGGACGTGGCCGATAAAAAAGGTCAGCCTATCCTGGGCCTAGACGTATGGGAGCATGCTTACTACCTGAAATACCAGAACAAGCGCCCCGACTATGTTGGCGCCTGGTGGAATGTAGTGAACTGGGATGAAGTTAACCGTCGCTACGAGCAGGCAAGAAGGCAGTAGCGGTACTCATTACTTTGCTTAAAGTACCAGAGCATGGGCCACCTCTTTTGGGGTGGCTTTTTTGTTGATGGCTCCCTGCATATTGCTAACCAAGTAGCAATGGTCTTAATATGGAGCTGTTTTAAGTTAAGTATCAGATTTATAACCACATAAGAGTGTGAATAAATCATTGCAGCTATCAGTTTTATAACTTATATTGAAGCTAATATTTAGCGAAAGTTGATTGGAAAGCAAAAAGCCACCCACACGGGGTGGTTTTTTTTGTGCCTTGTTCTTTTAGAATGAAAGCTGTTTAAAATAATATAATAGTCCATAAAAATATTTTTTCTGCCAAATATGTACCTTTAATCCAAGATGAAGCTATTCGACATAGTCTTGTTATTAGGGGCTGGGCAGGGGATTTTGCTGGCGCTGTTACTGTTTACCAGGCCGGGCAACAGCAGAAATAATCGTTTACTGGGATGTTTACTCGGCCTGCTGTCGTTTCACCTGGTGCTGGTTGGCAATGATAATCCTGAATTCTTTCTTCAAAACCCTCACCTGAGCCGCATTACCTGGAGCATTCCGCTCCTGTATGGTCCGCTAATTTACCTGCTTACCTGCTCACTGACCAATCCACGCTTTCGCTGGAAAGCTATGCTGCTGCTTTATTTCCTGCCTTTCTTATTTATTGTATCCCTGTTAACACCGTATTATGTGCTCCCGGCGCAGGAAAAAATTGCTTATCTCTCGGACTGGGAGCGTGTTTTAGCAGAAGATTTTGGCTGGATGAACCAGTTTACCAATGGGGTCCATGTGGTATTTTTTGGTCTTAGCCTCTGGCGGCTGCGCCTTTATGTAAAGCGTTTACATGCCCTCTACAGCAGCGAGCAGCATATGCGCCTGCTCTGGCTCAAAAACATGCTCATAGGCTTATTTTATATTCTCAGCTTTTCTGTGCTGGTCTTTTATGCCCGTAAATATGGTTGGCCGCTGCTGGGATCGGTTTATCCATACCATTTCCTGGGGGTAGTTATGTTGCTCTACTGGATCGGTTACAAAGCACTTGCCCAGCCGCAGCTTTTCCAGGCAGATCCCATGCTGGAAGCACTGCAGACACCTTATGCGGCGGAAGACCGGAACAAAGCTAAACCAGTTGTGCTCCCTCAGGTAGAGGAGGCCATGGTGGAGCAGGCGCTACGGATACAAAAGGCCGTTGAAGATGATAAGCTGTACCTGGATCCGGAGCTGGACCTTATTAAACTTTCTCAGCACCTGGGCCTGCCACGCTACCAGGTATCTGCTGTACTCAATGGGGTGGTGCAAAAGAATTTTTACGATTTCATCAACGACTATCGGGTAGATGCCTTTAAGCAACTGGCGGGCTCTGCTGCCTACTCACATTATACCTTACTGGCACTGGCCCATGAGGCAGGCTTTAATTCAAAGTCTACCTTTAATGCAGTATTCAAGAAAAAAACCGGTCAGACCCCTTCGCAATACTATCAAAAACTGGGTGCGAAAGCGTCGGCAGTGGTCTGATTCGTTCGGTTCGGACGATTAGCGCCTTTGAAACCCTTTCCTTTGCTTCATAAATTTTAGTTTTATGAAAGCCACAATGTTGTTTTTGTTATGCTGCTTGCTGGGGGTAAGTGGCTATGCACAGGAGAAGGCGGACTTTTTTCTTCCGCCAAAATTTCAGGTAGGGTTACAGCTTGGCCTAAGTACCTTTAGTATGGTAGACAAGGCTGTAAGCCCGTTGCTCTACCAGGGTCGCTACCGCCGTGTGGGCCTGCAGTTCCTTTATAGTGGGGAGCGCTCCCGGGTGGAGGTAAGCCTGCAAGGCAACCTTGGAAGCTACAACCCTGCGGACCAGGCAGATAAAGCTGTTTATTTTAAGGAGCTACAGGCCGATGGCACAGTTAAAGAAACCAAAGTGCCCCTACAGGCACCCATGCTGTCTCCGGTGGTGAAAGTTGGGTACTGGCACAAGCTCGGCAACCCCGATAAACTCCAGTTCTCTGCAGGAGCCATGCTTAGTGAGCAGCTGCTCTATCCACAGGGTTTTACTACACCAGGCCTGATGAACCTTATTGCGCTTAGTCCACAACTGCGCGTGACCTATGCAGCGGCAGAGCGCCACCAGTTCGAAGCAAATCTTTCTACAGCAGTGGTTGGCCTGGTTACCCGCCCGCCTTACCACGGCACCTTAACACAGCCCAACGAAAACCTGGAGCAGGCTTTCCTGAAACATAATACACGCTGGCAGACCTTTAACAAGCTGAACCTGGTGCAGGCAGAGGTACAGTACCAGTACCGTATGGGCCTGCGGACAACGGCTGTGGCCAGCTACCAGCTTAACTGGTTGCGCGAGCAGGAGCCCCGCACCTTCACAATGGCAGAAAGTGCCTACAACCTCTCATTCTTTTATCTATTTCCTAAAAAATAATCAATCATGAAAAATATAATTATACTGCTTGGGCTCTGCCTTGGGGTTAGCCTGTGCGCCTGCGAAGATAAGCTGGTTCCGGAACCGGCACAGAAGAATAACCCGGTAAGTAATTTTGAGCTGCTGTGGCAGGATTTCCACGACTATTACGGCCTGTTTGCGATTAAAAAGATAGACTGGGATTCTGTTTATACTGTCTACCGTCCGCAAATACGGGAAAATATGTCGGAGGCTGAGTTTTATGGTGTGGTAACCAATATGCTTTCTATCTTAAACGACGCTCACGTAACCCTTTATCCTACCACGCCTGAACTGCCTCGCTGGAGTGTAGACCTGGAAGGCGGCATAAGCCAGCAGGAAGATTTTGAATTTGAGGTGGTAAAGGATCACTATCTGCAGAACCATCAGGAGCTTGGAGCATTTGACTGGGGCTGGTTGCCAGATAATGTGGGGTATATTCATGTAGACCACTTTATGATCAAGCTGAAGGAGGTGGACGAAGCCATGAACCAGATTGCTGCTACCTTTAAAGATGCCAGGGGAATAGTAATAGACATTAGGGACACGCCAGGCGGTCAGGATCCGGCCGGGCAGCAGTTGGCAGGGTACTTTGCCAAAGAAGAATATCTTTACATGCGCTCCCGCAAACGCTCCGGCCCTGACCCAACTAACTTTACAGACTGGACGGACTGGTATGTGCGGCCGCTAGGCAGCGGAGCGCTGCGCACTAAGCCAATCATCCTGCTCACCACGCGTTTCACCGGCAGCGGCGCAGAAACATTTTCACTGGCCATGCGCGAGCTGCCGCAGGTGGTGCAGGCAGGCGATACCACTGCAGGGGCCTTTTCCGACAATCCCAGCCGCCAGCTTTACAACGGTTGGATCTTCAGCCTGTCGGTGGGCGATTTTAGGGATGCTGATGGTGCTAGCCATGAGGGTACAGGCCTGCCCCCCACGCTGCTATGGGAAAATAAGCCGGAGGATGTAAAAGCAGGAAAAGACCTTGCGCTGGAGCAGGCAGTACAGCATCTGGCTGATTAATAAACGAGTATGAGAAGTACTTAAAAACCACCTCTATTGGGGTGGTTTTTCTTGTTTTAGCAGGTTCATCAATTCATTACTATTACACTTACTGATTAAAAAAGGAAAGACAGTAAGATTGCTAAAGAGACCCAATGCATTATATATTCTTTACCGGATCAAACTTCTTTTATAATAAATTATATAGAAAAAAATATTAAAATGTAATTTGTTGAAAATACTACATAGAATGAAAATATATCTTTATAGGATATAATGATGGGGAAGCATTCCACATAAAAAGTAGAAAAAAAGCGTAATTATATACGTAGACGGGTAGCCTATGTTTAGGATATTTATATTTTTAATACATTTTATTAAAACCTTTTAAAATAAAACGAGTATTAATAGTAAAGTGGATTATCTGAAAACCAGTAAGATAAGGTTCTTTTAATGTGCTTAAAAAATATTAATATCATATATACTGATATATTAAGATATTAAAAACACTATAATTTGGAATGATATATTTTCCATTACACAGGATTATTGTGTTTATTATAAAGCATATATATAATTTGGCCAAACTTATATATATTGATCAATTCGTTTAATTTTTTATTACCAATTAATTATTTTTATTATGAAAAATGTAAAACTTTTCTTCGCAGCATTCTTTATGCTTGCTATGTTTTCAGTCACTGCACAAGCACAATCGCAGCAACGTACTAACGTAGGTCAGCTAGTGAGTGGCTTAATTAATGTTAATGTTGGAGCTGTTGCCGTAAATATCGGTGACATTACCCTTGAGGATCTTGTAGATGTTGAGGATGTATTAAACAATAATAATGTTGAGATTCTGAACAATGTACTTAACAACAGCCCAATTCTTAGCAACAATTCAGAGATTCTGACCAATCTGCTTAGAGATGCCAACCTGATTACTGACAACGAAATTGTAGTTGGTGTTTTGAGTGGCGGGTTTTTTGTCATACAGTAGGTTTAAATAGTGGCAAGCTATAAAAGCTTGCAAATCATGAATGAAGTCCGCATATCTGGTAATGCCTGCACGAAC
>JASLAE010000067.1 GCA_030147305.1 Cesiribacter sp.
ACCTACATAATAACAATTTCCGTTACTGCCTGAATTAAGGGAGGTTATAAACATTTCCATATATCTGCAAAGAAACCCTTTTTTTGCTGAGTGATCAAATGCTACTGGCTAAAATTGCCGCCACCCTTTTTATTTTCGCAACGGCTTTTGCTGCTTCCTTTTAGTTGTATGAGGTTGCAGACAGTTTACTAAAATCCATGCAGATTTAGTTCGCTGGTATCGACGATGGTAACTTTTTTACCCGTCTTCTTTTGGATGATGCCAAAATGATGCTGGTCTTCCGGAACAATAAGGGAAATTGCTTCGCCAGTGGCTAAAGCACGTCCTGTTCTGCCTATTCTGTGTACATAATCTTTAGGAGACCTGGGCAATTCATAATTGATCACATAAGGTAGTTTTTGAATGTCTATGCCCCTGGAAGCAAGGTCGGTAGCTACGAGCACCCGCATCTTACCCGTTTTAAAATTCTGCAGGGCTTCGGTTCTTGCCCCCTGGCTTTTACCACTATGTAAAGCAGCGGCCTGAATGCCATGTTTCTTTAATTTTCCAACTAGGTTATCAGCTGTGCGAACGGCAGAGGTGAAGATCAGCACCTGCTCCATGTTATGTTCTTTGAGCAGGTAACGTAAGAAGACGCCTTTCCTTTCCGGGCTCACTGCATAGGCCACCTGTCGAATGAGTTCAGTGTTCTGCTGCTCTGGTTCAACTTCTATCAAAAGCGGGTTGTGCAGCAGGGATTCTTTCATAGACTGCACCTCGTCGCCTTGTGTTGCAGAGAAAAGGATGTTTTGGCGTTTTTGCGGGAGGAGAGCCATTATCTTCTCCATTTCCTCCTGAAATCCAAGGTTCAGCATCTTATCTGCTTCGTCAAGCACAAGCACTTGAACAGCAGTCAGTTGTAAGGCATTGGAGGAAATAAGGTCTAACAGACGGCCGGGTGTTGCTACTAATATTTCCGTGTTTTGCAGTCCCATCATTTGCGGGTTGATCGACACACCACCAAACACAGCCAGCGTTTTCACCCTGCGAGTTAGATTAGCACTGAAAGTATGGAACACATCAGCAACTTGGGCTGCCAGCTCGCGCGTTGGTACCAGCACCAGCACACTAATCTGCCTGCCTTTCTGTGGTTTTCTGTGCTGCAGCATTTCAAGGATAGGCAGCACAAAGCCGGCAGTTTTACCAGATCCTGTCTGGGCAATGCCAAAAAGATCTTTCCCTTGCAGGATGGCGGGTATTGCCTGCTCCTGTATGGGAAAGGGCTGCGCGTAATGCTGATCCTCCACTGCTTTCAGCAAGGGAGCAGATAATCCAAGAGATGAAAAAGACATAATATAGAGCTGCAGTTATTAGATAATCACTTTTACTATCAAATATAGCTATAATTGTCTTGATCAGATTTAGTATCGGTAAAAGCGGTTAAAAGGTAAAGGAGGGTGAAAAGCTTTGTACCCGGTTTCCTGTAAACCATAATTTGTTTAGGTTTAGGAAGATCAAACCATAACACAAGAATAGATTAATTTATGACCAATCATCAGCTATACCTGGGGCGGAGTGAATTTGGCAATCCGGCTAATGCAGGCAATGTAATTACGAAGGAAGAAGCAAATGCGCTCTTAGACAGTTGGGTGAAAAACAGCAGGCTGAAGCTGCACATGGTGCAGGTCGCACACCTTATGAAAGCCTGGGCAGAGGAGCGACTGAACCTGGAAAGTAGCGAGCAACATAAATGGTACCTGGCAGGTCTGCTGCACGATGCGGATTGGGACCAGTGGCCTGAAGAACATTGCAGGCGCATAATTGAGGAGCTTGAACGCCGGGAGCTCGATCCGGCCATCATCAGGGCTATTGCTTCACACGGCCCTGCCTACTTTGGCGTAGCACCAGTGTCTGCCATGGATAAAATGTTGTATGCCTTCGATGAGCTCTCAGGCTTTACGCATGCCTATTCCCTTATGCGACCAGAAGGCTACCAGGGTATGGAAGTGAAAGGCGTAAAGAAACGGCTGAAAGATAAAACATTTGCTGCCCAGGTATCCCGTAACGATATTGCAGATGCCAGTAACAGGGCAGGCGTATCCCAGGATGAGCTTATACAATTTGTCATCAGGCACCAGCCCAATGCTTAATAAGTCGTCAAATTAATTTGGAATTTACCTACTCGGTAAAATAACTGCTGCTATCGAAGGATTTTTTTAATATTTGTAACAGGTTGATAATGTGTTTTTTAACTTTAAATCTATAAGGTATAAGTGAATATGTGCTATTCAGATTCAGCAGATTTTCTTGTTTTGGAACGCATTGTTGTATATTTGAGTTATCAGTACATAATATCACAAAATTCTAATGAAAGAAGGAATCGTAAAATTTTTTAATGAAGAAAAAGGATATGGCTTCATTAAGGAAACCCAAACCTGAACAGACTATTTTGTTCACTCTACGGGACTTAAAGAAGAAATCCACGAAAATGATGAAGTTGAATTTGAATTAGAGCAGGGCCGTAAAGGCATGAATGCTGTTAACGTGAAAGTTAAATAAT
>JASLAE010000129.1 GCA_030147305.1 Cesiribacter sp.
TACAGGTCCATGTCCAACATAATTTGTACAGGATTTTAACTGATTGTCAAAACAAAAAGGCTTGCATATCAGTGTTAACTGTATCGATTAATAAATATAGCTATGCAATCTAAAGATCTTAAAGTTCAATACACAGCAACAGCCACCTCTGTGGGTGGGCGTAATGGAGAAGTAAGTACACCCGATGGCTCACTTCATGTAAAAACTACTGAACCAAGTGAACTGGGTGGTTCCGGTCAAAGTGGGAAAACTAATCCTGAAGAATTATTTGCCGCTGGATATGCGGCCTGTTTCAGTAGTGCGGCAAAGCTTGCTGCTGAAACCATGAATCTTGATTTTAATGATGATGATCTTAAGTTCACCTGTCATGTTTCCCTGGGTAAAGACAGGGAAGAAAATGGATTTGGCCTGAAAGTTAAAATGGAAATGGAGGCACCTAGTCTGGAACAGGAAGCAAAAGAAAGACTATTGCAGAAAGCGAATGAAATCTGCCCCTATAGCAAGGCCATTAAAGGTAATGTAGATGTTGAACTGGTTTGTAAATAAGTGTTACCTGACTCAATTTTATCTTGGTTTGATTTATAAACGAAAAGCTGCCTCATCAGGCAGCTTTTTCGTTTTGCTTTGATTTTTATACCTATCTTTTAGAATGCAAGGCTAACCGATTGCCTTCCGAATCTAAAAATAGCGCCATTGAACCGATTTCTTCGGAAATTAGGGTTTTGGGCTGTATGATTTTCCCACCTGCTTTTTCTACCCGCGCTAATTCAACCCCAAGATCATCAGCCGGGGAGTTGAAATAAATGAGGATACCATCTTTACTACTGGGGCTGTAATGTTCAGGATGCCGCACCAGCGATCCGGCAGCGCCCAGATGTGTTTCCTCTGAAGGAAACCAGGCCATGTCCAGAGGCCCCATGGGCTTTCTGACCAGCCTGATACCAAAAACAGTTTCATAAAATCTGATGGCCCTTTCCATATTCAGGACTGGGATTTCAAACCAGCCGACCATGTTTTGTTGCAAACCCATGTGAAATTAGATTAGGTGTTGAGGTGTAGTCGGGAAAATAAACTTTGCTCCTAAAATGCTTATAATCTTTCTGACTCCAAGGGGTTAAGCTTAAAATTTAGTAAAGTCGGTATTGACCTCCATCCCACTACGCTTTGGTTTCAGAAGACAACCTTTATCAATACCCAAATGGGACAAATGGCTTTATAGGGAATTGGCATCGAAGTTTAGTGCAAAGTGAATACTATGAAGAAAAGTGATGCATAAGCTTAAACCTTACCTGTTATCGCTGTTCATGCTATTATTTCATAGATGGTTTTTGCTGCAGCAGCCATTTAAATATGATTTAAATATTGGTATATTAACCGTTGAAGTAGCCCTAATCATATTCTGCTTTGTTCAGCGAGCTGCTCTCTTACAGTCTGCTAAATTTATAAAAGTTAAACATCAACAGCTTGTCGAAAATCCTACAACGTCCGGTCTCTGAAGAGCAGTCAACGCACAAGGCGCGTAAAGGTATGAGCCCTATTATCATCATAGGGGCCCTGTTTTTCATCTTTGGTTTTATCACCTGGTTAAACTCAGTACTAATTCCATACTTGAAAATTGCCTGCCAGCTCAATAACCTTGAATCATATTTTGTTGCCTTTGCTTTTTATATTGCTTACCTGGTGATGGCTCTTCCCTCTGGTTGGGTGCTGGGTTTTACGGGCTATAAAAAGGGTATGTCACTGGGGCTGCTTGTCATTGCCGTTGGTGCTGTCATATTCATACCAGCTGCCTTAACAAGGCAATACCTGATCTTTCTGTTCGGTTTATTTGTACAGGGTACTGGCCTTGCATTGCTGCAAACTGCTTCCAACCCCTACATAACCATCATCGGTCCACGTGAAAGTGCTGCAAAAAGGATCAGTATCATGGGCATTTGTAATAAGTTTGCCGGTGCACTGGCGCCAATTGTGTTGGGTGCTATTGCCCTTAGTGATGTTGATCACCTGGTTGATGCGGAAGGATTTACCAGTGCCGCTGCCAGCACTGAAGAATTAAATGCCCTGGCAGCCAGGGTAATTGTCCCTTATGTGATTATTGCAGTGTCGCTTACTGTGTTGGCACTGTTGGTATATTTCTCAAGCTTACCTGAAGTTGATGCTGATAAAGAAGAGGAAGGAGCGGTTGCTGCCAGTACCAGCCGCAGGAGTGTATTGCAATTCCCGCATTTGCTCCTGGGCGTGATGGCGCTTTTTCTGTACGTTGGGGTAGAGGTGCTGGCTGGTGACTCTATCATCAGCTATGGGGCTTCACAAGGTATTTCGCTGGAAACTGCCAAGTTCTTCACCACGGCAACTTTGGTAGCCATGATCGTTGCTTATATCATCGGAATTGTATGTATACCAAAGTACATTAGCCAGGAGAAAGCGCTGCTTTATTCCGGTGTGCTGGGCACAGTATTATCCTTTGTGGTAATCTTTGCAGATGGTTACGTTTCTGTGTCGGCTTTAGCGTTGCTGGGTCTTGCCAATGCGCTTGTATGGCCTGCCATTTGGCCCATGGCACTGGCTGGGTTAGGTCGTTTTACCAAGGCAGGTGCTTCGCTATTGATCATGGGCATTGCCGGTGGTGCCCTGCTGCCCCTGCTTTACGGACAGCTGGCCGATTTATTCAATCCACAGGATGCATACTGGATCCTGGTTCCCTGTTATGTGTTCATCCTATATTACGCCATTGGCGGACATAAAATTGGCAGACCAACCTCCCCTGTGAAAAGATAAGAATTACATTCATCCCCGCCAGTTGTAGTCTGTGTTCAATCAAATGCAGGCTGGACAGTTTCCGGGATATCAGATACTGTGGTTACGCTTAATCAAGCCGAAGCTTAATACAATCAATAAATGCCCCTGATCCAAACGCCTTAATCAAGACAGGCTTTTGCACCAGGGCTTTTTTTATGTTTAATAGTAGTTGTTATTAATTAAAACGCCCCCTGCCAGGAATCCGGCAGAGGGCATTGGGGTGGGTTTATTAGCGGGGGTAATAGCTTTTATAGCAATAGGACAGTGCCTTAGTTTGTCATGAACATTTGCATAAGATTGCCCTGGTAGGCTACAACCTGTTGTTGTAAGAGAAATACCAGAGCGCCTGCAACGTAGCCTATGAGCGCCAGGGCGCTGATTTTTTTAAGGTACCAGAAAAAGTTTATCTTTTCCATGCCCATAACGGCAACACCGGCAGCAGAGCCTATAATCAGTACACTTCCTCCTGTACCGGCGCAGTAAGCAAGAAATTCCCAAAAGGCATGGTCAGCAGGATATTCTACATGATACATGCGCATCATGGCTGCGACCAGTGGAACGTTGTCGACGATGGCAGAAAGCAGTCCAATCAGAAAGTTAATTGCATAGAAGTTGCCCACTTCTGCATCCAGAAAGTTTGCCATGAGGGCCAGTTGTCCGGCAGACTGCATGGCGCCTATGCTTAACAGGATACCCAGGAAGAACAACACAGTGGCAGAGTCAACTTTTTTAAGAGCTGTGAGTACCGAAAACTTATTTTTTTGTTCTTCAGCTTTCTTATGGTGCACCAGTTCAATAACCACCCACAGAAATCCCAAACCAAGCAATACGCCCATATAAGGAGGCAGGTGGGTCAGGTATTTAAAAACAGGTACAAATATCAGGGCCAGGACTCCCAGGGTCAGGACCAGTTTTCGTTCAAACGGGGTGGAATCAAGTTTTCTTTCAATGGTGTCAGCTGCAGAACGGTCTATTTTACCTGTTTTTTTGTAGGACAGGTAAAGCAGGGGAAACAACAAACAGGCAAGACTTGGTAAAAACAAAGAACGGACAATATTCTCCGTGGTGATTTGTCCTCCAATCCAGAGCATGGTAGTGGTCACGTCGCCAATGGGAGTAAAAGCCCCGCCGGCATTAGCAGCAATCACCACCAGGCCGGCATAGAACATGCGCTCTGATTTATTTGGCACGAGCTTTCTGAGCAGCGATACCAGCACAATGGTTGTGGTGAGATTATCCAGAATGGCGGAAAGTCCAAAGGCAAGGATACCCAGGATCCAGATAAGTTTGCGGGAGCTATCTGTTTTGATTCTGCTTACAATTATCTCAAAACCATCATGCAGGTCTATGATCTCTACAATCGTCATAGCACCCAGCAGGAAGAACAGGATAGCAGAAATTTCGCTGAGATGATGGGTGAGCTGTTCACTCACCAGATGAGTGTCTGCCATTTGCGTGGCATATACTGTCCAGCAAAGCACCCCTACCAACAAAGCCGTCGCTGCTTTATTAATGTGAAAAGTATGCTCGAGGGTAATAAACAGATAACCTATTACAAAGATGGCAACTATCCAGATCATAGCTTTAGGATGTTTGATCGACAGTAAAGCTACAATCCAGAAAAGGATTAGAACATGACTTTGGTCAATATTAACAGTGTAATCTTCAGTGGTTTCTGACCTCTGAAACTAGGCGAGAATTGGAGAATGAAGTGGGCATAAACACTTGTTTTTCAAGTGTATGTATTAAATATTGTGAATAGAAGAGCAATTTCTTACTTAACATCAGCTTTATTGAGCATGCTTATGTCAATTTTCCGGTTGTGATTACAGCCACTTTATGGTGATATAGACAATCTTAAGCAACAACAGACTGTGGGCAAAGAATGAACATAACATGCCAGAATGAGGGTTTTCTTAAGGCATAACATAAAAAAAGGCAGCGTTAAGCGCTGCCTCTTAAATACATCTTTCAAGGGATTAGTAACTCATTTCCACAATCTGTTTTACATCTTCTGGTTTTATATCCCGGCGCTCGCCCAGTCCTTCCCAACCTCTTTCTTTAAAACGCTTAAAGATAATGTCTGCAGTTTCTGCATAACCCTCGGTATATTCAGAAAGCTTAGTTTTAATCTCCAGGCTATGAAAGAAGTCAACCGTTTTTTCAATGGCCTGCTCGGCTCTTTCTTCTACTGAACCTCCTGTGATATTCCACACCCTTTCCCCATACTGAGCCAGTTTTTCTTTTTTACTTTCAAACTTGTATTTGTATAAGCTGGGGGCAATGATCGCCAGTGTTCTGGCATGGTCAATGCCGTATAAAGCGGTAAGCTCATGGGCAATCATATGGGTAGCCCAATCGGTCGGCACCCCTTTTTGAATGAGACCATTCAAAGCCATGGTACAGCTCCACATAAAATTTGCGGCTGCAGCGTAATCTGTAGGGTCTTGTTGCACCCTGGGCCCTACCTCAATAAGGGTGGTCAGGATACTTTCAGCAAAACGGTCCTG
>JASLAE010000146.1 GCA_030147305.1 Cesiribacter sp.
GGCACGGCAGGGGAGTACAACGTTGCCTTTTATGTAGAAGAATGGCGTAAAATTCAGGGCGAGTACTTCCAGCTTGGCTATGTTACCCGCGATATGCAAATTATTGTGGAGGATACCGATAACGAACCTCCGGTTATTGAGATACCCGAAGATATATGCGTGGTGGCAGGCGAACGCATTGATGAACTTATTCGTGTAACTGATCCCGATGGCGACCTTATCGATCTCATTGCCTATGGCGGAGTATTCGACTTAGGCGCTACGTTTACAGGCGGCACTAACCTGACCACCCCCCATGAAGAAATCTTTAGCTGGCAGACAGATTGTTCCGACATTCGCCGCCAGCCTTATCAGGTAATTTTCAGGGCTACTGATGTGCGCGGAGGCGCCGATGCCGTTGAGCTTACCGATATAAAAACCTGGAACATTACTGTAGTGGCGCCACCTCCGGTGGTGGAAAACCTGACTGCAGTAGGCAGCAGGGCTATTGAAGTAGATTTTGATCCTGCTACCTACGCATGTCCCCAGGCCAATGTGGTGCAGGTATGGCGCAGAGAAGGCAGTATACAGATTCCTATTGATACTTGTATTACAGGCATGCCTCCCGGTTATGGATACCAGCTAGTGGATGTAAGAGCGCTCAATCGCTTTCCTTTTGTAGATGATGCCAATGGTGCAGGCCTAAAACCAGGTGCTACCTACTGCTATCGTTTTGTAACAGCATTTCCGGAACCTGCGGGTGGAGAGAGCCTTGTTTCTGAAGAAATGTGTATTACGCTACCAGCTAAAATGCCCCTGATTACCAATGTGAGCATTACGGATACAGACGAAACAGCGGGCGAGATACTGGTGCGTTGGGTGCCGGGACCAGACCTGACAGAAGGGGAGGTGACCCAGCCTTATCAATACGACCTTTACCGGGCCGAAGGTTATGCGGGAGGTACCTATACACTGGTAGCGCCAAACCTCACTACCCTTGAATATGTAGACGATGACGGCTTAAATACCAAAGACCTTGTTTACAATTATTATGTGATGCTGAAAGATGCCAGTGGCGATGAGATTGATAGCTCCAGCACTGCATCAACAGTTCGGCTTACACCTATTCCGGGAGTAAGTACCATAGAATTGCAATGGCAGGCGCAGGTACCCTGGTCTAATATGGTAGAAGAATATCCCCTGCACGTTGTATATCGTAACCAGGTTAATCCGGATAACCCCGATGAGTTTGTGCAGATAGCCCAGGTGAATGTATTGGAGAACGGTTTCACCTTTGTGGATGATGGAACCGCTGCTGGTACCGGGCCATTGGCAGATGATATAGAATATTGCTATCGGGTGGTTACAGCCGGTAGTTATAATAACCCTGCCGTTCCCGAACCGCTCTTCAACAATTCGCAGGAAATTTGTTCCTATACCCGCGATGAAATCCCGCCCTGTCCGCCACTTACTTTTGAACTGGTGGAGCTGGAGAGCTGCGAACAAATGCTGGCTAACATGGACTGCAATGATGACACTTTCGAGAATAACCTCAGCTGGACAGCAAATACCGACGAAGTATGTGGCGATGATTTTGACAGGTGGCTGATCTATTATTCTCCCGATGGTGTGGAGTACACTGTTGTTGGCGAAAGTACCGTTAACTCCTTTACCCATACCCTCACCGGCAGCATGGCAGGCTTCTATTACATTCAGGCAGTAGACCGCAGTGGTAATTTAAGCGACCCAAGTGAAATTGTGATGCGCGATAATTGCCCGAACTATTGGCTGCCTAATGTGATCACCCGCAACGATGACGGTATCAACGATGTATTGAGACCACCGGTACAGGATGATTTGGCAAAGAATACAGGACAAAATAGCATCACCATTGAAGAATTCAACAGCAGATGTCCGCGATTTGTACAGGCTGTTAATTTGAAGGTATATAACAGGTGGGGCAAGCAGGTATTTGAATATAATTCTGCAGATGCTCCCGAGCCAGATATCTACATTCGCTGGAACGGTCGCACCAGCAGTGGCGAACCGGTAAGCAATGGCACCTATTATTACCTGGTAGAAGTAACTTATAACGTACTGGATCCGGACAGGCGTACCGAGCAGATCAAGGGGTGGGTGCAGGTGTTGGATTCTGGAGGCGTCAGTGATACCCAATAATAGAGTGCCTGACGTACTGCAACAAGCGAATGGTAGATCAATTGTGCTTTTCGACGGGGTTTGTAACCTCTGCAATGGCGCTGTTGATTTTATCATTCGCCGCGACAGGCAACAAAAATTTCTTTTTGCTTCGCTTCAGTCAGCACAGGGGCAGCAGCTGCTCAATCATTTTCAGCTGCCTGCCAAGCAATACGAGAGCATGGTACTGCTCAAGAAAGGAAAGCTATATCAGCGCAGCAGTGCAGCCCTTGAAATTGCCAGAGAGTTACCGGGAGGCTGGCCATTGCTTCACCATTTTATGGTAGTACCGGCTAAGCTGCGGGACGCGGTTTACAATTTTATAGCCCGCAACCGCTACAGCTTTTTTGGCAAAAGTGAAACCTGCCGGCTGCCAACTCCTGAAGAACGTACACGATTTCTTGGTTGATATTTTAGGTAAATAATACGACCTTCGGGCTCCATAAAAATTATTCCAAGCATGAGAGCCTATATTTTTCCGGGCCAGGGAGCGCAGTTTCCCGGCATGGGCAAAGACCTTTTCGAAAAATCCGATAAAGCACGCCACTACTTTCAGCTAGCTAATGAAGTGCTGGGTTTTGATATTTCTGACATTATGTTCAATGGGTCGGCAGAAGATCTGAAACAGACCCGTGTAACACAACCAGCAATTTTTTTACATTCCGTAATACTGGCCAAACTTCTGGATTCTTTTAATCCCCAGATGGCAGCGGGCCACTCTTTGGGTGAATTTTCTGCCCTGGTGGCCACAGGCGCCATAAAGTTTGAAGATGGTCTGCAACTGGTATATAAGCGAGCCATGGCCATGCAGGCAGCCTGCGAAGCTACACCTTCTACCATGGCCGCAGTGCTGGGACTAGAGGATACAGCTGTAGAAGAGGCTTGTGCGGCTGTAGAGGATGCAGTGGTGGTAGCTGCCAATTATAATTGCCCTGGTCAGCTGGTTATTTCAGGTACTTTTGAGGGCGTGGCTAAAGCTGGAGAGCTTTTGAAACAACGGGGCGCCAAAAGGGTACTGCCTTTACAGGTTGGCGGCGCATTTCACTCTCCGCTGATGGCGCCTGCCCGGGAAGAGCTAAAGGATGCAATCTTAAATACGGTTTTCTCTCAACCTGTATGCCCCATTTATCAGAACGTGAATGCACTCGCTGCAACCGATATAGAAACAATTCAGCAAAACCTGATTGCTCAGTTAACGGCTCCGGTTCGCTGGACACAAACGATACAGAACATGGTAGCAGGCGGCGCTACAGAGTTTGTTGAATGCGGACCAGGGAAGGTACTGCAGGGGTTGGTAAAGAAAATCCATCCCGAAGCCCTGGTAAGCTCTGCCGAGATATAATGGATGAATTACTGATTTTTGAAAAGTAGGAGAGCATGCTTTTCAGAGAGCATGAGGCTGGTCTTTTTAGGTTTTATTAACTTTAAAGCAGCATAGCGCACTCATTTAAAAGTCAATAAGGGTAACCTCCAGCTGGTCGGGACATTCCTGGAGCAGCTGGAGGTTGTTTTTTTGCAGCACAGGATGTACAAACAGGGGTGCTATTTCGCAAAGTGGCACCAGGGTAAACCTGCGAAGCTGCAGCCGTGGGTGGGGCACTGTTAGGGCGGCGGTGGTCAAAACTACATCATCATAATAAAGTATATCCAGGTCTATGGTTCTGGGCTCCCATTGGTCTTTGCGCTGCCGGCCTAAATTTTCTTCAATGGCCAGCAGTTGTTCCATTAAGCCCTGCGGATCCAGGTCAGTTTCAATTTCAACCACCTGGTTCAAAAACGGTGCCTGTGCCTCTTTGCCCCAGGCCGCTGTTTCATACAGGGCACTTTGGGCTTTTACAGTGCCTGCTTTCTGCTCAAGCTGCATGAGGGCCTCAGCCAGGTAAAATAACCTATCACCTAAATTGCTGCCTAATAGCAGATATATGCCGTTCATCATCATTGGGTTTTAAATTGCGTACTTATTGTCTAATTTGCATGCTGGAGTTTAAACATCTAAATCACATATGTTACAATTTCTTAAAGGTGTTGCCGCAACGATCGTTGGCCTTATTTTATTCTGCATCTTAATGCTCGTAATCGGTGGCGCTATTATCGCCGGTATCGCAGCAAGTGAAGAAGAAGTTGAAGTAAAAGAAAATACGGTACTACACCTAAAGTTAGATAAACCAATTGTAGAAAGAGCGGCAGAAGATGATCTTTCGCCGCTGGAAGCTATCCCTGGTTTGAGGGCCGGTAGTATTGGCCTGGTAGAAGTGCTGGAAGCGATTAAACATGCAGGAGAAGATGACCGCATCAAAGGGATTTTGCTGGAGCCACAGTTCCTGATGGCTGGTTATGCTTCTGTAAAAGAAATAAGAGACGAGCTGGAAAGATTTAAAGAGAGCGGGAAGTGGATATATGCCTATAATGAGCTTTATACCGAAAAGGACTATTACCTGGCTTCGGTAGCCGATAAAGTTTACCTGAATCCTGCCGGAAACCTGGAGCTTAACGGGCTTGTGTCCGAGACAGTATTTGTAAAAGGTACCCTGGATAAACTGGGCGTTGAACCGCAGATTTTTCGGGTAGGAGAGTTCAAGTCTGCTATTGAGCCCCTTATTCGGACAGACATGAGTGATGCCAGCCGGGAGCAGACCCATTCTTTCCTGAACAACATTTATCAGACCTACCTGCAGGATGTAGCGCGCAGCCGTAAGATAGAGGTGAACGAGCTGGAGCGAATCTCAGATGAAATGCTGGTACGCCGGGCAGAAGATGCCAAAAAATATAAAATTGTCGACGAATTAGGATACCTGGATCAGATCCATACTGAAATCAGGGAAAAGCTGGGAATTGAAGATGAAACAGAAAAGATCAATACCATCTCCTATAAAAGGTATCGCAAATCCTTCAAACCTGGTGGCAGCAGCAGTAACCGAATTGCTGTGATTATAGCTTCCGGGGATATTGTAAGCGGCAAGGGTGACGAAAACAGCATTGGCTCCGATAAGTTTGCCAAAGAAATTCGTGACGCCCGGCTTAATGACCGGGTGAAAGCAGTGGTATTACGCATTAACTCACCGGGTGGCAGTGCCCTGGCTTCCGATGTTATCTGGCGTGAAATTGTGCTCACCAGCAAGCGCAAACCCATCATCGCTTCTATGTCTGATGTAGCTGCTTCGGGTGGCTATTACATGGCCATGGGCTGCGATACGATTGTAGCACAGCCCAATACCATCACCGGGTCTATTGGTATTTTTGGAGTGCTCTTTAACATGCAACAATTTTTAAATGATAAGCTGGGCGTAACCACAGATGTGGTGGAAACCGGTGAGCTGTCTAACCTGTTTAAAGTAACGCGGCCCCTCAATGAATACGAGAGAGGCATTATTCAGCAGTCAGTAGAACAGGGGTATGAGATCTTTACCCAAAAAGCAGCTCAGGGTAGAAACATGTCAATCGATTCGCTGCGTGAGGTAGCTTCTGGTCGTGTCTGGTCTGGTGTTGAAGCCAAAGAGCGTGGGCTGGTAGATGTTTTGGGTGGTTTCGATGATGCCGTGAACATTGCCGCAGCCAAAGCAGGTCTGGAGGATGGTGATTATCGCCTGCGTTATTATCCCGAGAAAAAAGGATTCCTTCAGGAACTTCTGGGAGATCTTGAGGAGGACATGGAAGCAAAAGCTATGCAGCGTGAGTTTGGGGTTTTCTATCCATACATCAAACAATTAAGAAAGCTGGAGCACTTCCAGGGCGTGCAGGCCCGATTGCCCTTCGATATCAGTATTCAATAAAAGAAGAGCCCCGCCACCTAAGCGGGGTTTTTTTCTGCCCATTTCCATTTGCAATTTGGAGCCTTAATCGCTTATTTCATGTTTCGATAAATTAGTAATACCCATGAGCGATATACATACACACTGTACACGCGCAGAAATAGAAGCCATCTATCACCTTCCCCTGTTGGAGCTGGTCTACAGCGCTGCTACTATTCACCGGCAGCATCACGATCCGCAGGAGGTACAGGTTTGTACGCTGTTATCTATTAAAACAGGCGGCTGCCCGGAGGATTGTTCTTACTGCCCGCAGGCTGCCCGCTATCATACCAATGTGAAAGTACATAAGCTGCTGGAGGTAGATGAGGTCATGGGCAAGGCGCGTGAGGCCAAAGAAGCGGGAAGCACCCGTTTCTGCATGGGAGCTGCCTGGCGTGAGGTACGTGACAATCGCGATTTCGACAAGGTGCTGGAAATGGTAAAAGGTGTAAATGGCATGGGTATGGAGGTATGCTGCACCCTGGGCATGCTAACGGAAGAGCAGGCACACAAACTGCACAATGCCGGTTTATACGCCTATAATCATAATCTGGATACGAGTGAAGAACATTATAGTGAAATCATCAGCACCCGCACCTACGATGATCGCCTGAATACGCTGGAGAATGTGCGCAAGAGCGGCATCTCTGTTTGCAGTGGGGGTATCATTGGGATGGGGGAAGCTGTAGCCGACCGTATTGGCATGCTGCACACCCTGGCGAATTTGCCGCAGCATCCGGAAAGTGTACCCGTAAATGCTTTGGTGCCCGTTGAGGGTACTCCGCTGGAGGATCAGCCAAAAGTGCCGGTATGGGATATGATCAGGATGATTGCAACGGCACGTATTCTGATGCCCAAAGCCATGGTACGCCTGTCAGCAGGCCGTGTACGGATGACGCTGGAAGAGCAGGCACTTTGCTTTTTGGCGGGCGCAAATTCAATTTTTGCTGGGGATAAGCTACTCACTACGCCCAACCCTGATGTAATTTCAGATCAGCAAATGTTCCAGATCCTAAACCTAAAGCCAAGAGCCGCTTTCAAAGAAGGTGAGGCCCCGGTAAATTTCGAGCAGATTCCTTCGGCACAGCGTGTTTAGCTAATAATTGTCTGATATTTACTAAAAGATAAAAAGACCGCCATGGCGGTCTTTTTGTCTTTTGTCCTTTCAATAATAATCTTTTATTTCCGCAGCCTGCCGAGCTTATAACCCAGGCTTACCACAAACTGCCTGTGTTTTTGTTCGTCAGGCAAATAATCATTCCAGGTACTGTTAGCAAAATCAAATTCACGAAGGTTACCTACTGTGGTTTCGTACCGGGCATCCAGGGTGAAGCGCCACAGGTCCAGACCTACGCCTGCCTGCCAGCCAAAATTGGTGCGGTCATAATAATCATTTACTTCCTCATTCCAGTTTTTTTCAGTTTGCTGCGTGCGTGATCTAAGATTTACACTTGCAAAGGGGCCTGCATTGATGCGCAAATTTTTGCTAAGTCGATATCCTACTAACAGGGGGGCATCAATCCGATGAAAATCTAATGCTAGTTTTTCAGTATCTATACCAGTGGTGCGAAGCTCTGCTTTAGAGAAGGTGTAGTAGATCTCTGGTTGCAGGTATAAATTTCCAAGGTTAAGCCGGGCAAAAGTACCAGCGTGGATACCGACTGCCAGCCCATCATTTTTCCAGTCAATGTTGCGGTCTTCTACCTCCGCAACGCCAAAATTTACGCCACCTTTAAAGCCCACCTGTGCTGTGGTGAGGAAAGGAAGACTGAACAGGATCGCGAGCAAAAAAATCTTTTTCATGGCCTTCTCTATTAAATTGAAAAACAAGCAAGTGTATGTAAAAGCAGAACGCAAAAAACTTGCCATACTGCTCTACAGGATGTTAAGTTTGTAACCTATGCAAAAAATTCTGGATAGAATGGGCAGTCAGCTGGCCCAGCGACAACTGCAGGGTAATCTGAGAAAACTGCCCCAGAACCTGCCTGAGGTAGATTTTGCTTCGAATGATTATCTGGGACTGGCTCGTGCTGAGGTGCTTGCAGAAAATATTCTGCAGGCTCAAAAAAAATATCACGCACCACTTCATGGAGCTACAGGGTCCAGGATGATCAGCGGCAATCTGCCTCTGGCTGAAGCGCTTGAGCAGGCGCTGGCTTCTTTCTTCCGGGCCCAAGCCTGCCTGCTTTATAATTCTGGCTATGCAGCAAACCAGGGGCTGCTCTCCGCCCTGCTCCAGCGTGGCGATACCGTTATATATGATGAACTGGCACATGCCTGCATTAAAGATGGCTGCCGCCTTTCCCTGGCCAATCGGTTTTCTTTTCGGCATAACGATATAGCGCACCTGCAGCAGAAGATTGCCCGGGCAAGCGGACAGGTAGTGGTGGTAGTGGAATCTGTATATTCTATGGATGGTGACGAAGCACCACTCGCTGAACTTGTTGCGCTTTGTAAAAGCGCTGGGGCTGCCCTGGTAGTTGACGAAGCCCATAGCACCGGACTCTGGGGTCCCGATGGTGCTGGTAGTTGTGTGGCACAGGGTGTAGAGAATGAGGTGCTGGCCCGGGTGCATACTTTTGGAAAGGCTTTGGGGGTGCATGGTGCCTGTGTGGCTGGAAAAGAAGTGCTGATCCGTTACTTGCTCAATTATTCCAGAACATTCATCTATACCACAGCCCTGCCAGCCCACTCATTACTTTCCATTCAGGAAGCGCTTCGCTACCGACAGCAACATCCCGAGCTGGTGGAGCAGCTGTTCAGGAATATTGGTTTATTTCGTCAGCTACTGGCCCAGCAGGGGAATATTATTCAGCAACGGTTCATACCAGGTAAAAGCCCTATTCAGGCACTGCTGATGCCTGGGAATAGACAAGCAAGAGCCTCCGCACATGCGTTGCAGGAAGCTGGTTTTATGGTATGGCCAATTCTGGCCCCAACGGTTCCGGAAGGAGAAGAGCGGCTGCGGATATGTCTACACAGTTTCAATACAACAACAGAAATTCAATTACTGGTAAGCACGCTCAGTAAATTAGTATCATGAACAGATATTTTGTAACAGCCATTAGCACCGACAGTGGCAAAACGCTGGTCAGTGCTATTCTCTGCAAAGCTTTAGGAGCAGATTACTGGAAGCCAATACAAAGTGGATCACCAACCGATGCATCGACGATTCGTCGTTTATGCCCCGAGGTGGTGGTCTATCCCGAAACATATTGTTTCAATAAGCCAGCCTCACCGCATGCGGCGGCCAGGGCAGAAGCACGGGAGATTAAATTGGAATTGATTATTGCCCCGCAAACCAGTAAAACACTGGTTATTGAAGGTGCCGGGGGTTGTATGGTGCCCCTGAACGATCAGGATTTTGTGATCGATCTCGTGCCGCAGCTACAGGCGCAGGTGGTGCTTGTATCTAACCTGTACCTGGGAAGCATTAATCATACCCTCCTTACCTGGCATTTTTTAAAGGAGAGAGGATATTCCGTAGCGGGCATTATATTCAATGGTCCGCCCAATCCGGAGAGCGAACAGATTATTCTTCATCATACAGGCTATAAAAAGTTGTTATACATTGCGCCTGAAACTACTATTACACCTGAAATCATCAGCCAATATGCAGCACAACTTAGGGGCAAGCTCATCTGAAATGCAAATGCGTGATCGCCGGCACATCTGGCATCCCTTTACTTCGCTATTGTCAGAAGTGCCAGTAATACCAGTAGTGAGGGGGGAGGGGGTTTGGTTGCATACTGCCGATGGCCGAAAGATCCTGGATGGCATAGCATCCTGGTGGGTAAACCTGCATGGGCATGGCAATACCCAGATCGCCAATGCCATAGCCGAGCAGGCCCGTACGCTGGAACAGGTAATTTTTGCCGGCTTTACCCATCCCGCTGCCATTCGGCTGGCAGAGCGTTT
>JASLAE010000152.1 GCA_030147305.1 Cesiribacter sp.
CAACTTTCCCGCTAAGGAAGCCGCTGCTTTATCTCTTCCAGCCTCTACGTAGTTCTACAACTGAGAAAGCAATAGCAGAAGCTGAGTGAATACCTGATACTTATCTTTATGAAATGGTAGAAATATTGGGTGTGAATCACATTTACACCTATGAAGCATCGGATGGAAATAAGGAAAATGTATTATTTGTCTATGGACTCTATCAATCTTAGTTACTCACATTTCAGACTTTCCTTCACAATTTTTGATTAGTCCATAAGGGCAACCACATTTTTTTTCGCATACACAAAAAAAGCAGGCTTTCTCTAAAAGAGCGCCTGCTTTTCTTTTTTCACCTGTATTGGTACGGCAAAGCTACCGCTTCAACCTACCTTTAATCAGATTAGTATTTCACTAAGCATTAGTCCATGCCCGGGCCAGGACCAGCATCTGGTGAAGTTTCAATAATACCATTCACCACATGCAGTACCCCATTAGAGGCTTCAACATCTGGCCTTACAATCTGAGCACCGCCTACATAAACGATATTTCCATCCATACCAGTGGTGATGTTGATATCATCTCCCTGCTCCCGGTCAATAAACTGTCTGCTGTTAAACTGGGCAGTAGGTATTTCTGAATTCATAATGTGCAGGTTGAGCAACTCAGTCAGCATTGCACTGTTCTGCGGATTCATCAGTGAGTCGTAACGCTCTTTAGATAAAGCCTCGAATGCCTCGTTGGTAGGTGCAAACACAGTAACCGGACCTTCGACCTCAAAAGCTGAAGTCAGGCCAGCCTGTTCAACAAGTGTTACAAAGGTAGAAAGGTTAGGATTCATCCGTGCAAGCTCCAGTACACCATACTGTTCTGTGTTGTCAATGTCATTGAACATTTCTCCATACTCCATATTGGTGCTGGACATGTTATCGGTGGTTACTGTACCGGTAGTATTAGACATGTCGTCTGTAGTACCATAGGTCGTACCAGTTGTACCCTCTGTCTGGGTTTGGGTATCTGTTGTAGTTCCGGTAGTAGTAGTACCTGTCTGTGTATCAGTAGCTACATCAGTGTCTGTTTGGGTATCAGTTGTGGTGCCGTAAGTTGTATCATCAGTATCGGTACCTGCAGTCCCCGTTGTGGTGCCCTCAGTTTCTGCTCCCTGAGTATCGTCATTCATAGCAGTATTGCTATCGTTGGTACTGGCACAGCTAAACATTGTAATTGCTACCACTGCCAGGGTTGCTATTGGTTTTAAAAATAACTTCTTCATATCATTCCTAATAATTTTGTAAAAAAATGCAATTGTTATTCACTCATAGTGTAACGCGTTGATATATAAATTGTTGGAATATGGGTATTTTGGCTACAGTACCATCCGCTGAATACGCATTCAATAGGTACTGGATGCTGAGCACTTAGTCATGCGTGCGAAGCTGTAGCTAATACTATAAAAGGAATTGGAGTCAGGGGTGGGTATTAAGTAGCGTTACAGGGCTTTCTTTAATTCCTGTATGGCGGCATCCAGGGCAAACTGAATTTGTTCATTAGCTTGCTGCAGCTGCACGTGATTTTGGTGATGCTTTAGCCGCTGACGGCATTCTTCAATGGCCTGCTGTAATTCATGGGCTTCCAGCAGGTGAAGTGTCATTTTTATTTTATGGGCAAGCTCCCCTACCAGCTTCATATCCAGGCTCAGCAAGGCCTTTTCGAAACCCTGCTTATAGTCCTCGAAATGGCAGATGGTTAAGTTAATAAGCTTGGTAAGCTGCTCTTTACTATTACGGGTAATATTTCTGTATTGAGCCAGGGATATGCTTTGCTTCCTGTCAGGAACTTTGGATGAATTTTCCGGATCACCAGTAGGTATTTGTACCTTCACCTGTGCCGCACGGTTTATGCCAGTAGCTCTGGTATAGTGCGCTATGGTTGCATAAAGTTCTTCCTGCCGGAAGGGTTTTCCCAGCAGGTCCGTAATGCCTGCCTCCACAATTCGTTCTTTATAATCCTGTTTAGCAGAAGCGGTTAGCGCAACAATGGGAAGCTGCAGGTACTTTTCTTTGCCCAGGTTCCGTATTGCCCTACTAGCTTCGTAGCCGTCCATTTTAGGCATCTGTAAGTCCATAAGAACCATCTCGTAGTCTTTTTGCTGTACCGCCTCCAGTGCTTCTGCACCATTTTCCACTACATCAAAATTTACCCCCCAGTCCTTGAGGTAGGCTCCAACCACCATAATGTTAATGGCATTATCTTCGGCAAGCAAAAGCTTTACACCATGTATGGACACGTCCGTTTCGTAGCCATCAGCAGCTTTTTCTATTACTAACTGTTCCTTGAAAGGCAGCTCCAGCAGAAATGAGAATTCCGAACCCTCTCCTAACTGACTTCTGACAACCAGTTTACTGCCGTACATTTTCAAAAGCTGCTGGCTAATGGAAAGGCCCAGGCCTGTACCCCCATATTTAAGATTGATCTCCGGACTGCCCTGAGTAAACGCTTCAAATATTTTTTCCTGCTGGTCTTCAGAAATACCAATGCCTTCATCTATCACTTTAAACAGCATTGTTAGCTTATCATAGCGCTTTTCCACGAGCTCAACTGCTAACCGGATGGTGCCCTTGTCTGTAAATTTAATGGCGTTGCTCAGCAAATTGGTAATTACCTGGCCCAGCTTAACGGCATCTCCAAAGACCTGGGGTGGCAGCCTGTCACCTACCATTATATTTATATCAAGGCCTTTTTCAGCAGCTTTGTGCTGAAGCCCATATACAATGCTGTGCAGCAGTGTGGGCAGGTTAAAGTATTGCTCATTCAGGGTAATTGTACCAGACTCTATTTTGCTAAAATCCAGAATGTCGTTGAGCAGATTTAAGAGATTTTCTGAGGAGAACTTTAAAATATTAATGTACCGCAGCTGCTCGGCACTGGGATTTGTCTTTTTTAACAAGTTGGCAATGCCAATGATGGCATTCATGGGAGTGCGAAACTCGTGACTTACCGTTGATAAAAAAGTTGCTTTAGCCCTGTCTGCTTCCTCTGCCTTTTTTTTAGCGTTCAGTAATTCAACCTCGTATTTCTTCCGGTCTGTAATGTTAAAAATGGTAACCCTGTTAATAACCGCATTCCCATCGACATCCCGAACTTGTTCACAGTTTAACAGCACCGGCATCAGGCTGCCATTCTGATGCATAAGATCATAATTCAATTCATTCACCCTGCCCTGCATCTTCAGGAGGGGCGCATGGTGGGTTTCATAAAATATTTTGCCGCCAATAGTAAAAAATCCCTGAAGCTTTCTTTTGAAAAGAACCTCATCGCGCTGGTAGCCTAACCACCGCAGGAAAGTCTGGTTTACTTTTACTAC
>JASLAE010000155.1 GCA_030147305.1 Cesiribacter sp.
CCTTGCTATGGCCCTGAAACAAGGGGCTAACCTCCTGCTTTTGGACGAACCTACCAACGACCTGGATGTAAACACTCTGCGTGCCCTGGAAGAAGGACTTGAGAACTTCGGTGGCTGTGCCGTGATCATCACCCACGACCGCTGGTTCCTGGACCGTGTCGCTACCCATATTCTGGCCTTTGAGGGTAACTCACAGGTATACTTCTTCGACGGTAATTATTCCCAGTACGAAGAGAACCGCCGCCAGCGCCTGGGTACCGATGCTACGCCTAAGCGCATCAAGTACAAGAGCCTTGTATAGAGCTTAAATAAATTAAAAAAAGCCCGGCTGCTAATCAGCCGGGCTTTTTATATTCCGGAACAAGCGTTTATTCAGTTTTATGAATAGCGGCACAAATCTATATATTTCCTTTTTTCTCCGGGCCATGCAACCTTTCCGGATTGAGCTGCATCTTCTTCTAAATTACCCTTAATTATGAAAAAATTCACCTACACGCTCATAGCAGTGATACTCGTTAGCCTGAGTTCCTGCCTGGAGATTACCGAACAGGTCCGCATGCATGACAATGGTTCCGGCCAGCTTACCTTCACTGTAGATATGTCTGAGGCCAAGCCCCTGCTGGAAATGGCAGAACGCTTCTCTGATGACACGAATCCCGATGAAGTAAGCGGTGATTTGAAAACGGGCATGACAGATGCACATAAGCGCCTGCAGTCTGTAAAAGGCATTCATCATCCTACCCTTATCAAATCAGAAAATGGCTTACTCTCAGGCATCACCTTTGAATTTGACAATGTAGATGCGCTGAATAAGGCTATGAATGCGCTGCAGAAAAATGATAACAAGGAGTACGAGCAGTATTTTGGCTGGGACGGAAAGCAGCTTCACCGCCTTAATACACTTAAAATGGAAAGCCAGATCAAGGATGGGGCTACCAATGATTTTGCCGGTATGGACATGACCATTAATGGCAAAAGCATGAAGGATATGATGAAGAGCATGGTATACCGCACCGAGTACACCTTTGACAAACCTGTGCAGGGTGTAAGCAACGCCAATGCTACCCTTAGTGCAGACAAACGCAAGGTAACAGTAGAACGCTACCTGCTGGACGATACCCGCCAGGCCAGCACCCTGGAGAACGTCATTAAGTTTTAGAATAAGTGATTGGTATAGGGCGCTGTGCTGCTAACTTTTTAGCACAGCGCCCTACTTTTTTTACTTTTTAATCTTCATGTTCCCGTAGCAGAGGATGGTCTTTGCGCTGCCAAAGCAGCTTTTCTTCCTCGAGGCGCTGCTGTTGCACTTCGGTCAGGGGCACGTTCAGCAGGCTTTGCAGGTCTGGCTGACCGGCATCTACCCAACAGGTGTACCAGTAGTCGGCCACCATCTTCACAGACCTGCGCATTTGCCGCTCTACCTGTCCGGCCAGCATCTGCTGGTAAGCCGCTGAAAATTCGCGGCTGTAGGTGCGCACCATCAGGCCGTTACGCTCTTCATACACCCACTTCTTTTCTTCTGAGAATTGGCTGGTAAGCTGCTTTTCGAAGCGAAGGACTGAATCTACGGCGCCATGGGCCTGCGCTACGGCCTGCCAAATGTAGCCCTGTGGTGCATTTATATATTGGGCTTTGCCTATCCACAACGCATAACTATCTACAAAAAGCTCTGGCAGGCGCGATTCCCAAAAACCATGAATGCCCCGCTGGCCGGTTAGCTGTCCATTATAATTCTCTGTGGTATGCAGCGGCACATTGGCATCGGCTATGTAATGGCCCAGATCTGCAGACAGGCGCAGTATAGCTTCCTTATCTTTATTACGCATTGCCTCTGTGAGCCAGTGTTTGGTGCGGTACACATGCCAGGGCACAATGCCATAGGCGCGTAGCGTATCTTCGGTATACATGTCTACAGCATCCTGCCAGCGCTGAGGCACTTTGTGCAAAGCACTATCACCATAAACATCCAGGTCTATGTAGTGCCGCTCAGCCTCTCCGGCAACGGCATAGCGCCGGCGGTCGGGGTTCACTGCATTTTCTGTAATGTACTGAATGTGATATTTATAAAAAGTAAACATCTCTGGCGGCAGCGAAAATACAGCAAGCCTGTTAATAAGCTGATGGGCGTAAAAGCCCCAGTAAACATCCTTAGCAACTGGCAGTGCCGCTGTGGGCCATAAGAACAGAAATAAAAACAATAAACGCCTCATTAAGAAAAAGAACGCCTGCACTCCCGCCTTTGTTAAAGCGGAAACTATATGATTTTAAAGCTGCAGGAGAGTTTTGTAAATAAAAATACTTGTATTATCTTTGCAAACTCAAATCAGAAGATTAGGCTAACGGAAATAAGGAATGGCACACCACAAATCAGCACTGAAGAGAATTCGGTCTAACGAAGCCAAGCGGCTGCGCAACCGTTATCAGGCAAAAACAACTCGTACGTTCATCAAACGGCTCAAAAGCACCAATGACAAATCTGAGGCGCAAGAGCTCCTGAAAACAGTTACTTCTATGCTGGATAAGCTTGCAAAAAAGAACATCATCCACAAGAACAAAGCATCTAACAATAAGAGCAAACTGGCCCGTCACGTTGCCAGTCTGTAATTGTACGGTGAAAAGAAAAGCATTTAGGCTGCCCTTTAGGCAGCCTTTTTTATTTCCCCGCTACGGGGCAGCTAAACATTTGAGCGATTCCAGGCCTTGTATTGTTAAAAGTTAAAAGCAACATTGGCATGGAACGTACCGAAGACCGCCTGGACAGAATCAGCATTCGCAATTGGGCAGAGGAGGACCGTCCCAGGGAAAAACTCCTGCTAAAAGGTAAGGCAGCCCTAAGCGATGCTGAGCTGATGGGCATACTCATAGGTTCGGGCACCAAATCGATGTCAGCCGTAGATGTATGCAAGCTCATCCTGCAAAAAGCAGATAATAACCTCAATGAGCTTGCGCGCCTTTCTGTCAAAGACCTGCAGAAGTTCAAGGGCATTGGCGAAGCAAAGGCCATCAGCATTGTTGCAGCCCTGGAATTAGGCCGCCGCCGCAAAGAAGCAGATCCCATGAAGCGTATTAAGATTACCAGCTCTCAGGATGCTTATGATGCTATTAAACCGGAGCTTTGGGACAAACAGCAGGAAGAGTTTTGGGTTTTACTGCTCAACCGTGCCAACCAGGTAATTTTTAAAGCGCAGGCAAGCCTGGGTGGCGTCTCCGGCACTGTTGCAGATCCGAAGGTTATTTTTAAGCTGGCGCTGGACCACCTGGCTTCTGCCATCATCTTAATTCACAACCACCCCAGCGGAAACTTAAAACCCAGTGAAGCAGATCTGCGCCTTACAAAAAAATTAAAAGAAGCAGGCAACATGCTGGATATTCCAGTGCTGGACCATCTGATCTTTACAGACCATAGTTACTACAGCTTTGCCGATGAAGGGTCCCTTTAGAAAAAGGATTCCCGCAGCTCGTGTGCAAGCTGCGGGAATTACTCCTCCCCTCGTAAATTTCTTTAAAGTGCAATTTAAGCTTCTGTTCTCTATGAGCACAGCGGCTTAAAGTTTTACTTTAACTAAAGTTACCAATTCCCTTTGATACAGGCAATTAAAATTTAACAAATATTTAATGCGTAGAACTTTTAAGGTAATTTTAGTTTAAACAATAAACATAACTAAATCCATTTTATGTAATTGCGTGTTTAAACGTAGACCCAAATGCAATGCCTGGTTTTAGTGCTAACATTTAAGCCCGGACATAGCGCTTTTGCTGGGCAGGCAGCTCCTCCGTAAGATCCTTCAACGGGGGGTTATGCTCCTCTTCATAAATCTCGAAGTGTACTTTATCGCCAATAAGATCAATCACCCCTATTTTTTCTATTACTTCCTGGTAAGTTTTATAGCAGTCCAGGGCTTTCTTCATCACTGCTACATCGACCGGCCTTAGCTGTAGCACGCAATCAATGTCTGCCTGACTGGATTGTTTTAGCCGCAAGCCATTAGACTCTACTGCCGGCCCTTCCCGATCGGGCATTGTAAAAAAAGCCAGGCGCTGCAAATAACGGGCACCCTCGTCTCGCATCTGCAAATACAAGCGCTTAATAATGGCATGCATGACCAGATGATCATGAAAACCACTAATGCCATGCACGGGATAAGAAACGACTATGTCGGGCTGCAGGCGCTCAATCTGCTTTTTCACAGTATTCTCTATTTGCCGCGGGTCCATTTCTTTCAGGCCGCTGTCTGGCAGGTTCAGCACCGTCATGCTGCTGAGGCCTAAAACTTTTTCTACCGCCAGCATTTCCCGATAGCGCACTTCTCCCATCTGCTCTATGCTGAGTCCAAGCTTATGCCGTTGCTTAGTAGCCCCGCCCCTGGTGAGGGTAAGCAGGTGTACCTGGTGGCCCTGAGCCAGTTGTTGAAACATAGCAGCCGCCGGACCAAAAGATTCGTCGTCGGGATGAGGAAAAATATAGAGATACTTCATAAATAAATGTTACAACAATAGAATAGTCCTGCAATATTTTTGTTTCAATGCCTCCCCAAAACAAATAAAATATATTAACCTGCCACTTTATTTAACGTAAGGTAGTTGTACCGTTCAAATCGGCATACATGAAAAAAGCCCGTTTTGTTGTTATTCCCCTGGTTGTACTTATGATAGGCTATTTTGCAGTGCCCCCTTACCTGCGGATGGCCCTTACTTATTTTACACCGGACCTGGATGATTATACTGTTTTCGAGAATAGAAAAGTCAGGGCAGGCTTTGAAGAACCACTAATCATGCGGGCGGGCGCAGGCAGGATGCAATTGCCAGACACACTCCAGGAAAAGATAGAAGATTTAGATCCTGTAGCGCTGCTCTTGTTGAAAGATGGCAATATCTTCTATGAACAGTACTGGGACGGCTACGGCCCAGATTCATACTCCAACTCCTTTTCGGTTGCCAAAAGTATTGTAAGCCTGCTGGTAGGCATTGCCATTCAAAATGGAAACATACACAGCCTGGACGATCCTATTGGCCGCTACCTGCCGCATTACCAGGGGCAGCCTACTACTATTCGCCATTTGCTGATGATGAGCAGCGGCCTGGAATGGAACGAGTCTTATTCGTCGCCCTTTAGTGTTACTACCAAAGCGTATTATGGCGAAAGCCTCCGGGAGCTGATGAATACCCTTAGCATTGTGGAAACACCGGGCCAGAAGTGGAACTACCAAAGCGGCAACACACAGCTGCTGGCCATGATACTAGAAAAAGCTACAGGTGTTTCTATCAGTGAGTATGCCTCTCAGATGCTCTGGAAACCCATTGGGGCTTCCAGAGATGCGCTTTGGAGCCTGGACAGACCCGATGGTATTGAAAAGGCTTATTGCTGTTTTAATGCCAATGCCCGGGATTTTGCCCGCCTTGGCCAGCTGGTTCTTGACAGTGGGCAGTGGCAGGGCAATCAGATTGTTCCAAAACCGTATTTACGCAAAGCGCTTTCGCCTCAGCAGCAGCTCATCGATATGGAGGGCAAGCCTGTAGACTTCTATGGCTATCATTGGTGGATGGTTCCCTACAATGGTGAACTGATTCCCTATGCCAGGGGCATCCTAGGGCAGTATATTTTTATTTTTCCCCGGGAAAGGGCTGTGCTGGTACGGCTGGGCCACGATCGCAGCGATGAGTACATCGACAATCACCCGGAAGATGTGTATGTTTACCTGGCGACAGCGCGCTACCTTTTGGAAAAAATTGATTAAGAAGAAAAAGCTTGCGTGCCAGCATCAAATTAACCAGTAAAATCGTTATAGCTCTGTACGTCATTTAGCAGAGAAACTACTTTTATCACCAGAGGCGCTGCCCTACTTAATGCTATTATTGATTTGGTAAATTACTACCACATATTAGGACTAAGCCAAACTGCCACACAGGTCGAAATCAAAACCGCTTACAGAAAACTAGCATTGCGCTACCATCCCGACAAAAATGGAGGCAGTAGCTATGCAGAGGAGCGTTTTAAGCAGATCAGTGAGGCCTATCGTGTGCTTTCCGACCCCAGAAAAAAAGCCCGCCACGATTGGTCGCTGGAGTATGAGCTCTATCAGCAAAGCCAGGCATTGCAAAACCAGACCAGCACGCCGGCCAATACCCACACGACAGCGCAAACCACTTACAGGCCACAGGCCCGTTACACGTCCAGACCAAAGTATAATTCACGCCAGAACATACTGGCAACGGCCTGGGCGTTTGGCATCTTCTTTATTGTTGCCATTTTAGTTGTGGGCACCTCTATCTGGCGGTCGCACCAGTTCGAGCAGGAGCAGGCCCTACTGAACGAGCAAGCCCGGCAGGTATACCTGAAAGCCGAACAGCATTATGCAAAAGGGAATTTCAGCCTTAGCCTTAAGTTGCTGGACAACGTAAAGAGCAACCGCGTAATAGCCCCAAAAGCCAGTGAACTGCAACGCTACATCCTGCATAACCTGGAAGAAGAAGGGCTGCAGCAATTCCGCAACGGAAACTACAGCGGCGCTGCCAGCCTGCTGCAGATCCTGGCAGACCATGTGTACGAGTACAGACCAACTGCGCTTGCTCACCTTATTGCCAGCTATGAAGCCTTGCAGGATTACGAAGGTGCCATCAAGGCCTATAAAACTGTGATCGAAGCAGAGCCACGGACCATAGAAGCGCGTAACCGCCTGGCCAGAATCTATGCCGAACATTATAAGGACTTTGATACAGCGCTACAGTATTATCAACAGGCCAGCGAGCTGGTTACGCTTCAATACAAGACAGAATATGGCAATGCTTATGCACTTACGGTAAACCCCGGCAGAACCCCAGAAAGCCATTACCAGCTGCACTGCGGCATGGCGCAGGTATATATTAGCCAGGGTATGTTGCAACAAGCCGAAGCCGCACTTAAGTGGGCGATTTTTCTTAGGCCGGATGAACCCCTGTCTTATTACCTTATGGGGCTCAAACACCGGGAGGCAAAAGACCAGGAAGCTGCCTGCAAGGCCTGGAAACAGGCTGCAGAAAAAGGTTCGGAAGAGGCAGCCAGCTTTTTAAAGGAGTACTGCCAGTAAAGAACCATTCCCGCAGGCCTGCTGTTGATATAAAGGCTATCAAGCCTTTCACTATATTTGCAGTATGGCTATCGAACCAACAACTAAAACTGATATACGCAAGCTCAACCTGGAGCAGCTTAAAGACGCGCTTGTACAAATGGGCGAAAAGGCCTTTCGTGCCAAGCAGGTCTGGGAGTGGCTCTGGAAAAAGTCTGCCGGTAGCTTCGAAGAAATGACCAACCTGTCTAAGGGGCTTCGGGAGCAGCTGGAGACTAATTTTATTATTCATCCGCTTACAGTGGCCTCTAAACAGGTAAGTGGCGATGGTACCGTTAAGTCTGCCTTTCGTCTGCATGATACCCATCTGGTAGAAGGTGTGCTGATTCCGGCCGATGATCGCATGACGGCCTGCGTATCTTCCCAGGTAGGCTGTTCACTTACCTGCAAGTTTTGCGCTACGGGCTACATGGACCGCAAGCGCAATCTGGAGGCATCCGAAATTTATGACCAGGTTGTAAACATCAGCCGCCAGGCCGAGGAGCATTTTGGACATCCGCTAACCAATATTGTGTACATGGGCATGGGCGAGCCACTGCTTAACTATCAGAACGTACTACGCTCCATAGAGCGCATTACGGCCGAGGATGGTCTGAATATGGCACCCAGACGTATTACGGTGAGCACTGCCGGCATTGCTAAAATGATTAAAAAGCTGGGCGACGACGAGGTTAAATTTAACCTGGCCCTCTCGCTGCATGCTGCCAACGACGTAAAGCGCAACCAGATCATGCCTATTAACGAAAGCAACAGCCTGGAAGCCTTAAAAGAAGCATTGCAGTATTACTACCAGAAGACACATAACCCTGTTACCTTCGAATACATTGTGTTTTATAATTTCAATGATACCCTGCAGGATGCTGAAGAGTTATACCGATTTACCAAAGTAGTACCCAGCAAGGTTAATATTATTGAATACAATCCTATTAAAGAAGCTTCTTTTGTAAATACAAAAGAAGATAAGCTGGATGCCTTCAGCAATTACCTGCGCAACAAAGGGGTAAATGTGCAGGTACGCCGCAGCCGTGGCAAAGATATAGATGCCGCCTGTGGGCAGCTGGCCAACCGCGACAAAGAAACAGTTAGCGTAGAGGCTTAAATAGCAACACATATCAATAAAATAGCCCCGGGTTTAAACCCGGGGCTATTTTATTGACAGAGAATCTGAAAGCAATGCTGAACAGGTTTTGCTTACAGATAAGGATTAACTCTTTTTGCTGGCATTAAATAGCTTTTGCTTTTCTTCCTTGGTGAGGCTTTCATAGCCTTTGGCAGAAATTTTATCCAGAATGGCATCAATTTCCTGTTGTGTTGCTTTGGCAAAGGTACCTGCCTGTGGCTGTTGAGCCCTTTGGGTAGTAGGCCGGCTGGCTGTGTAAGCCTTTTCACGCCGATGGGTTACTTTTATGGGAGAACGACGGCTGAACAGCCCGCCAATCTTGTCCAGCCCACCTGAGACCCAGTAGCCAATGTCATGCCCCTTGCGCAACTGCAGAATGTAAATAAAGCCTATCAGCGCACCGCCAAGGTGTGCTAACTCTCCGCCTGCATTGGAGCCGTCGAGCCCCACAAAGCTTTTGAAGACCACAAGAAAAATAGCAATGTATTTAATTTTAACCGGCCCGATAAAAATAAACATAAAGGAGTGGTTGGGCATAAGCGTGGCAGCAGCCACAATAATTGCCGACACCCCGGCAGAAGCACCTAACAGCATACTTACCGGCACCTGGCTCTGGTAAAAGGGCAAGAGGTTATAGATCAATAAATAAGTGATGCCCCCGGCAATTCCTCCCAGTACATATAAGTTCACCAGTTTTTTACTGCCAAGGTACTCCATGATCAGCTGTCCGAACCAATAGAGGAAAAGCACATTGAAGAGAATGTGAAAGAACTCTACATGGGCAAACATGTAAGTAATCAGCGTCCAGGGCTTACGCAAAAACGCGCTTATGTCTGCAGGCATCATCAGCTGCAGCATAATCCACTCATATACCTGTTCTGCCCCCGACAGGCGCAGGATCACCCGCAGCACAATCAGTACGGCAAAAACAATGAGGTTGATCAGTATAATTCTAAAAAGACCGTTATTGGGTCTTTTGAATGCATATTTAAGTTGTTCGAAAAAGCTGTTCATCCTTTAAAATACTATTGGTACCTATTGCGGGCTTCTCCCCAGATAAATAACAAGATCAGGCCTACCAGCATTCCACCTAAGTGGGCCATATGTGCAATATTATCATTAGGTGCCCGCTGCATCAGCGCATAAATCTCGTAAGCGCCATACAACATCACAAAAATTCTTGCCCGCAGGGGAATCGGGGGTATCAGGAGCATAATCCTTCTGTAAGGAAAGAGCAGCCCAGCCGCCAGCAACACTCCAAAAATTGCACCGGAAGCACCCAACATGGGGATATTCAGGCTCTGCATGTACCGATCCTTTACAAAGGACGTTGCTTCTTTCTCCAGCGACGTATTGTTTGGTGCTTCACCATAAGCACGTACAAAGGAAAGGTTGCGGGCATAGTCCTGCTCATAATGTTCTCTTAGTAACAGTTCAAAGTTACCGGGATCGGGTGCCAGCAGAAAAGCATTCACGTCGTCCCGTACCTCTTTCATTTCCAGGTACTCCACTCCCATAAACAAAACGGCAGCACCAATACCGGTGATAAGATAATATTGCAGAAAACGACTGCTTCCCCACACCTCCTCAAGCCAGGTACCAAAGATCAAAAGGCCAATCATGTTCCCGAAGAGGTGCCATAAATCGCCATGTAAGAACATATAAGTAACGAACTGCCAGGCCCGAAAGTTATCGGAGCCAATATAGAAAAGCGCAAAATTCTGAATTACTTCACCAGATAGATCAAGCAATAGTGAACCCAAGAATATTGCAACATTGATCAGGAGTAAATTTTTAACAACAGGGGTTAATTGAAACATGTATTTTTAAGATTTAAAAAGTTCAGCGACTTTATCCAGGTCCAGCAGCCTAAAGGTTTGCTGTCCATCAGGAGTATAGCCTGGGGTCTGGCAGGCAAAAAGTTGATCGATCAGGGAGCGCATTTCGGCAAGCTCCAGCCGATGGCCCCAGCGCAGTGCTGCCCTTACAGCCAGCGCCCTGGCCGTTTGTTCCCTTTTACCCAGAGACAAATCAGCACGGTGATGTTTTAACTGCTCCAGCAGGCCTTCCAGCAACCGCTGGCTATCTACCCCGGCCAGATCTGCCGGAACCCCTTGTATCACAAGACTATCGCCGCCAAAGGGACTCAGTTCAAAGCCCAGGCTCCGAATCTCCTCTCCATACTCCTGGAGCAGTTCCATATCCTGCCGGCTTAGCTGCAGCTGCTGCGGAAACAGGGCCTGCTGCGAAGCGGCCGAGCCCTGCCGCAGCTGGCGTAGAAATTTCTCATATAAAATACGCTGATGGGCAGCTTCCTGGTCTATCAGCATCATGCCTGACTTTACCTGGCAGATAATGTAACGGCCATGCAATTGAAATACGGACTGCTGATGCTCTGCTGCAGGCAAAGCTGCTGCGGAATCAGCGGTAAAATCATCCTGTACACTGGCAGACGCTGCTGTATGCAGCTGGTTAGCAGCGCTCTCTACCGTCACCGATTCTGTAAAAGCACGGCTAGGCTGAATAATGGCATGGGGTGTAGGGTTGGCTGCCAGTCGGCTGCCTTCAAACAGCTGCTCCCAATTAGTATTATTTTGCGAACGCCCCCCCTGCCGGAACTGTTCCCACGACCGCTGATCGGGGCCGGTAGCGGCAGCAAGATCCGACACATTGCTGCTCGCCCCCAGGCGAGCAAAAAGGTTAGGGGTAAATGTAGCCGATGTGTATGCTACCATGGCTACCTATATGGGCAGCCGTTATGTAAATGATTTTACGCGCTATGGCCGTAACTTCCGGGTGGTTGCCCAGGCCGATACTTCCTTCCGGATGGACA
>JASLAE010000166.1 GCA_030147305.1 Cesiribacter sp.
CCGCTTCCAGATAGGTGATGGGAATGGCCGCAGGATCGGCCTGAGACAAAAGGGCTTTTTGTTCCTGCACCTGTAATGCACGACCGCTTCTGGCTTCAGCTATTAGTGATTTGGCAACATAACCCTGGCGATTATCAGGCAATATAATTCTGTACCAGTCGCCGGTCTGTCCAATAATTCTAACAAAGGTATTTTGCGTTAGCTGGCCCAATACAGGTGTTTTATCGCCCGGCGTGCTGCGCAGGTTGGCCAGTTTTGCAGTAATGCGGTAAGCGTTTAATTCTACGGTGGTATCCATGGGAGGAGCCTCGGCGACAGCCTCCAGTGTTTGTACAAAGTTGATAGGGTCTATGCTACCCCGCTGGTAAATGCCAAAATGCAGGTGCGGTGGTGTGTTGCGGGCATTCCCGGTATTACCAACAAGGCCAAGGGTATCTCCCTGCTGCACCCTGCGGCCGCTCGAAACCAGCTGCGAATCGAGGTGAGCAAAATAGTAAGCATGGCCACGGGCCCGATCATGCATCCAAACTACTTTACCACCCAGGTTAGTGATGCCAACCCTCGTAACAATACCATTTGTGGGTGCAATCACCGGTGTGCCTTTGGGTGCAAAAATATCGATGCCTTCGTGGCGTCGCCTGCCACCATCGCGGTCAACACCATACAGACTGCCAATAGAACGGTTAGAGGCACCGGAAACGGGATTGATCAGTACAGGGGTAGGCGAGATGGTAAGGGTGAAATAGGCGTTCACCAGGAGTTCGGGCTGCACCCGTAGCAGACACCGCTGGGTTTCCATAAATTCATGCCCCAGCTGAAAGCTGGAATCTGCCACTGCAACGGCATGTGTTACATGATCCCATTGATTGTCCTCCCAAACATAAAGATCCAGGAACAGCCGGGCCTGCTCAGGCGCCTGCGCAAGACCGGATATTGTCAGCACCTGGCCATGCTGCACCTGAAAGCTATAGGATCGGGCCTCTGGTTCTCCGGCACTAAAATACCCGGCTTCGCTATAAGGCAGGTTTACAATCACTGAATCATCCAGTGCACGCTGGCCAGCCGCAATCCAGGCCTGAGCCATAGGCGTTTTATCCAGATTGGCTTTTTCCAGAGACCTGACATATTCCTCATAAGGAGGTGTATTGGTAATCGCCTGTTTAATGGAGCCGTTACAAGCAGCCAGTGCAATGGCCAGAAATACATATAAATACAAACTACTCTTCATGCACTTTTAACAGCATGGTGTCATTTTTGGTTTGGCTGTTTACACATTTGCAGCTTCATGAAGTATTTGAACAATTCAATGTTAAATGACTTCCTAAAAATAAGACCCATAACTTTTAACAATGGAGGAACAATCATTCGCCAAGGAATTACAGAAATATATATTAAAACAGATTAGCATGCTGGGGGAGTGGGTAAAGCCAGATCCTGCAGACAATATCTTATTACAGATCTTAAAGATCATGTACAAGAGTGTAGTGGTTTTATTGCTGACAGCACTTTCGCCTATTGTGCTGCTTTTCCTGATCATTAGTTTTGTCGGAGGTTTTTAACAGCACACAGATGGCAATCCTTAAGTCTCCGGTTTTTCTGCTCTGCTGTTTTCTTTTTGCATTACATCAATTCATGCAGAAAGTACTACAACTCACGGTGCCAGTGGCAGATGCTTACATAGACAGTTTCCTGCTAATGCCCATTTTATTAACTTTTCTGGTGGCAGAACGGCGCATACTCTTCAAAAGAGGTGCCACCTATTGCTTATCTGTGCTGGAAATCATAATTGCTACCTTTTTTATAGCAATTGTTGCCGAATTGATATTCCCTGCACTTTCTCAGCGATTTACCGCCGACTGGCTGGATGTGCTTGCTTATGCTTTGGGCAGTACACTGTTTTATTTTGTCATCAATTGTTACCCGAATTCAACAGCTGGCCAAGGTGAAAAGCAACGGTTAAAATAATGAATGTTAAAACGCTGGCTATTAGTAAGTTATTCACTAATGATTAAATAAGCTTATAATATATAAACTCTTTCATTTCTATCTGGATAAAAGGTAATTATACTTAACCAAATCCAACCAACATTATGAACAAACCAAATTTTTTCATTGCAGTAATGATTGCAGCCGGTTGCATTTTTACAAGCTGTTCTAACAGAACAGTTGCAACTACCGATCAGTATCCTGCAGATGGTACTGAAACGACAACTGACGGTACCTATGACGATGCAAAAACAAGTGGAACAGGTACTACCGGTACGACAGGCACCACAGATGATATGGATACCAGTGGTGAGGCTGGAACAACTGGTACTACAGGCACAACTGGTACTACCGGCACTACTGGCACAACCGGTACGGACACTGGCACGGAAACGGATGATTACGGTAACGATGCGGATATGACCCGAGATGATGCTTCTGCAACCGGTGAAGAGGTAGAGATGGACCGTATGGGTACCACAGGTGCCGATGCCACTGCTATGATAGCATCTTTGCCAGCGCCAACGCGGGAACTGGTAATGCCTATGCAGGACATGATGCAGCAGTTAAGCATGCATCAGGGCTCAGGAGATATTGATCAGGATTTTGCCAGCATGATGATTGTACACCATCAGGGTGCAATAAACATGGCAAACCAGGTGATGCAGTCTGGGGATAATGAGGAGATCATGTCCAGGGCCAGAGAAATGGTAACCAGTATGCAGCAGGAGGTAGAGCAACTGCAACAATTTGCAGGTGAACAAATGGGTATGGGAGGCCAGCAAGACAACAGTGGTCAAACCGGCACAACGGGGACTACCGGAACAACAGGCACTACAGGGACTACTGGCACAACAGGTACTACGGGTAGTACCGGAACCACAGGTACTACGGACCAGATGGGAACTACCGGTGGCCAGCAAATGGGTGATCCTGCCCAGCAACTGCGTGCTGCAACAGAAGGAACCCTGGAGCAATTACAGCAGGAAGAGCTTAATGGCGATGCCGATCATGATTTTGCGCACATCATGATTTTGCACCACCAGGATGCTATTGAAATGGCACAGGTACAACTGCAACATGGCAAGGATGAAAACCTGAAAGCCATTGCTCAGCAAATTGTTGACAACACGCAGCAGGAAATTAGCGAGCTTGAAACCTGGGCCGGTGCAAACGAACAATAATTCTTAGATTACTTTCCAATAAAAAGGTCTGGCTGATAAACAGCCAGACCTTTTTTAATTATAAGCTGTTCACGAAAGTGAATTTTTCATCGCTGATCCAGCGCTTATTTATTAAGCTTATAGGCCACCACTCTGTTATTCATAAAGGTTGGTACCAGTAAAAGATTCTGCTCAGGTATATAGGTAATGTCAGCAGTGTTCATCTTTTGATCTTTGGTATCCAGGAGCTTGATTTTTTCCTTACCCTGCTCCACATAATAGACCTCTCCATGCCAGTTAGATACCAAATAGCTGTTTTCGTCAACTACCCCAATGCCATCGCCTGCATCGATGCCAGAGGCCAGGACCTGGCTTTCTCCTTCCTGCGAGACTACCTCCAGGTTATTAGAGGCTACCAGCACTTTACCATTCTGATAAGCCAGGCCATTCGGGCTGCTGAGGCCGCTTTCTTTCCAGACGGTAATATTCCCATCCTGGAAGGCGTAGATTTTATTGTCCTGCATATCAGTGAACAGTATCTGGTTATCGGTAGCCACCGGATCGTTTAGGAATTTAGCGCCTTTCACCGGATAACGATTTGTAATTTTACCATTGGCATCTATAGCCACCAGTTCATCTACATTGGTAACGTACAGGGTGCCATTGAGCATGGCCATGCCTTTGGGGGCATCCAGGCCCGTTACCCACTCTTTATTTACAATTTCACCCTTTAAAGAGACCTTTGAAATATAGCCCTTGCCATCCTTGCCATTTGGCTCGCCAACTATATTACTCACATATAGCATTTCCTCTTCAGGATTGTAGTATACAGACTCAGGGGTTTCCAGGGTACTGTCTGTTGCCCATACTTCTACCAGCGTTGGCTGTTGGGCATTTTCAGCTGTGGTGTCGGTGCTGGTTTCAGGTGTTTCGGTTGTGGCTGTGTTGTCAGTCTTACTGTTGCAGGATACTGCTAAAAGAGACCCACCCATCATTAGTAAAAATAAATTTTTCATGGCTCAAGTTGTTTGGTTAAAAAGATTGGGAAAAATTAATGTTCAGGCTAAATATAATCAAAAGGCAATGATAAAAATTAAGTAAATAATGGGTTGAATGGCTTGATATTAGGATTAAGGAATGAAAGGTTTTATATTAAATAATATTTTATGCTTATCTACAAACGATTCAATAATGTTAAAGTAGTGCAAAAAATTGATGCGAAGCCCAGATCCTATTCAGAGTTTTATTTGTTACCTATCAAACCTTCTATACACCTCGCAGTTTTTATTTTTTTAACCGAAGGTTTGATAGAGGCTGGGCTCTAGACTAATTATTAATGCAATTCCGCTATAGGGAAAACCCATTATGGATATTCTGAAGAAATTCAATGTTAATGTATTTGGGAAAGGTACGCAGCCCATGCTGTTTGCCCATGGTTTTGGGTGCGATCAGCACATGTGGCGTTTTGTAGTTCCTGCTTTTGAAAATGATTATAAAATAATCCTTTTCGATTATATAGGGCATGGTAAATCTGATTTTTCGGCTTATAACAGCAGTCGCTACAATACACTGACGGCCTATGCTGATGATGTGCTGGAAATCTGCAAGGCGCTGGCATTGGAAGACGTGATTTATGTAGGTCATTCGGTAAGCGCTATGGTTGGGGTTTTGGCAGCGAATAAAAAGCCTACATTATTCGATAAGTTAATCATGATTGGCCCTTCGCCCTGCTATATCAATGAGGGAGACTATCACGGTGGTTTTACCAGGTCTGATATCGAATCGCTCCTCAATAGTTTAGAAAGCAATTATTTGGGCTGGTCCAGCATGATGGCACCTGTCATCATGGGCAATGCCGACAGGCCTGCCCTGGGAGAGGAGCTGACCAATAGTTTTTGCAGAACAAATCCTGAGATTGCCAGACAGTTCGCCCAGGTTACATTTTTATCAGATAACAGGGATGATCTTTTTGCACTTAGCGTACCTGCCCTTATACTGCAGTCAGCAGAAGATTTTATTGCACCGGTAGCCGTTGGTAAATATGTTGCGCAGCAGGTATTAGATAGCGAACTGGTAATTTTGGATGCAAACGGGCACTGCCCACACCTTAGCGCACCCGATGAAACTGTACAAGCCATACAGCACTATCTAAATTAAAAGGTTAGAAAAGGTGTTTGAATAATGACAGACAAACAAACACAGTTTACTGCTGCCGGCTTAGTAGAGGAGAGTGCAGAAGAATTATATGAGAACGCTCCCTGCGGATATCTTTCCACTTTACCCAATGGTACAGTAGTAAA
>JASLAE010000229.1 GCA_030147305.1 Cesiribacter sp.
CTTGTTTTTATGGGCGTTGGTTACCTCCAGGTAATAGCCAAACACTTTATTGTAAGCAACTTTTAGCGAGGAAATGCCCGTGCGGGCAGTCTCACGTTGCTGTATCTGCAGCAGATAGTCTTTACCGCTAAAGGAAATGCTGCGCAGCTCGTCCAGCTTTTCATGAATGCCATCGCGCATCATGCCGCCCTGGTTGGTCACCAGCGGCACTTCGTCAGCCAGCTCGCGTTCTATACGCTCCAGCAGGTAGGTGCAGGGGTTCAGCTGGTCGGCCAGCTTGCGCAGTGCATCAATGTTGCTGCCGGCCAGCATCTCGCGGATGGGCTGTGTATTCTTGAGTGATTTTTTGAGCTGCAGCATCTCGCGCGGATTGATGCGCCCCACAGCTACTTTGGAGATTAGACGCTCCAGGTCGCCAATGCTGCGCAAACGGCTGCTGAGCTGCTGCAGTAGGTCCGGCTGCTCTGTAAGGGCTTCTACTACCGACAGACGCTCCTGGATGCCTTTTAGTTCTTTAAGAGGCATCACCAGCCAGCGACGCAGCTGCCGGGCCCCCATAGGCGTACTGGTCTGGTCCAACACATGAATCAGCGGAATACCGTCGGGCTGCTGCGGGTACACCAGCTCCAGGTTGCGGATGGTAAAAGGATCGAGCCATACATAGTGCTCCTCAGCAATGCGCGAGAGCTGCACGATGTGCTTCATGTCGTGGTGCTCGGTTTCCTGCAGGTAATGGAGCACAGCGCCGGCGGCAATAATACCTTCAGAGAGCTCTTCTACGCCAAAACCCTTCAGGGAGGTGGTGCCAAAATGCTTGGTTAGGCACTCATAGGAATAATCGTGCTGAAAGACCCAGTCTTCCGGCGTATAGGTACTGAATGTATAATTGCTGAAATGTTCGGCAAAGCGCTTGCGACAGCCTTTGCTATAAATAACTTCTGAAGGCAGCAGTCCCTGCAGCAGCTTATCGGCGTATTCCAGCGGACCTTCGGCTACCATAAACTCACCGGTGGACACATCCAGAAAGGCGATGCCCAGGCCGTTTTTGCCAAACTGCAGGGAGCAGAGGTAGTTGTTGCGGCTCTTTTCCAGTACCTGGTCGTTAAAGCTAAGACCTGGTGTTACCAGCTCCGTGACACCACGCTTTACAATGCCCTTTACCATTTTAGGGTCTTCCAGCTGATCGCAGATGGCTACCCGGTAGCCGGCGCGTACCAGGCGTGGCAGGTAAGAGTCCAGGCTATGGTGCGGGAAGCCCGCCAGCTCTACCTCAGAAGCCGACCCATTGGCGCGCTTGGTAAGCACAATGTCCAGCACCCTGCTGGCCGTAACAGCATCTTCTCCAAAAGTCTCATAAAAATCACCCACCCTGAACAGCAGCAACGCACCGGGATGCTTCGCCTTGATGGCGTTGTACTGCTTCATCAGTGGCGTTTCTTCTTTTTTTATCTTCGTCTTTGTTCCTGAGTCCTGCGTCATGAAAATTGCTAATTCCTGCACTGCCAATTTCAAAGATAATGAATTCAGGTAGTAGATATTATTCTCTTTCGAAAGAAGCTTTCCGATTTCAGAAAATGAACGCCGTTTTTGCTGGTAGTCTACTATCTTACCGCTTGATTATACAGAGACTTTTCGTTTCTCCGGAAACCCCTGTTTCTTTACCAAAAATCCCTACTTACTACCATAATGCGCAAACTTAAGCTCGATGAACTGAACCGCCTTAGTCCGCAGGAATTTGAAGCCCTTCCCAAGCATCCACTGGTGCTGGTGCTGGACAATATTCGCAGCCTGGCCAATGTGGGCAGTGCTTTCCGTACCGGCGATGCTTTTGCCGTGGAAAAAATTTATCTCTGCGGTATTACCGGAATGCCGCCCCATCGCGAAATACACAAGTCTGCCCTGGGTGCACAGGAAACCGTTGCCTGGGAGCATGCGCCCGATGCTGCAGCGCTGTGTGAACAATTAAAGGCAGCAGGTTACCAGATCCTGGCTGTAGAGCAGGCTGCAGGCAGTACATTGCTGCAGAATTTTACACCGCAGGAAGGGCAAAAGTGGGCGCTGGTGTTTGGGAACGAGGTAGAGGGGGTAAGCGAAGCAGTGATGCAGCTGGCCGATCAAGCCCTGGAAATTCCCCAATGGGGCACCAAGCATTCGCTGAATGTTTCGGTGAGCATGGGCATTGTACTTTGGAGCCTGCTGGAGAAGCTGTATCGATAGTTTGTAATAAGAGAGGATTGTCTTGTGCAATTTTGGGAAAGAAGTGGCGTTTTAAAAGAAATCCTCTCCCTATGCAAAGATTTTTTTCCTTTCCCTACCTGTTGCTGGCCCTCACAATTTTCCAGGCAGGATGCAACAATGACCCTTCCTTTAAACCAGAAAATGCTGAAAGAGAAGAAGTAATGCTCTCCGCACCGGCAGATGATTATGCACGATCTGGTGATATGAGTTTTGAAGAAATGGACATGCCCGTGGCAGATGGTGGACCTGCCGGCGGCAGCAATGTTTCCCAGCCTTCGCCCACACCCTATGATACCGTTGCCAAGCAGATCATTAAAACAGCTTCGCTCGTGTATGAAGTAAAACGCCTGCAGCAGGCCAATCATAAGGTAGATAGTCTGGTGAAGCGTACGGGCGGTTACATATCCTCTTCCAACCAGAATAATAGTGAGCAACGGCACGAGCTTAACCTTACCCTGCGGGTGCCTTCCCGCCACTTCGACGGGCTAATGAATGCCCTGAGCACCCTGCCCGAACGGGTCGACCATAAATCTGTTGAAGCACAGGATGTAACGGAGCAGTATGTAGACCTGCGTTCCCGTCTGGAAACCAAGAAAAAAGTGGAAAAGCGCTACCAGGATCTGCTGCAAAAAGCCAATACGGTAAAGGAGGTCCTGGAAGTAGAAGAAAAGCTGCGGTACCTGCAGGAGGAGATAGAAGCCAAAGAAGGCCAGCTGCGCTATCTAACGCATCAGGTTGGCTACAGCACCATTCAGCTTAGTCTTTACGAAGTACAGGCCTATGAGTACCTGCCCAGCCGGGCACCCAATTTTGGGCAGCAGATCCTGAGTGCACTGGATGGGGGCTGGCAGTTGTTACTTAACCTTATTCTTGTGCTGTTCCGACTGTGGCCGTTGATTTTAGTGGGTGCTATTGTTGTGGTTGTGCTTAAAAAGTACCGCAGCAACAAAGCTAAGATCCGCTTATAAGCAGCATAACCTTTTGGCTATACCCTGGTTATTTTATAAGATCTCACTTTACCAATTTTTATGAAATCAATCAATTTTTATCTACTCATGTGCCTGTTGCTGCTGGGCAGCAGTGGACTACTGGCGCAGCAACAAACAGCCTTACTACTGGCGGGCGAAACGCTGGACAAGCAGGCAAAAGCTACTCCTACCCGCATGTACATCGCAGACAACAGGGTGCTGGTAGAGACCGATGATGCCAAAAAGCCCACTATCATGCTCTATGATGCAGAGAAAGAGGAGATCTACCTGATTGATCATAAAAAGAAAGAGTATTATCTGCTGGATAAGGCAACCATGGCGGCCATGAATGCCCAGATAAAGCAAATGCAGGATCAGCTGCAGCAGCTGCCGGAAAGCCAGCGTAAGATGATTGAAGAGCAAATGCGTAAAGCACAGGGCATCCAGGAGCCCCTGACGTATACAAAAGAAGCTTCGGATGTAGCAGTTGGCGACTGGAAAAGTACCAAATATACAGGAAAGAGTGAGGATCAGCTGCGGCACGAGGTATTTGTAGTCCCTTACCAGGAGCTGGGGGAAGAAAAAGATAAATTTAAGGCCCTTACGTCACTTTTTGCCCTTTTTCAGGAGCAGCTGCAACAAATGAGCAGCAGCATGCCAGGAATCCTTTCCTTCTCTGCTAACCTGATGCCAGGCGGTGAAGAGGGCCTGCCTGTTAAAACTATTTATTATGATCCGCAGGGTAAACCAGAGATTACTACCATCCTTTCCTCCATTGAGGAAACAACATTGGCCGAAGATAAATTAACAGTGCCTGAGAACTATAAGCAGAAGCAGTTTATGGCCACTGCCAGATAAGTACTGGCGCAGGCGCCGATGAAATTTTGCCAATGGTAAACAACTCAATTCTTATCACAGTTAAGTAGATAAGATGAGCAGAATGGTAGGCAGAGGCTTACCATTTTTTCATCCTTTACAGCCAAATTTTTGTACTACCGGAATTTTATAGATCATGAAAATACTTGTTGCAGGCTCACATGGTAAAACAGGGCATCATCTGTTAAGAATATTGAAGGAAAAAGGCCACGAGGTGCACGCCATGATTCGCGATTCGTCCCAGTCTGAAGAAATGCGGAAACTGGGTGCAGAACCAGTTGTGGCCGACCTTGAAAAAGATAAAACCTTCCCGCTGGAGGGGGTTAATGCTGTTTTTTTTGTGGCAGGCTCTGGTCCCGATACGGGCGATGACAAAACAGAAGCAGTTGACAAAAAAGGGGCGATTAAACTCATAGAAGATGCCTATAAGCACCGGGTGCAGCGCTTTATCATGCTGAGCTCTGTTGGGGCAGATGATCCCAGAAAAGGCCCTGAAGAATTGAAAACCTACCTGGAGGCCAAACATGAGGCCGACAAAGAATTAAAGTTCAGCGGTATTCTGTACACCATTCTGCGGGCAAATAAGCTTTCTGATGCGAAGGGTACAGGCAAAATTACGGCCGGCGAAAAATTGCAAAGCTATGAAGGCAGCATACCCCGGGAGGATGTGGCTCGTACCATGGTGGCCTGCCTGGACATTCGCCATACCGAAAACAAAGTGTTTGAAGTAAACGGCGGAGATACGCCAATTGAAGAAGTGCTGCATAACCTGCCGCTGGTGTAGCATCTTCTAAAAAATTGAAATATACAAAAAAGCCGTACCCAAGGGTGCGGCTTTTTATTTTAGCGGCAGGAACATAGATATTCCTCTACAGGCAGCATGTTTTGCTATCCTCTAAAGGATCAGTGGTTTAACGCTGAGCTCATTATTTTAGCACAAAGTTTAACAAACTGACTATCAGAATCGTAGCCTTATAGAGGGGCCTGACAAAAGTTTGTTCAGGTGTCGATTATTTTAAATGCTGTAGCCTATGTTTAGCAACAGAAAAGAGGCAGGACAGGCCCTGGCAGACAGTTTAAGTAATTATAAGTCGGAAAAGGGTGTGGTGCTGGCGATTCCCCGAGGCGGTGTGCCCGTTGGCTTTGAGATCGCCAGCGCACTTGGCTGGCCCTTGGCGGTAGCCCTTTCAAAAAAGATTGGCCACCCAGCCAATAAAGAGTATGCCATTGGGGCAGCAAGCCTGAGCGGCTATGTGCTGAATCCACAAATTTCTGTTCCGGCTGAATACCTGGAGGCCGAGTTGAGCCGCATCCGGGAAAATCTGCTCCGGTACCAGCAGCAATATGGCCACCATCAGCAATTACAGGACTATAGCGGCACCATAGTTATTTTAACCGATGATGGCGTTGCTACCGGCCATACCATTTTATCCGTGATGGCACTGGTCAGGAAAGATCAGCCGCGAAAGTTGGTGGTAGCCTTGCCTGTAGCGGCGCCGGAAGCACTCCGGAAGGTAGCGCAGCAGGCCGATCATGTAGTATGCCTGGCAGCCCCGGAAGATTTCCGTTCTGTTGGCCAGTTTTACCAGGACTTCGAGCAGCTAAGCGATGAAACTGTATTCGACCTGTTGCAGATGCACAGAAACTTAAACAATAGATAGCCATGGAACTGATCAAAGAAAACATTACCATACCGGTAGGAACAAATATTCATCTGGAAGGCGAACTGATATTGCCTGAAAATGCCAGGGGCCTCATTGTCTTCTCTCATGGGAGTGGCAGTAGCAGGCACAGCCCACGCAACAAAAAGGTGGCAGCGGCCCTGCACCCGCAGGGTTTAGCCACCCTGCTGTTTGATTTGCTTACAGAAGAAGAAGACCAGCTGCAGGAAAATCGTTTTGCCATTGAACTGCTTACAGAAAGATTGATTAGCGTAACCCGTTGGGTAGGGCGCCAGAACGAGGTGCAGGATTTGCCCATTGGCTACTTTGGTGCCAGCACCGGTGCCGCTTCTGCACTAAAAGCAGCTGCCCAGCTGGGAGAGTACATAAAGGCAGTGGTTTCCAGAGGAGGCCGGCCCGATTTAGTGTTGCAGGACCTGCCGGCTGTCAATGCTGCTACCCTGCTGTTGGTGGGCGGCAATGATCATGATGTAGTGCAGCTGAATGAAATGGCCTTTGCAGAACTTTCGCAGGCAAAAGCGTTAGAGATCGTACCGAATGCCGGCCATCTTTTCGAGGAAGCCGGTGCTATGGAAGCTGTGGTGCAAAAGGCCTTGGACTGGTACAGGCAACATCTGGTTAAATAGAACCATCCACATTAAAATCCTTGATATTGTAGACAATGCTTAAATGCTGGTGCTAATTTTACGATGAATAGAATTATTTAGCATAGTAAACGTTTAAAAAGGATAATACCAGACACCGGCTGGTGTTAGAACATCACATATATATGGCCTCTTTGTGTTACTTTTGTAGCCAGATACTTAGAGATCGTTACCCATGAAAATACGCTTTAGTCTGCTGCTCTTCTTCCTTTTCCTGGCGCTGGCTGGCTGGGCGCAGCTGGGAAATTCGCAGATGATGCAGGCGCCCGCCTGGACTGTGGAAGTAAACCCAGCGCAAGTGCCGGTGGGTGGCGAAGCTGAATTGATCATCAAAGCGCAAGTACCCAAGGACTGGTACCTCTACTCCTCGGACTTCGATCCGGAGCTGGGCCCTATGGTAACAGAATTTGCTTTTGTACCACATGCCAGCTACGAGCTGCTGGGTAAGGTGCAGCCGGTAGGAGCTAAAAAAAAATATGACGACCTCTGGGAGGGTGAGTATACTTATTTTACCGGTACTGCAGAGTTCAGGCAAAAGATAAGGGTGCTACAGCCTGCTCCTAAAATTCAGGCAACCGTAAGCTACCAGATCTGCTCCGATGTTACCGGCCAGTGCATTCCTTTCGATACAGATTTGCAGCAGCCCCGGATAACAGTAAAAGGCACACAGCAAGGGCAATCGGAGCAAAAAGAAATTATTACCCCGCCCAAACAGGGGGAAAAGAAACCACAGGAAACAAAATTCGGTGGTGACAATAACCGTCCTCAGCCGAATAGTGCAAATAAGCCAGATAGTGCCGGCGGAGTAGCAGTGCGCGGCGGGAGCGAAAGCCAGCCCATGGCAGAAGCCCCTCAGCAGCCAGCGGAAAGTACAGCAGAACCTCAGCCACTTTTCCAGGAGGCTAACGAAGCAACTGTTGCCGTACGGGACTATGAGCCATTTCAAAACCCTTTTGGTGCAGAAGAGGCTGAAACTGCTCAGGGAAGGGGCTACCTGATGATGTTCCTGATTGCACTGGCTGCCGGCTTTACTGCACTGCTTACACCCTGTATTTATCCCATGATCCCGCTTACAGTTACTTATTTCCTGAAGATGGGAGAAGGAAACAGGCGGAGGGGAATGTTGTACGCGCTGGCGTATGGCCTCTCCATCGTGCTGATTTATGTAGCACTTGGTGCATTTTTTGCCAAAGTTTTTGGTGCCGACTATGCCAATGAATTAAGCACCCACTGGTTTCCCAACATACTGTTCTTTCTGCTCTTCATTGTTTTTGCCCTATCCTTTTTTGGCTTATTTGATATTACACTGCCCAACAGCTTTGTTAATAAGGTAGATAAGCAGGCCGACAGAGGCGGATTGCTGGGTGTATTCTTTATGGCCCTGGCCCTGGTAGTGGTTGGCTTTAGCTGCACGGGGCCCATTGCCGGCACCATATTAATAGAAACCGCAGATGGTGTGGGCATCAGATCCATTGTTTCTATGCTGGGTTTCTCCCTGGCTTTTGCATTGCCTTTTACGCTTTTTGCACTTTTTCCCAGCTGGCTTAATTCTTTACCCAAAAGTGGCGGCTGGTTAAATTCTGTAAAGGTAGTACTTGGTTTTCTGGAGCTAGCGCTTGCCCTGAAATTCCTAAGTGTAGCAGACCAGACCTACCACTGGGGCCTGCTGGACCGCGAGGTGTATCTGGCGCTCTGGATCATCATCTTTACGCTTATGGGCTTTTACCTGTTAGGTAAGCTGCGCATGCCGCACGATAGTCCCCGCCAAACCACCTCTGTATTTGGGCTGGTGCTGGCCATTATCACTTTTGGCTTTGTGCTGTATCTGGTGCCGGGTATGTTTGGTGCTCCCTTAAAGGCCCTGGCCGGTTACCTGCCGCCCATGAGTACCCATGACTTTAACCTGGTTGCTATCCTGAAAGGAGAGGAAAAGTCTGAGCTGCCCGCCATGTGCGAAGTGCCCAAATATGATGACATGTTGCACCTGCCCCATGGCCTGAGCGGTTATTTCGATTACGAACAGGCGCTGGCTTGTGCAAGAGCACAAAATAAGCCCCTTTTCATAGACTTTACCGGCCACGGCTGTGTAAACTGCCGCGAAATGGAAGCCAATGTCTGGAGCGATCCGGAAGTATTGCGCCGTCTGAGGGAAGATTATGTGGTAGTGGCGCTGTATGTAGATGAAAAGCAGGAGCTGCCCCAAAAAGATTGGTATGTAAGCAAATATGATGGAAAGCTGAAGAAATCAATCGGCAAACAAAACCTCGATTTTATGATTCAGCGCCTTAACGCCAACGCACAGCCCTATTATACACTGGTAGATCCGCATACGGAAAGCCTGCTGGTTACGCCCATGGCATATGACCTGGAAGTACAAAACTTTGTTGAGTTTCTGGATGCCGGGCTGGCCCGCCACCGCCAAGTGCCTCTGGTTCAGAAGTAAAAGCGCTAGAATATGATCAATTATATTACAGCACCCGCTAACTAGCGGGTGCTTTTTTTATCTTTATGCACTGTTAAAAATTGGCACTATTTCTGTATTTGCCATAACAGCATCTCAATCCTTAGCGCTTATGAAGCGAGTTTTACAAATTACCCTATTAGTACTGGCTATGGCTGCCATTGGCTGTAGTTCCGGTAAAAAAGCCTGGGAACAGGGCAACTATTACGAAGCCAGTCTTCAGGCTGTAAACAGGCTTAAACAAAAGCCTACTCACAAAAAGGCCTCTCAGACCCTGCAGCAGGCTTATCCTATGGCCTTACAGACGCTGGAAGCAGACATTGTGCATCTAAAGACCCTGCAGGGGCCAAACCGATGGGGCTCTATCGTAAACCGTTATGAACAACTCAATGTGTTGTACGATGCCATCCGTTTTACACCCGGAGCGTTAAGAGTAATTCCGCAGCCCCGTGCCTACCATGCTAAGCTGCAGCAGGCCCGAGAACAGGCCGCTGCAGAAAGCTATACCGCCGGCCAGCAGGAGCTGCGCAAAGGCCACCGCCAGGCTGCACGGGAGGCCTACGAGCATTTTGCTAATGCGCTCAGGTATGTACCCAACTACCTGGATAGTGAAGCAAAAATGCAGGAGGCACATTACCTGGCTACGCTAAAGGTATTGGTAGAACAAATACCTGTGCCAGGCCGCTATTCGGTAGATGTTGCCTTTTTTAACGACCAGGTAGAGTCTTACCTCAACAGCACCCAGCAGCAACACCCTTTTGTTCGCTTCTATTCTACAGAAGAGGCCGATGTGGAACAGCTGAAGAACCCTGACCACTATGTGCGCATCAGGTTCGAAGATTTTGTCATAGGCGAAACTCATACCAAAGAAAGCCAGCAGCACCTGAAGCGGGATAGTGTAAAAGTAGGTGAGGTGAAAGTTAAGCCAGACTCTATTGTGCCAGTATTTGGTACGGTAGAGGCCAAACTAACGGTATTCCGGAAAGAGACTGTTTCCCGGGGTCGGGTGAGCATGTACATTGTAGATGCCCGCACCAACGC
>JASLAE010000316.1 GCA_030147305.1 Cesiribacter sp.
CAAAAAGATTCAGAAAACTAAAATAGAGTAGCCCTAAAGAAAGGGTTGCCAGCCGAAACGTAATTGCATAACGGATTGTATGCCATCAATAGTTGGTGGCGTCTCAGACTGGAGCTCACGAAAATATCTAGGTTTTATAACAGCAGTGAGCTAGGTACATTTAATCAGCCGATCCACTTACATACAATACCCTTGTCCATTACCAGCCGGTAAATAGCTGTTAGCAAATAAAGCCTAAGGTGGTATAATAAGGATGTCCTATCCCTTTTAACATCAAAAATATTCTGGCTGAAAAAAAATTACCGAAATTTATATGACCTCTGTATTAAGTCTCGATAAGTTTATTAACTTTGAAACACAAAGTACTTTATGTAGTTTTAAAGGGCGGCCTGGCAGAGGCTCTCTAAACACAGGAACAGGAAAATTTTTTTGTGTTTGAACTTTGGATTGCAAAGTACTTTCAATAAGCAATAGTTTGTTGGCACCCTATAAACAGTATTTCGAAAATTCAGGTCAGCCAATAAAAGCGCTGCGACTTTGTAATTGCATTCCGACTGATCGGGATTAAAGAATTTGACCAAAACATTTAGAAGTACATGCTCATGAAAGATGAAATACTCAGTTATATAAACGATCCCAGGCAGCTTGAGAAAATGTACCGAACTAACAAGGTGCATTTTAAAAGAGCGTTCAGTACGCTGTATCCTGCACTGAGAGGCAATACACTCGCTGATTTCTGGAATGAAAGGTTGAATTACGAGAGTGATGAAATTAACTGGGGCACCGGCAGAGAATTAGTATTTGTACTGATCGCAGCGCTAGTGGCAGGCATTATCGCAAAAATTCCGGCCATCTTCCCAATAAGCGAAGAGTTTTTCTATCCCAGAAACATCGGCTTTATCATCTTCCCGGCACTATCGGCTTATTTTGCCTGGAAGAATAAATTATCTACAGCGAAGATTGCCATGATGGCTGGTGCAACGCTTGTGAGTTTAATTTTCATTAATCTCCTTCCGGATGTTGAGAAAAGCGATACTTCCGTTTTAGCGTGCATTCATCTACTCTTATTTCTATGGACAGTTTTAGGTTTTGCATTTGTTGGTGATAAGCTACATGATGCCGAGCAGCGGCTAGGCTATTTAAAGTACAATGGCGACGTGGTAGTTATGACCACGCTCATCCTGATCGCTGGTGGCATCATGACGGGTGTTACCATCGGGCTTTTTGAATTGATCGGCCTTAATATTACAGAGTTTTATTTCCAGAATGTTGTGGTTTTCGGGCTGCCTGCTGCACCAATTCTGGGCACCTACCTTACCCAGACCAATCCGCACCTGGTCGGTAAAGTTTCTCCGGTAATTGCTAAAATATTCAGTCCGCTGGTATTGGTAATGCTGGTCATTTACCTCGTGGCAATGGTATATTCAGGGAAAGACCCTTACAACGACCGGGAGTTTTTACTGATTTTTAATGCCTTGCTGATTGGTGTTATGGCTATTATTTTCTTTTCCGTAGCCGAAACATCAAAGACCACTAAAAGCCGGGCAGAAAGCTGGGTGCTTTTTCTGCTCTCTGTTGTCACCATACTGGTGAATGGCATTGCACTTTCTGCCATCCTATTCAGGATTTCAGAATGGGGCATTACACCCAACAGGGCTGCCGTGCTGGGTGGCAATGTCTTGATTCTTATTAACCTTTTGCTGGTAACTGCACAACTTTACAGAGTTATTTCCATGAAGACAGACATAGCCAGCGTAGGAAATGCTATTGCCTACTACCTGCCTGTTTACTGCCTGTGGACAGTTATCGTCACCTTTCTGTTTCCTTTAATTTTTGGGTTTAAATAACCAAGTAGCGCATAAACAAAGCTGTTGCCATTTTCATTTGCGCCTGCAGCAGGCTGCGATTAACCAACAAATGCTAAGCCTTTTTTATGTTTGTACTTTGAAATTCAAAGTTCTTTTATAGAAATAATGCAAAAGATGAAACAGCTCAGAATCATTGATTTCTATTTGATAATACTGTTGTCTGTAGTATTTTCTCCTGCCCTATGTGCGCAGGCGCCACAAGCTCGTGAGGTGCCTGAAACAATCGAAGCATTAAGAGGGGCTATTCTTAAAGTTTTGGAGGAAACAGAAACCCCTGCTGCCGGGGTCGCTTTAGTAAATAAAGAAGGGCCGGTATGGATTGAAGGGCTTGGAAAGGCCGACAGGGAGCAGGGGATCGATGCTGACGAGGAAACCATGTTCAGGATTGGCTCCACCTCCAAGATTTTTGTAGCCTTAGCCATTTTAAAATTACAGGAGCAGGGAAAACTGAGCCTGAAAGACAGGGTCAGGGATTTGATTCCTGAAATCAGATTTGAGAATACCTGGGAAGAGACAAATCCCATTCTTGTGGAGCATCTCCTGGAGCATACAACCGGATGGGACGATCTTCATCTGGCAGAATTCGCCCATAACAGCCCGAAACTTAAATCACTTAAAGAAGGGCTGGATTATCATCCTCATTCCAGAATTTCCCGGTGGGTGCCTGGTACCAGAATGGCCTATGCAAATTCAGGTCCTGCAATGGCCGCCTACATCGTGGAAAAAATTACTGGCCAGACCTACGAAGTCTATATCCAGGACAATTTTTTCTCTCCCATGGGTATGGAAACCATGACGTTTTTTCTAACAGAAGATTATAAGCAGAAAGGCGCAACATTATATAAAGAAGGTATCCCGCAAAAAAAATACTGGCATCTGATTACACGGCCTTCGGGAGCCATCAATGCATCGCCAAAAGATATGGCCAAAATGCTTCAGTTTTTTATCCAGAGGGGTAAGCTGAACGCCACCCAGCTGATATCGGAAAATTCTTTGAAAAGGATGGAAACCCCCTCCACAACGCTGGGTGCTAAGGCAGGTTTGAAATGGGGATATGGCCTTGGGCTCTATACCTCTGATCATAAGGGTTTCACCTATTATAAGCATGGCGGTGGGATCGTTGGCGGTATTTCCGATTTTTCCTATCTGCCGGAATGGGGTGTGGGCTATTCAGTTCAGATCAATGCAGGAAAGCCAGAGGCTATTAGAAAGATTTCAACCCTTATCAGGGATTTTCAAACCCATCACCTGCCAAAGCCCCGAAAAACAATTCCTGCTTTAAAATCCGGAGAAAGTGTGCAGGCAGTGAATGGGTATTATCAGACAATAAACCCAAGGAACAGCTTGCCTTTATATTTGCCACCCTTAATGGCAGAGCGGATCTGGACAAAGGGAGATACTGTATACAGCCAACTTCCCGCTCATGTTGGTGAAATTGTGAAGTTTGTCGCGGTTGATAAAGGACTATATCATAATCTGCTCACAGACCGACAGGATTTTATCATTGTCAATGATCCGCTGGAAGGAGAGGTTTTAGAGCTGGCCGGGAAGGAGAGCGGGACGGTAACCCTTGGCTCGATCCACGGCGTATCATTATTCGGAAGAATATTCATACTCGGGCTTTGGATCATATTTGTAATTCGAGCTTTTGTTTTAATGCCGTTCTGGGTCTTTCGTTACTGGAAAGGCAAAATATCGGGAGGCGCTAATGTGCTGATCAGGATATGGCCCCTTCTGCCAGTGGTGTTTTTACTATCAGCGCTTGTGCTCTTTGTTGGGGGTGGTATGGACGGACCAGAACTTTTAGCTAAGCCCAGTTTATTTTCAGTGGGCATCATGCTTGGCACAATCGGATTTTTTGCTGCGGCAGTTTTCTCTTTTGTGATGGCGGTCAGGTATAAACATAAGGATATCAAAAGAGCTGTTTATGTCCCTGCGACCTTATTATCCGGACTACACTCGCTGGTTGCCTTCTACCTTTTATGGCATGGAGTAATTGGATTTATGACCTGGGCATAGGGTGAATGGGGGGCAATCCCGATCCTAACCATGATGTTTGAATAGTAATCAATCCCATTTGCGGGCAATTAAATATGGAATTACAAATCACCAATCTCTCCAAGACCTATAAAGGTGGGGTTCAGGCACTAAAGAATGTAACGCTCAGCATTCCCAAAGGCATGTATGGCCTGCTTGGCCCAAACGGGGCCGGTAAGTCTACGCTGATGCGCATCCTGGCTACGTTGCAGGAGCCGGATAGCGGAAGTGTCCGGCTTGGTGACATCGATGTGCTGAACCAGAAGGATGAGGTGCGCAAGACACTTGGTTATCTGCCCCAGGAATTCGGCGTTTACCCGAAGGTAAGCGCAGTGGAACTACTCGATTACTTTGCCATCATGAAGGGCATTACTGAGCGCAAGGCGCGTAAAGAGGTTGTAGAAGCACTCCTGCAACAGACCAACCTGTGGGATGTGCGCAAGCAGAAGCTGGGGGGCTACTCGGGTGGTATGCGGCAGCGTTTTGGCGTGGCGGTAGCGCTGTTGGGCAACCCGAAGCTGCTCATTGTAGACGAACCCACGGCAGGCCTTGACCCGGCTGAACGGGTACGTTTCTTAAACCTGCTCAGTGAGCTGGGCGAGAACAGCGTCGTAATCCTCTCCACCCACATTGTGGAAGATGTGTCGGAGCTGTGTACCAATATGGCCATCATCAACAAAGGGGAAATATTAATGGAAGCCCAGCCATTAAAGGCGGTTGCAGCACTCAAAGGCAGGATTTGGCGAAAGCTCATTGAAAAGAATACATTGTCGAGGCTGGAGCAGGAGCACCAGATCATTTCTACCAAGCTCCTGAGCGGGCGCACCATGGTGCATGTGTACAGCCCCGAAACGCCCGGTGCAGGATTTGAGTTGGTGGAGCCCGACCTGGAAGATGTGTATTTCAGCACCATGGGTGGCTATTATGGTACCCCTCAGAAAAAGGAGACGGTGTCATGAAGTTCTGGACTATTTTTCGATTCGAATTCGCCTATCAGGTGCGCCGTCTATGGCCCTGGCTCTTCATTGTCGTTCTGATAGTTCTTAATTTTCTGAGCACCAGAGACGCATCCGTCTCTGAGGTGCTTTATGCTGAATTCTTTCTCAACTCACCGTTCTCCGTAGCGAAAACCACCGTGTTTGGCAGCCTTATCTGGTTGGTGATGGCTGCAGCCATCGCCGGAGATGCTGCCGCACGGGATGTGGCAACGGGCATGCATCCCCTAACTTACACTGCCACCGTTAGCAAGTCACACTACCTTGGCGGGAGATTTCTTGCAGCGCTCGTTCTCAACGCCCTGATCCTGATCGCCGTGCAGGCGGGCATACTGCTGGGCGTTTACCTGCCTGGTGTAGATCCCTCACTAATTGGTCCGTTCCGGCCCGCTGCCTTTCTTACGGCCTACGGCTTTATCTCGCTTCCTAACGCCTTTGCCGCTACGGCCATTCAGTTTTCGCTGGCAACAGTGAGTGGCCGTGCCATGGCCGGCTACTTCGGAAGCTTCCTCATTGTTTTCATGGGCTTCTTTGTTGCCTCGTTCCTGCTTTACCACAAGGGCATTGGAACGCTGCTGGATCCTATTGGGATCCGCTTCCTCATAGAAGATATGGCGCATTTATGGACAAGCGTTGAAAAAAACTGGCGCCTGCTTGAGCTGGAGGGTATTGTGCTTAAGAACCGCCTCCTGTGGCTCGGCATTGCGCTGATAACGCTCGCTGTAACCTACGTCAGTTTTCGCTTTGCCCATCGCAGCGGGACCACCTGGTGGAGGTATATGACACGACCCTTCACAATGCTCAGGACAGGCACACTACATTCCTTGCCTACTGATGCTTACGACATGCCTGCACATGCACCTATACTCGCCGGCATTGACCGTGCCATGGGCACGCCCATCTCCATTCCGCAGGTCCCGCGTAGCTTTGGCTTCGCTACGCATGCCCGCCAGACATTAGTCATTGCCTGGACGTCCTTCAGCGCAATTGCATTTAGCTGGG
>JASLAE010000333.1 GCA_030147305.1 Cesiribacter sp.
TCACCGGGCGGGTTAGGTCATCTGCAGTAGGGCCTAATCCTCCGGTAATGATTATTGCATCTGCGCGTAACTCTGCAGCCGCAAAAGCTTTGAGCATATCTTCCCGCACATCTCCAACGGCTGTTCTTCTCACCACCCGAAAACCTGAAAGTCCCAGCTGCTGGCTAATCCATTGAGAATTGGTGTCTACAATCTGACCATATAAAAGTTCATCGCCAATGGTAATAATTTCGGCTATGGGTAGTTCCATAAAGTTTGGTAACGTTTTTGCTATCTTTAAATTTGCTGGAATATAATCATCCGGCTGCTTATTTGTTCCATAACCATCTTAGATAAAAAATACCTGAAAAGATGCGGGGCAGCTATGTTTGATTCTACAGGAGACGGATCGTAATTTAAAGTTGAAAAATTTTCTTAATCGCATATGAAGAAGCAATTGATAACCTTAGGGCTTGGCGCCACTATGCTCATGGCCACAGCCTGTACTACGCAGCAGATTAATCAAACGCTGGGTGATGTACTGGGCGAAAGTCAGGAAGTTAGTACTACAGAAGTAGCACAGGGCTTGAAAGAGGCTTTAACCGTGGGCATTAGTAAGGGAGCTCAGCAGGCTGCGCAAAAAGATGGATACTATGGTAATCCAAAACTAAAAATACCATTTCCGCAGGATGTTCAACGGGTAGAGCAACGGCTGCGCCAGCTTGGTTTAGGCAGCGAGGTAGATAAATTCGTACTCTCCCTTAACCGCGGTGCGGAGAAGGCTGCTGCAGAAGCAAAGCCCGTTTTCATCACCGCCATCAAGAGCATGACTATTCAGGATGCCTGGAATATTCTAAAGGGCACGGACGATGCAGCCACACAATACCTGAAGCGTACCACCAGTGATGAACTCAGAACCCGTTTTCAGCCAATTGTTTCCCAATCGCTTAAAGAAGTAAACGCTACCCGTTATTATACGGATCTGGTCACCAATTATAACCGGATACCCGGTGTGCAGAAGGTAAACCCAGATCTGGAGCGCTATGCAACGGATAAAGCCATTGAAGGCCTTTTTCTGTTGGTAGCCGATGAGGAGAAAAATATCAGGGAAAATCCTGTAGCACGTACCACAGAGTTGTTGCGCAGGGTGTTTTCTAAACAGTAAATAAAAAAAACCGGCCTGAGCCGGTTTTTTTTATTTGTTTACGATCCTGCTTTGCCATATCTGCTTGCCATCCAGAATTTGGATTACATAAAAGCCTTTGGCATACGCCTGCATGTCCATGATAATTTTATGGCCAGATGCCAATTGCTGGTGCATTACTTTTCGGCCTGTTGCATCCAGTACGATCAATTGTGCTTCTGGCTGTACATTAAGGGGCAGCGCTATGTTAAGCAGGCCGTAGGTTGGGTTAGGATAGCAGATAAGGCGACCGGCGATACTATTAGCATCAAGACCCTGTGGTTCGGCAATTACAAGCTGTTTTGTGAATGTCTCTGAACAACCCAGGCTGTTTTCAGCTACCAGTGTAACCGTAAAGGTGCCGGTGGTTGTATACAGGTGAGTTGGATTTTGAACATTACTGCTGTTGCCATCCCCAAAGTTCCACGACCACTTGGTAGCTTCAGTACTTGAACTGCTAAAGGAAACACTTGCTTCGTTATTTTCTAAAGGTAGTGTGTCTGCGGAGAGGGTAAATGCAGCCAGGTCTTCTGGTAAACGGATGGTAAGTGGTACAGCGTTGCTCTCCAAACCACCCGTCATATTGGTAATATAAATTGTCCTGGTGGAGGTAAGTGATTCCATTTGATAAAAAGCACCTTTGTGCAGCAATTGCTCCAGTTGCTCATCGGCATAGTAATAATAAGTCCCTTCTGCCTGGGGTTGAATCAGAGGGGTATCATTTTTACAAACCTCAAGGTCCTGTACCTGCGGCAGTGCATCTTTATACAAAGGCAGCACTTGCTGAAGCTGCTCTTCACAACCTATATCAAATTGTACCACCAGGGTTACTTCTGGTGAACTTGCCCCCGCATCATAAGGAAATGAAAGTGCGTTTCCGGTACCCAACAGGCTGCCCTCATGGTACCAGCGGATCTCCGTGGCCCTTACTGCCGCTTCCTCTGTATAGGTGGCTAAAAGATTAACTGCATACTTACTTGTTGAGCCCAGATCCAGGTTATGCGTAATGTGAAGCTGGGCCTCATACATATTTACTGTAACCATCAAAACATCACTTTCAGTTATACCACTCCCTATGGTCACGAAGTATTGCTGCTGTGCAGTTAAGGGTGCCGACTCATAGCGATCACCACTGTAGATCAGGGTTTCTTTGTTGGCATCTGCATATACATTAATCGGACGTCGACCATTATCCTCGATTGCTACAGGTGTATTCAGACAAACATAGAGGGTGCTTTCGATTTGGGGTAAGTCTTCTTTTCTTAAGACAGTAAGGGTGCTGCTGGCGGTTGCAGTACATCCCCCTAAAGTTGTGACCGTTAAACTGATCTGATAGGTGCCAGCTTCGGTATAGATGATCTCATTATTTTGTTGTGTAGAGGTGATGCCATTACCAAAATCCCACAGCCAGCTGGCTGCATTAGGTGTTTGGTCGGTAAATGTAATATGCTCCGTAAGGCCGGCATTGAGCACCAGCTGATCTGCAGACATGCTAAAATCAGCCTGCCCATTGTTCAGCACAACTTCAATGCGTTCCATCTCACCCGGCCAGGGGTAGTCAAGGTTGATGGCATAGATGGTGGTATCTTTGGTAAGCACAGGAAAGCTAATGGTTTCCCCCTCCGCAATAAGCGAATGACCTGCTTTGTCGCTGTAAAAACGGAAGCTGCTGCCGGGTTTTGGCGTTAACGCCAAGGGGATACCGATGCAAGCCTCTGCACTTAACAGCAGCGGAATTGCATTGGTGTATACATTGTAATTTTGTTGGGCCCGCTGTACAGCTTCCTGAAGCGCCTCCAGGCTGGAGGCAGTCACCATGGCAAATACAACTTTTTCTGTGCTGATGGGTGCTAATGATCCGATCGTACCACCTGTAAACTTAGCAACATCATTGCCTCTGCCACTGGCGCCTGCTTCGGTATTGGCCACGCCCTGGCTAATAAAATCCCATTTCTGGCGCCTGCTCAGGGTGGCGCCAATATCTGCAGTATTTCCCTCACGGGCACCCAGATCCAATGCATAATGCAAAGGCTCTTGTTGCGATAAAAGAGCTATGCCTGCATAACGGCTTGTTGCGGCATTATAAGTGTATCCCAGTTGGTTGCTCGCATCCCACAGTGCTTTATTCAGGAAAAAGTCGGTAAGGTTAAAGTCAGCGAAGAGTGAAATATGAAGGTTATCATAGGCAGTATCAGCCCGGTTAATAATTTTATATTCCAGCACAACGGCTGCAGCGTCGGTAGGGTCGCTCCACCCGAGTACTTTCTGATCTACCCGAAGGTTAAGCTGTGTGCTGTCACTTACTTTTACTTCAAATGAAGACCGGGCATCCATATCAGCCTGAGCATCGTTGTAGAGGCGTAACCTTTCAATGGTTTTAAAATCCAGGTTCCGCCGGGTTGGCACCATGTTGTTGACTATGTTATTTGCAATAGCAGCAGGATTTTGGGCAATGACCAGTCCCATGTTATGGGCAAGCGGGGCATTCTGGTACCGCAGGCCCAGTCCCTGCAGGTTATAATCATAGTTATAGCCCAGATTGCCGTTGGAACCGATGGTAAGGGTCAGGTCATCTATTCTAAAATCAATATACTCACCACTCGTTCGGAAGTTGAAATACTGATAATCCGTATACCCGTTGGCAGCGGTGAACTCTAGCCGGAATGAGAGTAGGGCAAGGGCTGGTAAATCGGCACTCAGATGAAAACGAAAGGGCTGGGAATTAGAAAGGGTCTGCATACTTTGCAGGTCTCCCAGCTGAATTTCCGCATCCAGCACTGTAGCATAATCAGATTCAGAAACCAGTCTTACCGTTACATCTTCTGCTACATTAAAATAATTAGTGAAGTCCATCCAAAGCGACACGGAGTCATTGTGAAATGCATAATTGCCGATGCCATTGGAATACCTGAGATTACTCATGCGAATGGATGGACCTGCTATTCCCTGCAGGGCAGCTTCCATGTTAAGGCGTCCATGACCAATCCGGTACTGGAAGTTTGCATTGTTTCCAACCTGGCTGATATCATCAGCAGACTGGCGGAGCAGCTCCATAACCTGAGCAGCATTTAATTCAGGAAACTGTGCCCGTACCAGGGCTGCAGCGCCTGATACCATGGGAGCAGAATAAGAAGTGCCAGTGGTAGAGGTATACTGATTACCATTTCTGGTTGTATAGACAACGCCCGGTGCAACAATGTCTACAAAGCGACTCCAGGTGCACCAGGCTGCTTTCTGGTCTGTGTTATCAGTAGCGGTAACTGATAACACATTTTCATAAGATGCGGGGTAAAAATCCAGCTCTTTTGCATCGTTACCTGCCGAGGCCACAACGACCACATCTTTTTCCAATACTACATAATCTATAATGTCCTGCACATATTTGGAAGGTGCGCTTGGTGCACCCCAGCTTAGGTTGATCACCTGGCAGCCCATGTCAGCGGCATACACGATTGCTTCATACCCATTTACAAAATTTCCTGAAATGCTGCTAAATACTTTAATGGGCATATAACGGCTGTTGTAGCCTGTACCGGCAATGCCCAGTGCATTATTGGTGGTTGCAGAACAGGTGCCGGCAACCTGGGTTCCATGTCCGTTTTTGTCTGCAGTGGGATTGTTGTCATTATTTGCAAAATCCCAGCCCCAGTAATTATCTACATACCCATCTTCATCATTATCAACACCATCTATGGGATCGTTTTCATTTTTATGTAGGTTTTCTCTTAAATCTGCATGTGTGGTATCTACGCCTGTATCCAGTACCGCTATGATGATTTCCCGGCTTCCCCTTTGAATATCCCACGCCTGAGGCGCTTTAATGATGGGTAAGTGAGTTTGGCTTCCAATTCCTGTATCATTGGGGGTTTCCAGCAGCTGTGGCAGGTAATAAGGTTCTGCATATTCAATTTCTGGTTGCAATTGCAGCATTTCAACAGCTTCTTCCACACTCATACCCTCCGAAAGCTCCATTTTAAAAATTCCATCGAGTGCCGAAGAACCTTGCTTTTGTACTTGATTCTTATTTTTCGCATTTTTGAGCCCAGCAAACGGTTGCAAAATATTGGTTGCCCCTACTTTTGCCTTTAGCTTTGCAGCAACTGTAGCCTGCGTTTCTATTAATCCCTGACGGTTAGCATACGTTGAGTTTTCTGCCGTTTTAATTTTAAAAACAATTACGCCAGGCTGATAATTGGCCTTTTGAGGCTGCTGAGACCAGCATATGGCTGGCAACATGAATAAAAAAAGTAGCAAGATGCTTTTAGTCTTACACATCATGGTATTGTGTTTTTCCCAGGAAAGTACTTAAAGCTATTCTTTGGCATCAGTTAAACACAATATGTGTTTTTTGCAGGGTGTAAGGATTTGAATTTGCCTTGCCGGCTGTTGATTATATTAAAAAGAACAAAATATATATTACATGAAACTTTTTGAGAAACACCAGGAGATTTTGGACAATGCCGTGGCAGCATTGCATCGCCGTGATTTTTATACACCCTATCCAGAGAATCCATCGCCAAAAATTTATGGCGAAACAGCAGATGCAGAAGGAAGGGAGGCATTTCAGGCACGATTAGGTAAGAAATTTGAGGAATTGTTACAGGAATCCGGTAATAACTGGGTAGGACAGGAGGAATCTCCATATACCTTGGATTCCTTAGGCATTACCTATCCGGCTGCTTCACCAGCCGAGCTGATCGGTAAATCTTTGCAGGCATTTGAGCAGTGGCGTAAAACATCTGCAGAAGCGCGTGCGGCAATTCTGATAGAATCATTGGAGCGGATGAAAAAACGCTTCTTTGAAATTGCATATGCTACCATGCATACAACAGGTCAGGGTTACATGATGGCGTTCCAGGCCAGTGGTCCGCATGCGGCAGATCGGGCACTTGAGGCCATTGCCACAGGCTATGAGGAGTTGCAGCGGGTGCCCAGGGCTGTTACATGGGATAAACCCATGGGCAAATTTAATATTACCCTGGATAAACAATGGCGTGCCGTGCCGAAGGGCATAGGCCTGGTGGTAGGTTGCTCAACTTTCCCTACCTGGAATTCTGTTCCTGGTTTATATGCCAGCCTTGTTACGGGCAATACAGCCATTGTAAAACCGCATCCAGGGGCAATTCTGCCTATTGCCATAGTAGTAGCAGAAATTCAGAAGGTACTTCAGGAAGAAGGCTTCGATCCGCATATTGTGCAGCTTGCGCCAGATACACTTCAGCACCAGATTACAAAGGAGCTGGCGGAGCATCCCGATGTCACGATCATTGATTACACTGGCAGCACAGCATTTGGAAACTATCTGGAGGACCTGAAAGGTAAAGCCGTTTTTACAGAAAAGACCGGTGTTAATTCTGTGATCCTGGACTCTATGGAAAATCCGGACGAGGTAGCCCAAAATCTTGCTTTCAGTGTGCTGTTATACAGTGGCCAGATGTGTACGGCACCGCAGAACTTTTTTATTCCGGAAGCAGGAATCAGTACACCACAGGGTAATTTAAGCTTTGATGAATTTTCTCAGAAATTTATCAGTGCCATCAATAGTTTGGTGGAAAATCCCAAGGCTGCCCCCCATGTGCTGGGTGCTATTCAGAATCCGCGCACAAGCGAAAGGCTGGAAGAAACAGCCAAACTGCCTGGCAAAGTACTCTTAAAGTCTAAAGCAGTGGACAATCCTGTGTTTCCTAAAGCCCGTACGGCGTCTCCGGTAGTGCTGGAAATGGATGCTGCCAATACAGCAGTATTTAGTAAAGAGCTTTTTGGGCCGGTGGTGCTCTTGATTAAAACAAAGGATACAGAACAAAGTCTGCAGCTTGCCCGCGACCTGGCCAAAGAGCATGGTGCCATCAGCTGTGGTGCCTATGTAACTGATGAAACGCTGAAGGAAAAAATTACTGATCAGATGGGCAGGGCCGCAACGCCCGTTAGCTTTAATCTCACGGGTGGAATTTACCTTAACCAAAATGCTGGCTTCTCAGATTTTCACGTAACGGGGGGTAATCCTGCGGGTAATGCAAGCTTTACCAACCCTGAATATGTAGTGAAACGCTTTACCTGGGTTGGCTTTAGAGAACCAGCCAAAGCCACAGTTTAGTTAAAAATAAGTCTTACTGAAATTAGAAAGCCGGCAGCTAAAGTAGTGCCGGCTTTTTACTTTTCAAGAAATTAAAACTGACTGAAACACCGTCATACCTTCAATTTAACTGGTTATGAATATGCATTAAGCATTCACCTTGTCCAGCGTTACAAAGGCGTAGTTATGGGGGTTCTGGTGGTCGGCCTGGAATTCTTCCCGATGAGTTTCTTTCCACTGTTTCATATCCAGTTCAGGAAAATAGGTGTCGCCGTCAAAATCATCTTTGATTTCGGTAAGATAGATCCTGTCGACCCAGCCTTTGTCTAACGCCTGCCGGTATATTTCACCACCGCCTAGAATAAAAACCTCCTGCTGCTTTTGCTGCTTTGCCAGCTCCAGCGCTTCCTGCAGGCTATGCAGCACCAGGCAATTTTCCGCAGCATAGTCTTTATTGCGGGTAACGATGATGTTAAGGCGGCTGGGCAGGGGCTTGCCCACAGCTTCATAGCTTTTGCGGCCCATGATCACATAATGGCCAATGGTGGTCTCCTTGAAAAAGCGCAGGTCGTGTGGCATGTGCCAGATAAGACCATTGTTTTTGCCAATTACATGATTGTTAGCTCTGGCGACAATGATAGAACGTTTCATAGTTGAAATCCTCTTAAAAATTCTTCGGTGGTCATGCGTTTTTTTCCTTCCAGTTGTAACTCCTCTATGGCTATCAATTCATCACCAGCTTTACAGGCCAGCAGGGTTTTGCCATCACTCACCCAGTCGCCGGGAGCTTTGTCCGGTGCAGGTTTGCCAGTTAGCTTTACCTGGTAAACTTTAAGTGTCTTACCCTGTAACTGGGTCCAGGCAGCGGGATAAGGGCTTAAACCACGGACAAAATTATAGATATGCTGGCCAGCCTGTTGCCAGTCTATCTGGCAGTTCTCGCGAAAAATCTTTGGCGCATGTTTTAATTCGCCGTGTTCGGGCTGTGGCTGGCTTGGGGCGGTTCCGGCAGCAATAGCTTGTACAGTACGGAGTACCAGCCACGATCCTTTCTGCATCAGCCGTTCGTAGAGGGTGCCAACAGTATCTTCCATACGTATTTCTTCCTTTTCCTGGTAAATGATTGCGCCTGTATCTATCTCATGTTTGAGAAAGAAAGTAGTAACACCAGTTTCCTGTTCTCCATTTATGATAGCCCAGTTAATGGGGGCAGCACCCCGGTATTGGGGCAATAAAGAGGCATGAAGGTTAAAGGTTCCCTTTTCAGGCATGTTCCATACTACCTCCGGCAACATTCTAAAGGCCACGACAATCTGCAGGTTGGCTCTGAGGCTCCTTAGTTCTTCAAGAAATTCCGGCGATTTCAGATTTGTGGGTTGCAGTATATGCAGGTGCTGGCTTTGGGCATACGCTTTTACAGGGGATGGAATTACCTTTTGCCCACGTCCTTTTGGTTTGTCGGGTGCAGTGATGACACCAACTACCTGGAAACCCTGCTCTACCAAAATTTGCAGGCTGGGCACGGCAAATTCCGGCGTACCCATAAAAACAATGCGTAAATCAGACATCTAACAAATTTTAATAAAACTACCGTCTTTTGCGCAAATGCTCAAGGTATTGC
>JASLAE010000426.1 GCA_030147305.1 Cesiribacter sp.
CATCAGTATGGTGATCGCCTGTACCAGCTGGGAGGCGTCTGGACCAGCGAGGGTGAATCGAGGCGCAGGGCCAATGTGCCTGCTGCCATGGTCAATATCCTGGAAGCAGAGTTTCCGGAGGTTGAAAAAAGTGCCAAGCTACTCAAGCTGTTTGGGGACGATAAGACCCTGCTACAGGTAGAAGAACCGGGTGGTGGGGTCAAATCTTTTTACGAAACCGGTGGTTATCTGGCAGATCCTGCCTTTGTCCAGATCGTTTCCCACGATTTTATAGAAGGCAATGCCGCTACTGCGCTACAGAACCCAAATACCGTGGTGCTGAGCGAACCCATTGCCCGCAAGCTGTTCGGTGAGCAGCCTGCCCTCAACAAAGTGATCAAGATCAGCAGCAGCACCAATGGCGACCATGACTATACCGTAACGGGCGTATTCAGTCCGCAACAGACGCCCACGCACATCGATGCCCAGTTTCTACTCTCCCCCCGGGGTGGCGATCTGGAAGGTTTTTTCATGAATAGCGGCACCAACATGATGAACAACAACATGTTTTTCGGCTATTTTCTGCTGAAGAAAGGAGCCGATCCCCAGCAGCTGGAAGCTAAGTTTCCGGCCTTTGTCGAGCGGCATATGGGAAAAGATCTTAAAGAAATGGGGGCCAAGCGGAGTCTGTTTCTAACCCCTATTGCCGATGTGCACCTGCACTCCGGCATCGACGAAAATGTGACCCCGGCCGGCAGCCTTACCTACCTGCGGATCCTGGTCTCTATTGCCGTGCTCACCCTATTAATTGCCTGCATTAATTTTATGAACCTTTCCACGGCACGTTCATCCAAACGTAGTGTTGAAGTAGGGGTACGCAAGGTGCTGGGTGCAGAAAAAAGAGCGCTTATTTGGCAATTTTTGGGGGAATCCCTGATCATGGCATTGCTGGCGTTTGTCTTTGCCCTCCTGTTTACGCAATTGCTATTGCCACTATTTGAGCAGGTATCGGGCCGTACCATTCAACTGTCTTTTGCCCAGCATGGTATACTGGTTCTGGCTTTTGTAGTACTGGCGGTTATCACAGGTTTTCTGGCGGGTAGCTATCCGGCCTTCTATCTTTCTTCCTTTAAACCGGTTAGGGTGCTGAAAGGAAGATTTTCCAGCTCTTTTGCCGCTACTTCTCTTCGCAAAGGATTAGTAATCTTTCAGTTTGTGATTTCGGTCTGCCTGATCATTGCTTCTGTAATCATCTCCAACCAGATGAGTTACCTGAGATCAAAGGATTTAGGTTTTATCAAAGATCAGCAGCTCATTGTGCCTTTAAGAAGTGAGAATGCAAAAGCCAATTATATGTCTCTGAAGAACTCGCTTCGCAGTAATCCCGATGTTCGATCTGCCGGCGGTTCTCACTATTACCCAGGCATTTTCAATCCTACCGACTGGCTTATGTACAAGGAGGGGAATAACATGCAGCATGCCAAGTCAGTATTCATGAATTTTGTGGACGACAGCTATCTGCAGACCCTGGGCATTAAACCGGTGGCAGGCAGGATTTTTTCTCCTGAATTTCCCGCAGACACCAATAATCAAATCATCCTGAATGAAAAAAGTCTCTCTGAATTGGGTTTTAGCACTTCAGCAGATGCTGTTGGCAGCTGGGTAGCCTTCGATTGGGAGGGTGAACAACACAGGTTTGAGGTCATAGGTGTGGTCAATGACTTTCATTTTAAGGATCTGCACGTACCCATTGAGCCTTACGGGTTTCTCCTGAACAACAGTAGTGACCAGAATTACCTGATCGCCCATGTTCAGAAATCTGACCTGGGTGGCACCTTATCCTCCATTGAAAAGGCCTGGAATAAACTCAATCCCAACGAACCGTTTGAATATAGCTTTCTGGATCAGGATTTTCAGAAAAACTACCAGGCCGAGAACCGGCTGGCCGGCATGATCAGCTATTTCACCATTATTGCCATTGTTATTTCCTGTCTGGGTTTGTTTGGACTGGCAACTTTTAGTGCAGAACAGCGCATCAAGGAGATTGGCATCCGAAAGGTATTGGGGGCCAGTGTTTCCAGCCTGGTTACGCTCCTGTCACTTGATTTCCTGAAACTTATTCTCATATCCATTGTGCTTGCTTCCCCGCTGGCCTGGTATGTCATGCGCGAGTGGCTGCAGACTTTTGCCTATCGTGTAGATATTTCCTGGCAGGTGTTTGCACTCACTGCGGTGCTGGCTGTGCTGATTGCTTTCTTTACCGTAAGCTTTCAGGCCATTAAAGCAGCCATGGTGAATCCTGTGAAAAACCTGAGGACAGAATAAACAGTGACAGCATGATCAGAAATTATCTTAAAGTGGCGTTGCGCTACCTGTTGAAGCACAAAGGCTATACTTTTATTAATGTGCTGGGGCTTGCTGTGGGCATTGCCGCCTGCCTGCTGATTCTGCTGTTTCTACGCAGCGAATGGTCGTTTGATCAGATGCATGCCAAAGCCGATCGCATTTACCGACCCTGGCTGCAGGAGTATTACCAGGGAGAGGTATTTGAGAATACCAGCACGCCTATACCGCTTGGGCCATTGCTGGCCCGGCAACTGCCAGAGGTAGAAGCCCAGTGCCGCATTGCCAATCCCAATGTGCAGGTACAATATGGGGCAACTACCTTCAGCGAAGAGGTAACCATGGTAGATCTAAGCTTTTTTAAGCTCTTCGATTTTGAGTTGCTGGAAGGTAACCGGGACAACCCTTTTCCGGATAAAAATTCGCTCATCATTACTCCGGAGGCTGCCAAACGGTATTTTGGTACAGCATCACCATTGGGTAAGCAACTGCAGCTTCAGTTGGGAGATGTTCAGGAGCAGTTTACCATTACCGGCATAGCCAAAGATGTTCCGTTTGAATCCAGCATACAGTTCGGGCTGCTGATTCCTTTTTCCAATGCCGTGCATTTCTGGAGTGAAGCGCTGATGACCTCGGCCTGGTCTAATGTAGCTGTCAATACTTATGTGCTGCTGCAGGAGGGAGCCGATCAGGAGGCAGTGGATGCAAAGATTGCTACCATTATGAACCCCCTGGTAGCCAAAAATTATAAACCCGGCGAATATATCGTACGGCTGCAGCCCATGTCGGATTTGCGCACCAACAGCTTGCTCCCTGCTACCATTGAGTCACCCACCAACCCCATGTATGCTTACATTCTGGCCTCCGTGGGCCTGATGATACTGCTGATTGCCTGTATCAATTTTGTGACGCTTTCGGTTGGACGGTCGGCCACCAGAGCTCTGGAAGTGGGGGTACGCAAAGTGATGGGTGCCGACCGGCAGCAGCTTATGGGCCAGTTTTGGGGTGAAGCTTTTTTGCTTACCCTACTATCCCTGCTGCTGGGTGTTGTGCTGGCCATCCTGTTCCTGCCTACTTTTAACCAGCTGGCCAACCGGGCGTTTGTGCTGCAGCCCGATGCCTTTACCCTGTTGGCCTGCCTGCTGCTCCTGCTGCTGATTGGGCTTGTGGCGGGCAGTTATCCGGCCATTATCCTTTCCTCCTTTAAACCTATTCAGGTGCTTAAGGGCAAGCTAAGAACAGGCGGAATGGGCTTTTTCAGGCGGGCGCTGATTGTGGTGCAGTTTGTGGCCTCTATTCTGATGATCATTTGTACCCTTACCATTGGCCAGCAACTGCGGTATTTTCAGAGTAAAGACCTGGGCTTTGCCCGGGAGCACATCATGATTGTGCCCACCAACCTGCCATACCAGCAGGGTAATATGCTGGCCGACCGCTTTATTACCGAGCTTGAGAAACATCCGCAGGTGCTGGGATCAAGCCGTTCTCTCTACCATATGGTTAATTATGGGTGGATGCAGCTGGGTTATAACGATGAGCAGGGAACCTTTCGCATGTTTCGCTTTAATGCGATAGACCCTGAGTTTGTGAAGACCATGAACCTGGAAATTGTGGCGGGCAGAAATTTTATGAAAAATAATGCAGCTGATTCCGGCGCCATCCTGGTAAATGAGTCCCTGGTGCAGGAATACGGCTGGCAGGATCCTATTGGCCAAAAGCTGCCGGGAGGGTATCCGCATCGGGTAATAGGAGTAGTGAAGGATTTTCATATCGAATCCCTGCACAGCCCCATTATGCCAACCGTTATGGCCTTAAGCCCCCAGGCATTCTATGCAAATTCCAGCGATGTGAGCTATGGTTCATCCCCAAGGCCCCGGGTTTCGGTGAAGCTTAGGGGAGGAGATCCGCAGGAGCATATAGCCCTCTTAAGCAGGAGTTGGAAAGCAGTGGCAGGTGATCAGGAATTTGATTATTATTTCCTGGATGAGCTTTTACAAAACGCTTATGAGCAGGAGCAACGCCTGGGCAACATCGTTCAGTATGCGTCCTTTCTGTCCATTTTTATTGCCTGTATGGGATTGTTTGGCCTGGCTACCCTGGTGGTGGCCAGAAGAACAAAGGAGATCGGTATCAGAAAAGTGCTGGGGGCCAATGTGAGCAGTATTGTAGCGCTGCTGTCAAAAGATTTTATTGTGCTGGTGCTGGTATCCGTACTGCTGGCCTTTCCGCTCGCCTGGCTGTTGCTAAACCGCTGGCTGGAAGATTTTGCCTACCGCATCGACATAGCGCTCTGGGTGTTTGCCGTTGGCGGACTGGTGGTGTTGGCGGTGGCGCTGGCAACGGTAAGTGTGCAGTCTATAAAAGCGGCTATGCACAATCCTGTAAAAAGTTTACGTACGGAATAGATATGTTTGGAATGCTCCTCTGTCTGAAATAAAAGCAGGCGCTCACCAAACTCCCAGGTCATTTAGTTTGCCCTGCTGCGGCTTATTTTTAATAGAATCTGCAAGAGGGGGTGCGTACTTATAACGCCCCTGCAGCTGCTTTTGGTAAAAGCAATGATAGGCAGACAGGGCTAAAAACCTGCTTTACCTTTGTAGGAGACACCCTGAGATAGTGTACCGAAACCGCACACCTTCTGTACGGTTTCGCACACATGGGTAGGTGGTAGTGTGGTTAAAATCCAGAATATCAGCCATTTATAAGATTGGCACAGCATCTGTAACCCTGCTCAATAGTTACTGCAAAAAAGTAGCAGAAAAGCTGAGCGGCCAAAGCCCCTGCTTAAAATTCCAGGCCTTCATTGCTTAGTAGGCCCTTATCCATCCCCATACACGAACGGATGGCTGGATTAAGCTGGGATCAGGCCTTATAAGAAGTAGTAAGCTTAAGCGGATTTAAAAATAAAATTTGCCAATATGATACGTAACTACTTTAAAATAGCCCTCCGGCACCTGCAGAAAAACAAGCTGTATGCTTCCATAAACCTGCTGGGTTTGGCAATTGGCATAACCGGTTGTCTGCTGATTGGAATCTATATCTGGCACGAACTGAGCTTTGACCGTTTCCACGAGAAGGCCGACCGAATTGTGCGGGTTACCTGGGAGTACAATTTCAGTGAAACCGTAAACAAAACAGCCACCACCGGTACACGGGTAGGGCCTGAATTTACCCGGCGTTTTCCGGAAACAGAGTCGTTTGTTCGCACCCTGAAGTTTCCCCGCGTACTGGAGGTTGAAGACAAGGTTTTTGAAGAAAAGAGCTTCCTGTATGCCGATGCAGCTTTCTTTACCATGTTTTCGTTCCCCCTGCTGGAGGGCAACCCCCTTACTGTGCTGGATGCGCCCGACAAACTTGTTATTACCCAGTCTGCTGCCAGGAAGTACTTTGGCCAGGAAAACCCTGTGGGAAAAACCATTAAAGTAGGCGGCACTAAAGACTTTCTGATAACAGGCATAACAGCCGATGCTCCTGATAACTCCCAGCTAAGGTTTGATTTTGTGGGATCATTTTCGTCGCTTGATGCGGCAAAAGAAGAGAAATGGAGCGAAGCCAATTATATTACTTTCCTGCAGGTGCGGAATCAGGAAGACATTGCAAAGCTGCAGGCTAAAATAAATACCTATATGCAGCAGGAAGTAAGGGAGGAGATGGAGCTGGAGGGAAATAACTATATGACCTACCATCTGGAGCCCCTCACAGCGGTGCACTTACATTCAGAACTGGATGGTTTTGAGCCGAACAGCAACATCACTTACATTTATGTTCTGGGTGCCGTTGCGCTGCTGATTCTCCTGATCGCCTGTGTAAACTATACCAATTTAAGTACAGCGCAGGCTGCTGGCCGGAGCGCAGAAATAGGCATGCGAAAGGTAATGGGCGCTGGCAGGCAGGATATCTTCTACCAGTTTATCAGTGAAGCCCTGTTACTGGCGCTGGTGGCTGTGGTGGCAGCCTTTTTAAT
>JASLAE010000341.1 GCA_030147305.1 Cesiribacter sp.
ACAATACCTCTTTCGCGACCGATCAGTGTTTCCTCCAGTACGCCTGCATAACGTCCCCAGGCATTGGTCATAGAATAAATGCTACCGCCAAATTTACCATCTACCAGTGCGCCAAGAGAAATTCCTTTGTAGGTTATTTCAGAATTCACACCACCAACCCAGTCAGGATTAACTTCTGCCAGAATTTCGCTGGTATTATCACGCTGAGGCAAACCATTCACGTGAATGATTCTTCCCTGATCATCACGCTGATAATCTGGACCAAAAAGCGCAGGATAAGAGTAACCAGGCGTAGCTACAACGTCTACGTTCCACTGACCACCCAAGCGAAGGGTCTCTAAATTGCCACCCAAAGTAACTACTTCGTTGATGTTACGGGCGTAGTTAACATTTACTGTCCAACGGAAATCTGTTGATTCAATTGGTGTAGCATTTAACTGAACTTCATAACCATAATTACGCATCTCACCTACGTTGCCAAATACCGAGGTAAAGCCAGAAGCACCGGATATATCAATTTGCACGATCTGATCTGTGCTGGTGGCATCATAATAAGTAAGATCCAATCCTATACGGTTTTGTAACAAACGGATATCTGCACCAAATTCCAATGAAGTAGTGATTTCGGGCTTTAGTGCAGGGTTATTAAGTACATTGCTTGTAGTTGGCTGGTTCAGTGAACCATTCCAGGGATCAAAGCTCGAGTAAACGTTTTTTAATCTGTAAGGATCTGTGTCGGAACCTACCTGTGCCCAGCTACCACGTATTTTCACGAATGATAACAGATCAGAATCAATCTCAAACATATCTGTTAACACAGCGCTCAAAGAGGCAGATGGGTAGAAGTAAGAGTTCTCTCCGGCAGGTAAAGTACTGGACCAGTCATTTCTTGCTGTAAAGGCTAAGAACAGATAGTTCTTGAAAGAAAGCTCTGCAGAACCCAATAAGCTTTGAACCTGCTTACGCTGGTCCAAGCTATAAGCCTCTACCGCAATCCTAGAGTTTGAAAGGTTATACACACCTGGGATTTCAAGTTCCGGCGCTGTCAGGATGTTACGAGAATAGGTCTCGTCACGTAAGTTAGCACCCAAGGTAACATTTAAGCCCAGATCGGTGGTAATATTATCAGTATAGTTTAACAAAGCGTCTGAGTTAACCTCCGTACGTGTTCTGTCTATCTCACGATAATAGCCATTGGGATTTTCATTACTTCCTACAGCTCTTCTAATTTCCTGCAAATCAGTGAAGTAGTCCGTCCCTGTACGGAGCATCAGGCTCAGCTTATCAGTAAACTGATAGTTAAGGCGGATATTGCCATAAAGCCTGTCTCTGCCAAAGCTGGTAGTGTTGTTATGAAGAACCCAGAAAGGGTTGTTGTTGAAGTTGGTATTCCAGTTCGCCGGGGTACCTTCTGCTGCAGTTCCCTCAGCAGCCATTGGCAGGTTTTCATAATCACGCAGCGCGTTAACATCAACGTTACGCTGGAACCATGTAAACTGCTGCATTGGGTTTTCAGCATTATAACCACCCTCTGGAATGTTGTCGCTGCCAGAGTTTACATAGTTTACTGATGCCTCTGCCCTGAATCTCTCAGTCAGGTTCAAACCTGCGTTCAATGCTATGGTTTTACGCATCAGTTCGGTGTTTGGCACCATACCCTTTTGACGAAAGTCAGTAAGCGACAAACGGAAGTTTGAATTGTCATTACCACCGGTCAATGCAACGTTATTGGTAACTGTGTTACCTGTTTCAAAGAAATTACGAACGTTGTCGGGACGGGAAACCCAGGGAAGGGGCTGACCATCAAAAGAGTTCCACTGAATAAACTCAAGACCTTTATCCAATGGAGGTCCCCAGCTTTCGTCTTCTCCACCGCTACCGCTGGAACCATCGATAAATTCAAAATATTTATCATTATAACCACCACCATAGCTGTTCTGGTAAGAAGGCAGTCGAAGTGGATTTTCCATCGTAACATTTGAGTTGATGGAAACGCCAATACCCTGAGATTTTTTACCACTCTTTGTAGTGATAAGAATTACACCGTTAGATGCACGTGACCCATAAAGGGCAGCAGCGTTAGCACCTTTCAGCACGCTTATGGTTTCAATATCATTAGGGTTAATATCAGCAGCACCATTTGGCATGTCGGCACCGCCACTTTGGTCAGCATTACCATAGTTAGTGTTGTCAATGGGGATACCATCCACTACGAACAGCGGCTGGTTATTACCAGTTAATGAAGATGGACCACGTAAAACGATACGTGAAGATGCACCTACGCCTCCTGAGCTACTGGTAACCTGCACACCGGCAATTCTACCAGACAGTGAGTTTACAATGTTGGATTCTCTGGCCTCTGTCAATTTTTCGCCGGAGACGTCCTGAACTGAATAACCCAGCGCTTTTTTCTCACGCTCTAAACCGAAGGCAGTTACAACAACTTCAGAAAGTTGCTCTACATCTTCAGCCAGCGTTACATTAATAGTCGTTTGATTGCCTACTGTTACCTCTTTGTCGGCATAACCGATAAAAGAAAAAACTAGTACGGCTTCTGGGCCAGCCACCTCGATACGGTAGTTACCGTCCATGTCGGTAACACTACCCTGGGAGGTGTTTTGTACTCGTACAGCAACACCAGGTAGTGCTTCGCCGCTTGCCGCGTCGGTCACATTACCTGATACTGCCCGTTGCGCCCAGGCTGACGTAATCAGCCCAAGGAGCACGAAACTCATCAGTAAAATCCTCTTCATTCTGTTTTTTTGATTTGGTTAGAAAAACTTTCTAGGGAGCAAGTTAAAGTAATCAGGAGAATTAACACAATACCTTACATGTATTTAATATCATAAACCCATAAATATTTTTCCCTTCCTCCTTAGCAACGACACTTTATTCTGTTAAATGGTTGGAGTGCAACCTAACATTTGTTATTTAATCCTGTTTAACCGGATTTACCACTCATCCATAATTTGTGCCACAAAACTCTGTTAATAACTATTGGTCACAGGCCTCATAGATAACCAGATTTGTATCTTGTGAACCTAATATGCATATTAATATGATTTTTTGGTATTTTACATATCTTAGGAAACACCTGTGAGAATCAAATGATTGGGCTAAATTTCGATAATTTCGGTATTATAAAAATGGCTAAAATTTCAGGTAAATAATACTAGCCTACTGCCCCTGCCCAGAGCAATAACCCCCTGAAAAAGAGAGCATTTATATTTTAGCTTACCAGCAAAAGGATATTTATACTGATTCGATTGGCTAATGGACATACATTGATATCCGAATATTCTTTCAGAATTTTTTCCAGATACCGGTCTTACTATATATCAAGCCAGCTGTAGGGTCTTCAGCTTCAGAAATCGATATTTTACGTTGGCATATATTCACATAGTTCTTTGGCAACACAGGGGAAGCCAGAGATAAGCAGCTTTACCCTTGCTGCTTTATCTCCACCAGGCAGGCTTTATGTTTGTTGTTGTCCCATGCTCATAACTTAGGCAGCTGGTACAGGAAGGGGGCGGACCCCCAGGTCCGGTGTTCGTCTGGCAGTCTGATAGTAGTGAATTATTGATCCAGTAAGATAGCTCCTGCGAATTAAAATACCATCGTCTGGCTTTTTCATCCACCACACCAAAATAACCAGATACTTTTACTTCTCCGTTCAATGAGCTGATGTTGGTTTGAAGGTTAAAGGGAGGAGCATCAGACAAGGTACCGCCGCCTACCTGCTCCTGCATCTCTTTCCAGAAATAAAAAAAGTCTTCACTTAGGGACTGCTGCCTGACGAGTATCGAGAGATCATCAAAAATTCGCTCATTCTGCTCAACTGGTATAAAAAAGAGGTCCTTTCTATATCCCCCAACATTATCGAGTTGCAGGGTGTAGCCGGAAAGATAATTTTTGTTTGTAGCCCAGCAACGGTAATCTGGCTGGTAAGAAGGCGCAAGGGGTGCTATGTAAACCCACATAGGTTCAAAATCCCAGCGATAAAATATTGGTTTTCCAGTACTATTCTCTGGAACATCAATAAAGACATTTATTCCCTTATTCGCTTTAATTACTTCTTTGCCTGCCTCTATATCTTTAATCTGTTTTTCTACTTCTTCAAAACCTACTATCCCTATTGCTGGTGCCTCCTGCTCAATCTTTTCCCAAGCGGATTCATACACTATTTCATCCGTCAGGGTAATCTTAAGTTTATAGGCAACACCTGCAAATGCCTCAAAATCTTTGTCCAGCAACTGGTAGCTACCAGGTGCGGTAGCAGTATAGGCCCACATTTCACCGGTCTCACTGATCAGATGTACAGCTGCATTGGTTACTACATCGTCCCGCTGATTGGTTACATCGCTGGTATACCGCAGGTCTACTGTAAAGTAGCGGCCATCGGAAGGATAAGAAATTGATTCGCTGTAGGATACATTTGAAATATATCCTTCTACAACCAGGGATGGCTGGTTATTTTTTACCGCAAACTCATATGGCTCCACACAGCCCAGACAAAAGAAGAAGATAATGAGAACCAATACTGGCATATTGATTATATGTTTCATGAGTAAGAATGATAGGCGGCTAAGCTATCTCAGATTACTTAAACCATACCCTCGTAAAATTTATTTGGCAGCTTGACACATCTGCTTAAGCTTAAAGGCTAAAGTTGTAGCTCACCGAAGGAAACACACTGCCCAGAATTGAAAGCTTTTTTGCTGTTCCATACTGGTTAAAGAAAATAGCATAAGCGTTATTCCTGCTGTATACATTGAATACAGAAAATACCCAACTGTCTCTAAACTGAGTGTTTTTCTTAGGTTTTCCTTCAATAGTGAAGGAAAGATCCAGCCGGTGGTAGTCAGGCAGCCTGTACTCGTTTCTTTCAGAATAATTTAGAACTGCCAGGTAACCATCATAAGTAAATTTTGAAACTGGTATAGTAATTGGCCTGCCGGTACTGTAGCTAAAGTTTGAAGATAAAACACTGCGTTTACCCACTCTGTAGTTTAAGACAACGGTAAGATTGTGGGGCTGATCAAATGGTGAAGGATAATAATTACCCTTATTAACAGTAAAAAGCTGCCCACCGGATTTAAATTGCCGCATACTTCTGGAAAATGTATAAGCAATCCAGCCATTTAAGGTGCCAGTATTCTTGCGGGCCAATAGCTCCAGCCCGTATGATACTCCCTTACCATTCACCAATCCTGCTTCTAAAGATGGATTGAGTGTTATATCTGCTCCATCGATGTAATCTATAGCATTGGCAGTTTTTTTATAGTAAGCTTCCAGGGATAATTCGTAAGCATTGCTTCCAAAATTTTTGAAGTATCCCAGCGTCACCTGATCGCCAATTTCAGGCTTGATGTAAGGGCCGCTTGCTATCCAATAATCCTGCGGTGTTGCTGAGGTGGTATTAGATATCAGGTGCAGATACTGATAGGTACGGTAGTAGCTGGCTTTTAAAGATGTACTTTCATTCATAAGAAAGCGTAGTGATAACCGTGGTTCCAGCCCTCCATAAGCTTTGATCAGTTCTCCTACCCTATAACCCAGTGTGTCTGTAATAGCAGGGTATCTGCCATCCAGATTACTATTGTCAAAAGTATAGATGTGATCTTCGCCAAACCTGAAAAAATGTGAATATCGTAAGCCTGCAGAAACAGCCCACGCACCAGACAAAGATAAATTGGCCTCCCCATAGGCACCAGCTTCTAAGGCA
>JASLAE010000377.1 GCA_030147305.1 Cesiribacter sp.
TCTGAAGTGGAGGTTACCAATACCCTTTCAATCTTTAAATCCCGCGCTGCCTGAATAACGTTAAGGGTTCCTTTTATATTCGTATCTACATAACTATCTGGCGAATGGTAGCTATAAGGAATGGCTATGAGCGCTGCTAAATGAAATACCACATCAACACCTTGCATGGCAGTTCTAACACCATTCGGGTCCCGAATATCTCCAGCAAAAATTTCCAGGGCATCTTTCTGCTCTTTAGAAAAGGTATCGATCCACCCCCAAGAGTTAAAAGAGTTATAATAGACAAAAGCTTTTACCTGGCAACCTTCCTGCAAAAGCTTTTCAGTTAAATGACTGCCGATAAATCCATCTGCCCCGGTAATTAATACTTTTTTGTTTTTCAAATTCATTTCACACTATTGAAAGGATGGTCAGATAGCTTTTCTTTTGCCAGGGGATGATATTCTCCTGTTAAACCTACTGGCTGCTGATTTCGAATATCATGCACAATTTCAATAGACTGCCGTGCATCTTCTACGCCATATCCATTGCCATTGATGATCTCCTGATAGCTAATGGTGTGCAGGTCTGCAAAACCTTCGCTGAATTCCAGTTCTTCACCCTCTACTGTAATAGAGCGATAGGTACTTTTCCCTTTTAACTTTGCTTCTTCCGGCAATACATTATAGTCAATACTCAGGAACCAGCGCACACGGGCCTTTTCAAACTCCAGGTAACCGGCGGCCCGGTCATGGGTATGTACATGCACAATATTCTGCTGTACCTTACCGAATATCCAGCTTAGCATGTCGTAGAAATGAACACCAATATTGGTCGCAATGCCACCAGACTTTGTTACGTCGCCTTTCCAGGAGGTATAATACCAATGTCCGCGGGAGGTAAGATAAGTGAGGTCAACTTCGTACTTTTTATCTTTTGGCCCCATGGCAATCTTTTCTTTCAGGGCGATAATGCTGGGATGCACCCGCAGCTGCAGAATATTATGTATTTTTTTACCAGTTTCCTGCTCTATATGCGCCAGTGCATCAATGTTCCACGGATTCAGCACCAAAGGCTTTTCGCAGATAGCATCTGCACCCCGGCGCAGTGCCATACGTATGTGGGCATCGTGCAGATAGTTGGGCGTACAGATGCTCACATAATCAAGCGTAATGCCTTTGTCATATTTTAGCTTCTCTACATGCCGATCGAAGCGCTCGAATTCCACAAAGAAATCAGCATTGGGAAAATAGCTGTCCATAATGCCAACACTATCAAATTTATCCAGTGCAGCAACCAGGTTATTGCCTGTGTCTTTAATAGCCTTTAAATGGCGGGGCGCAATGTAGCCGGCAGCACCAATCAGAGCAAAATTTTTCATTGCGTATGTTTATAGCTTAATAACTTCTCTATTTTTTAGCTGGTATTTTTCGCCACTTTCCGGGCAGGTGGCAATGCCTTCCGGATTGAATTCCAGGCGGTGCCCCCATTCACTCATCCAGCCAATCTGGCGTGCAGGGTTACCCACTACCAGCGCATAAGCGGGCACTGTTTTGGTTACCACTGCGCCAGCACCTATAAAGGCATATTCTCCAATATCGTGGCCACATACAATAGTAGCATTGGCACCTATGGAAGCACCTTTTTTAACAGTGGTTTTTGCATACTGACCCCGCCTGTTTACAGCACTTCTGGGGTTGGTTACATTCGTAAATACCATGGAGGGGCCTAGGAACACATCATCTTCACAGATTACCCCTGTGTAGATTGAAACATTGTTCTGTACCTTCACATTATTACCCAGAATAACCTCCGGAGAAATTACTACGTTCTGACCAATATTGCAGTTCTTGCCCAGCTGGCAATTCGGCATGATATGAGAGAAATGCCAGATTTTGGTACCCTCACCAATATTGCAGCCCTCGTCGATGATGGCTGTTTCATGGCTGTAATACTTGTTTTCTGCTTGTTCCATTTCAGGCAAAGAAAGATTTTACTTGATCTGTAATAAAGCTTAGCTGATCCTCAGTAAGCTCGGTATGCATGGGCAGGGAGATTACCTGTTCACAGAGCTGTTCAGAGACCGGGAAGTCTCCCTTTTGATAACCCCAGTGCCGGTAAGCATTTTGCAAATGAAGTGGAACAGGATAATAGATCATAGAAGGTACACCTTTGGATGCCAGGTGCTCCTTGAGACCATCTCTTTGACCGCCAGCTACTTTTAAAGTATATTGATGGAACACATGTGTTGAGGAGGCCGCCCTTACAGGCAAAGCAAGTGCTTCTATACCAGCCAATGCCTGATCGTAATACGCAGCCGCAGCTTGCCGCCTGCTGATGTAGTCATTTAACCGACGAAGTTTTATGCGTAAGATCACTGACTGCAGGGTATCCAGCCTGGAGTTCACACCTACAACTTCATGATAATATTTTACTTTTTGGCCGTGGTTTGCAATCATCTGCAGGCGCTCTGCAAGTTTATCATCCTCAGTAAACATGGCACCGCCATCGCCAAAACAGCCCAGGTTTTTACTTGGAAAAAACGAGGTGGCACCAATATCCCCTATCGTTCCTGCCTGCCTGCTTTGGCCATTAGAGAAGGTATAGGATGCACCTATGGCCTGTGCAGTATCTTCTATGATATATACATTGTTCTTTTGCGCAAAGCTGCCAAGCCTTTCCATATCGGCACATTGGCCATAAAGATGCACCGGTACAATTGCTTTGGTTTTTGGAGATAATTTATCTTCCAGCTGTGCTACTGCAATATTAAATGTCTTAGGATCTACCTCTGCAAAAACAGGTTTTAGCCCCAGCAGTGCAATTACTTCTGCAGTTGCCACATAAGTAAAAGCCGGAACAATCACCTCATCGCCGGGCTGCAGCCCCAGGGCCATCATGGCAATCTGCAGCGCATCTGTGCCATTTGCACAAGGAATTACATGTTTTGCCCCACAATAAGCGGCCAGTTCCTTTGAAAATTTCTTAACATCGGGCCCATTGATAAAAGCACCCTCTTCAATGGCTTGGATAAGCGCCTGATCTACATCTTCTTTTATATCCTGGTATTGTCCCCGAAGGTCAACCATCTGAATTTCTCTCACAAATATCTATTTAACAGTTAACGTACAATTTGTTGGGTGCTATTACAAACCGGTAATCTGGGCCAACATATCAAGAAGCGGACAAATAGGTTTTTTAATCAGACCAGGCATTTAAATTGGGTAAGCGCCTGCTTAAGGCCTTCTTGTTCTTTTAGCTTTGCTCAAACTGCTTCATATGCTCCAGGCAGAAAAACAGTGGCTGACCATCATTACCTACTCACAGCCAGCATATTGATAAATGACCTATACATCATGTTAGCCTGGCGCAAATGTCGGGCAAAAATAAAAATATTTCTACTCCCAATCGCTTTTATATGCTACAATAAACAGCCATTTATTACATCTCCCAACTTCTTGTTTATCTTCTAATGAAACAAGTGAATACTCAAGTAATACAACTTATCTATCAGGCTATTATAAAACAACTGCCTTAAATGGCCTTGGTAATTTCACAAAAAACAATCTTAATCCTTTTTCTAAAAACACAAATCTTCTAATAACTTTATCTCTGGAACAAATATGGCATTAGTCCATTTCTGTCACGCTGGTAAGTTTTATCTGTACAGCCTGCTGGGATATTGATAAGCTACCTGGCTTGTACCCGCGTGATTCATGACAAACCCAGCACCAATCTGGTTTTAGAAATACCAACCCAAAAGTGGATTGTATGCTGCATACAGAAGCTTATAGCACAGATTCACAAGAAAAATATATGCACCTGTATGCTATTATGATTTAAACCTGAGCTGACAGCTTATCTAAACAAGGCAATGGGAATGAAATATAAATCTGTGCCCAAAGAAAACATTTGAGATCCTGCCCACACCTTACAGTTGCCCATGATATTTGTTGCAAATTTTGCTGCTATGAATGGACAAGTAGGCAGGGGATGCTGCGTTTATTTATTACTGCCATTAGGGTCACATCACCTGCCAAGATATTATGGCACGCTGTATACTTACATAAAGCATATAGGCAAAAGATAAATGTGCTTCAGATAAATACTTAAAAGAATGTAAATTAGCGCTTCAAAAATAATTACATGCTTGAAAATACTTCAAAAAGAAAGGAAGCTACAGACGCTGGTGAGGTAGATCTAAGGGATTTGTTTGCTGGCGTTGGCCGTTCTTTCAGCAGAATGGGCCGCTCCATCGTTTTGGGCCTGCTGCGGCTGCGCCGGGTAACCTACAAATTCAAATGGCTGGTCATCGCCTCTACTGTTATTGGCGCTATACTGGGCTACTTTTACTATAATGCTTTTGAGCCTTACTATTCTTCCCAGCTGGTACTGAATTCCCGGTATTATAGCGCGGAAATGATGGAAAATGCTATTGAAGAATTAAATCAACTTGCAGAAGAAGGCAATAGCACCATACTTGCCCGTAAACTGGGGCTATCTCCGGCACAGGCCGAAAAAATCCGGTCATTTAGCACTTCTGCCGTTACTACCACCGAAGATTTAATAGAGGTGGAGGGCATGCTACAACAGTTAGTGGAGAGTGAGCAGTTAACGGCAGCAGAAATTCTGGAGCTACGTGAAAGGCTCACAAAAACATTTTATAATTTCGAAGTACTGGTTACTGTATATGATATTGATGTGCTGGACGCCCTGGAGCAGGGCCTGAGCCAATACCTCTACGATAACGACTATGTAAAAAGAAGGGTAGCAGTTGAGCATGAAAATCTTATGCTGATGCGGGATAAGTTGCGCCGTGACCAGGAACAGCTAAACCAGCTCAAGACCCTCCAGGCAGAGGCTTATAAAAGAATTGCCGAGACAGGCCAAACCGGCTCCAACAATGTGATCTTTGGCACCCCCGAAACAGCAAATGCTCCACTTAACGTTTATGTACAGGACCTGGACTTCTCTCGTGAATTACTGGAAACGAACAGACGATTAGAGCTTAACAGAGCCCTGGAAATTGTAAGCGGTTTTACCCCTTATGGCCGGCCTGCCAGCCTTTCTTTTAAGGGGCAGATAATTACAGGCGCGCTTATAGGCATGTTAATTGCTTACTTCATCATTATGTTACTGAGCATAAACGAGTCGCTGAACAGGTACGAAACAAAGCATTTGAGCCGCAAGTCTGTCTATTAATTCAGCCGACTCAAATTCCTCAATTTTAGCTCCTAAAATATTATTTACGGCATTTGGGTCGTATCTTTGCGCCAAATTCTGGCAAATGCGACT
>JASLAE010000399.1 GCA_030147305.1 Cesiribacter sp.
GTTTGGACTCCATCCTTTTAGGAAAAGAGTTAAGGGGTGAATGGTTACTAATAGTTGTTCGTATAAAATTTTTTAGAGACAGGGCATATCCAATTACTCGTAAGACACTTGCTAATATTGAAGTTATCCCAAAAAATATCAATCATGGAAAACAGCCAGGATTACCAGGAGATTGTTATGCATTACATTCATGCCTACAACAACTTTAATATAAGGGGGATGCTAAAGGATTTACATCAGGACATCTTATTTGAGAACGTATCTGAGGGCAGGGTAAATCTGAAAACACAGGGCATTGCAGCATTCGAAAAGCAAGCTGAAAGTGCTAAAAGCATTTTTCAAAAAAGGGAACAACAGGTTACTAATATACAGGCAAACGGAAACACCGTTAAAGTGCAAATTGATTATACTGGCATACTTGCAGTAGATTTACCCAATGGACTAAAAGCAGGAGATACTATCAATATGGTGGGTAAGTCAACGTTTATCTTCAGGGAGGGGAAGATATTTCAAATCACAGATGAAAGTTAAATGATCAATGCTATATGATACATGCCTTAAACCATGTCAGGCTGCTGTGTGATGGGTATTTAGTGCTTACAGGCAATGGGATGAAACATTTTTTAGCAGTCCTCAGCCTGGTGTTTCCTTTGCTCCTGATGCCTGCCAGGCTGCAGGCACAACAAAGCGATTCTACAAAAGCTGCCATACCCCCCAATCCCTTTCAAATCCTCACAAAAGGCATCAATGACAATAATTACCTGGCCTCTCTGCTTGAGTTGCAGAGGCGTGAACCGGAATACCTTGCCTTTGCGCCGATGCGGGAAATCTATTATGAGCTCTTAACCCAAGCCTATGCTTATGTTGGGGACTATAAAGGCGCCGCAACAGCTGAAGAAAAGCTCTATGAGCACACAGCCTTCAGAATGAAAGCACGAAACAAAAATGCTGAAGAGATCAGTGAATCACCCTTAAAGAACTATACTGCTACAAGTGCTTTAAAGACCATTGGAGAAGCTGGCCGGCAGCATCAGGTCATCATCATCAACGAAGAACACCGGGCGCCGGTGCATCGGGCCCTTACCCACCGCTTGCTCTCGGTGCTTTACCAGGAAGGGTTTCGCTATTTCGCTGCAGAAACGTTAACCAGTCAGGATTCCAGCTTAAACCAGCGGGGTTATCCCACCCATAACAGTGGCTTTTATACCCATGATCCTGTCTACGGAGATGTTATTCGTCAGGCGCTTAAGCTAGGTTTTACAGTAGTACAGTACGAGCATGAATTGCCCTGCACCAGCGAAGATGGTGATGTTTGTCAGGAAGAACGCGAGCGGGGACAGGCCCAAAATCTGTATGATAAGATCTTGAAAAAAGATCCTCAGGCAAAGATTCTGGTACACGCCGGACGCACACATGCAGCAAAGACAAATTACAAAGGACATTATGCCCTGATGGCCTGGCATTTTGAGAAGGTCACAGGCATTGAGCCTTTCACAATTGACCAGGTTTTTTATACTGAACTTAAAAATCCGCTTGACGAATTACCGCTCTATCGCTTTGTAACCGGCAATAAGTTATTATTAGATGAACCTACCATTTTTGAGTCTCCGGAGGGTAAGTTTCATACAAGAGCAGGATATGATCTGGAGGTGTTTACGACTCGGGTTCATTACACAAATGGACGCCCTGCCTGGCTTCAGCTGGATGGTGATAGAAAGCCGTACGCTATCGATCTTGAGCAATTGAATATAGGATCCGAAAAGAAAAAACTGAAAGCCGCTTCCCCCCTGCTGGTTCAGGCGTTTGTTGCAGGGGAAAGCCCTGATGCTATTCCAATAGATCAGATTATACTTTATCCAGGAAAAGAGATTCCTGTATTATTACTGCCCGCAGGACTGTTCCGCATTCGGGCCATCGATGAACAGGGAAATATCCTAGGAGAATATGATATACAAGTGTGATAACCAAAAGTTGATCATTCTCTAACGAGCTACATCGTTTCCTATAAACAATTCCTTTTGGACGTAGTATAACAAGCTATGGAAAATAAGGCTGTCGAAGATATTGTGCAAGAATTAATCCTGAAGGTTCAGGTAGGTGCAAATGGTAAAGCGGGCATAAAAGCAACTGATCTGGCACCCTATCTGCAGCATCCGGCATACGAAGAAATTCACCGACAGCTATATGAATATATGACGGGCATTGATAATGAGGACGAGAAAGGAATGATAAACCCACTGTAAAAATAGATGTGCGAGTGTCGCCCCTGCTGGTAAAACTTAAGGATAATAGATATAGTAGTTTTAAATGGCCTAATTTAAAGGCAAGGAGGTTTAAAAATAGTCCACTCTACTTTACACAAAGGAATTGTTACAAATACCTTTTAACATTACCTGTGTACCTGTTCGTGGCTATTAAACTATCACCCCTGTATTTGGCTATCTACATTTGTGTATCAAATGTATTTAGTTCAAATATCAATCATGCTATTTAAAAACTATTCCAAAAGTCTTGTTCTGACCATTCTTTTGTTGCTATTGTTTAAGGCCTCTTCCTTTTGTCAGGAAAACTTTCTGCCTGGTTACATCATCAATATGAAAGGAGACACTGTAAGGGGTTCGATAGATTATCGTAACTGGGAGCTTAATCCTGACAGGATAAGCTTTAAAGATGAATCGAATAATATACAAACTGAATTCACACCACTTACTATCAAAAAATTTAAGGTGCTGGACGAAATCTATTTTAGCGCCATTGTTAAAACAGAAGTGAGTTCTGCCAACATAAATAGCCTTGATGCCAACGCTGAATTTAAGTACAGTACGGATACTACTTTCTTACAGTCAATGATTTTGGGAGATAAAAGCTTATATCACTACAAAACCCAGGACAGAAAAGATAACTTTTACATAAAACTGGATAATAATTTTGAACTCCTTGCTTATAAAAAATATAAGAATGCAACGAAGGAGAACACAGCCCTAAAGGAAAACAACAAATACAAAGGTCAATTAGCAGTATACTTAAGCGATTGTCCTTCAGTAGAATCAAAA
>JASLAE010000431.1 GCA_030147305.1 Cesiribacter sp.
GGACATAAAGTTTTTGATAAAAAACGAGAAGAAAAAACTTCTCAAAAACAGCACCTTGATATTCTTACAATTAATGCAGCAAGAGGAGCTGAAGCCTATGGTGAATTAACATCAGATGGTTTTGTAGTATTAAAAGGATCCAGGTGTAGTAAATCTACCGTTACTTCATGCCCGATTTCAATTCTAAAGTTGCGTGAAAAATTAATTTCAGAAGGTATACTGGATGACAATGGCTTAACCTTCTCTTTTACAGAAGACTATATTTTTGGAAGCCCATCTACTGCAGCGGCTGTTATAATGGGAAGAAGTGCAAATGGACTCATAGAATGGAAGTTGAAGAATGGGGTGACTCTTAAAGATTATGAATCAGTAAAGACCATTTGAAATTAGTAACTCTGTCTAGCACGCCTTTGCAGCGGCTGCTTTGTCTGTACCAAATAAATGCATCACTTCACAGTTCCTTTCAGAGTTGTCGGATCTTGAGTTCCTGCTGCTTCACCTACATAATACACCCGGATGGAGCCGCCCAGTTTGGCTTTTAGAGGATACTTGTCGAGCCAACGGTAACCTTTATTGACTTGTAGCTTATCATCGAAGATAGGCATGATGGATAAAAAGTTGCAGGATCCCATAGGATTTACAGTTCCTCCAAACACGCCTCGATAGGCCATTTCACTTACTGCCACCCAGCCTGATGTAGCAGAATCAGGATGGAGCATTTGCAGTGCAGGCAGGCCATACCAACAGTCCACACCTGTGCCAAAGCACGAGATACTAATACGCTCTACCTTATTATCCCGGCAAAATTCGGCCAGCTCAAACATCCCCTGCCCCCAATCCAGGTCACTGTCCACGAGCAACTCACCGGGCTCTTCTCCAGCTATAGGGTTGAAGTAAGACAAATACATAGGATAGGCTACAGCTGCAATTCCTAATTGCCAGAGGACCAAGCCAGTAGGTAGGACTGTTTTCCATAGTGGTTTTTTGGGAAAGAAATATTTTAACAACTGCAGTACCCCTGCCGAAGCCCCTATTGCTCCCAGGGGATAAATAACCAGGATATGCCGCATTCCAATGTTGATGTTGCTGCTAAGCCCGCCCAGGAGTATGATGAAGGGTATAAGAGATAAGGCCACCACTTCCCAATTAGGCTTGTCTTCTCTGGGTAGCCAGGCACCTACGGCACCCAAAAGCAAAAACAGCAAAAAAGGCCAAGGAGTCTTAATTAGCACAGTCAGTGGATAATAAAACCAGAATCCCTGCATGCTAATGCTTCCTGCAGCGTAGGCCGCCTGTCCACTATCGTTGTGGTGCATCAGCAAGCGTACGCCTGCAAACCATTCGGGGGCCGGAAATACTAATTCTCCCTGGCTGGCGGGAATGGCTCCTTCTTGTATAGCAGCCTGTATGGTGGGCTCATCGGCCAATCTTCCTACTGAAAAGCCAAAAAATGCCCATACACATAAAAAGCTTATTACAGCAGCCAGTGTGCCGCTTTTAAATAGGCTAAGCCCCCACTGCTTTGGCTCCTGACTCTGTTCCTTTAACCCGTACACATAATACAGGATCAGCAGCAAGAGGGCTGCTGGAGGAAAAAATGCCATTACCGAAAATTTAATCAGCAAAGCAGTACCCATGCTTAAGCCAAGCAAAATGCCCCTTTTTACTGTAGGCCGCTTTACCCAACGGGAAAAGCAAAACATCAGGAGCGTAAAAAAGGTGACAAAGGTAATGTCTGTTGTAGCAAGTCCGCTATGAGCCAGAATAGGAGGCAAGGTGCAGTACATGCCCACGGCCAGAAAGGCAGCTAGATGACCGCCAAGTGATCTGGCCCACAACCATACGATTCCTACTGATAGAAGAAAGATAGGTAAAATAATAATGCGCAGCCAAAGCAGGGTTTGCCGAATAGGTCCGGTATAAAAATAATCGAAATTATAAGAAGCTAAAAAATACTCAAAGAGTGAGGGCTGTTTTCCTTCTGCAGTGCTGGGGACCCAGGCAACTGTCTGCTCGCCTGCAGGTGGCTGTAGTCTAAAGCCTTTGAGGTAGGGTCCTAAAGCTACAATAGCTCGGGAAAGTGGGGGATTTTCAGGCCAAGCGGTGTAGGTACCTTCCTGCAGCCATTCCATGCCGCAGTAGAGGTGGTTTGATTCGTCAATAGTTAAAGACTGTTTTCTGGAGCTGAAAAAAATCAGTCCACTGGCGATAATAACCAATAACAGGGTACCAGCCTGGTACAACCTATTACTGAATAAGGATGGGGCAGGCATGAGGTGTAAACGGTTAGCGACATAAAAATTAAATTCTTCTTAAGAAAGTACAGTATAGTACAATTTAATGAATAGAATTTTAAAGACATCTTTTGCAAGATCATTTATTTTCGCTAATCCATTCAGTATGAAACAGATGATGTAGTAACGGGCCGATGAAATAAACTTATTCCCAGCTACAAGCTACAACGCTGCCACTTTCTTCATCATTGGTGATGTTCAGGTAAAGGTCAATTTCCTGCTGAAGTTCCTCTACGTGAGAGATAATACCCACAATGCGGTTTTCCTGTCGCAAAGATTTTAAAGTATCAAAGACAATGCGCAGGCTTTCCTTGTCCAGCGACCCGAAACCTTCGTCGAGGAAGAAGAAGCTCTGGTCGGCACCGTTAAGGCTCTTGACATTTTCGGCCATGGCCAATGCCAGACAAAGGGCTGCCTGGAAGCTCTGGCCCCCACTGAGCGTTTTGAGCAGGCGGGTCTTGCCCCCATTCAGGTGGTCGCGCACTATAAAGTTGTTGGCCTCATTAAGCTCCATGCTCAGGTTATTGTTGGTAAGCTTAAAGAAGCGTTCATTCGCCGCACGGCACAGGTCCTGCAGGTGCATGGTTGAGACATAATCAACAAAACCACTACTCCGGAACAGGCTGGCCAGTTCCTTCAGGTTTTGCAGGCGCTCGTCCAGGGCATCTGCTTTTTTCAGCAGGTCAGCCTGTTTTTCGAGCTGCTGTTGCATCTGGTCGGCTTCCCGTTCTTTATTGTTTTTTTCTTTACGGGCCAGCTCCAGCTGCCGGGTAAGCTCATCCAGCTGCTGCTGCAGTTCCCGATGGGCAGTAGCATTGTAGGTTTGGCCGTCGGTCTGCAGCTTTAAGTGCTCCAGGGTGCTGCGGGTGGTGTTCAGGTCCTGGTAATAGGCATCAATGCTTTCCTGCTCCTTTTCCGTATCGAGGCGCTGGCGCAGGATTTCTTTAATAGCTTCCAGGCTGATGAAGCCTTTTTCACGGCAAAGCTGCTCCAGCTCCTGCTGCTCCTTTTCGCTTTTTTGAAGCAGTTGTTTTGCGTGGGCCTGCTGGGCCTTTAATCCGCCCTGCAGTTGGTTGTGGCGCTGCTCCGTTTCCTGGAGTGCTTTTTGCGTCTGCTCAAAGGTGTGGACTGCCTCCAGATATTGCTGCCTGCCCCTTTGTAAACTGGCTTGTAATTTCACGGCTTCCAGTTTAAGCCATCCAATTCGCGCCTCGTTTACCTGAGCCAGCAGGGTGCTGTGCTCGGCCTGCAGGCGCTCCCATTCCTTTTCTACCGTTTGGGTAGAGGTGCGCAGGGTTTCGCACTCGCGCTGCTGCTTCTCCAGCTTCTCACGCTGGCTACGGAGCTGCAGGCGGGCTTCTTTTAACTTTTGCTGATGCTGGTTTGCTTCTTTGAGCAGCTGTTCCAGTTTTTCCAGGTTATGTTCCTGGTATTCCGGCCAGTTAAAACCAGTCTGGTGTTGCTCGTAGCGGCTCTTTAAGCCATGCAGCTGGGTTTGCCTTTGGGTATACACCTGCTGTTGGTGCTCGTGCTTCAGGCGTAAATGCTTTAGGTGATCCTCCAGCTGCCGCATCTGTTGGGTTTCATGCAGATGCTTCCGCAAATCATCCTCACATTTCTTCAGGGCTTCCTGCATGTGTTGCACCTGCAACGGCTTGGGATGGCTATCGGACCCACAGAGCGGGCAGCTGCCACCTTTCTTAAGTTCCTGCACAAAGCTGGAAAGCTTTTGCTGCACAGCCAGGTTTTCTTTATGTGTTAGAAGCGCCTGCTGCTGTTTTTCAAGTTCCTGGTATTTGCCGGATAGGTTGGTAAATACAATCTCCCAATCGTTGTCGGGCAGCAGGAATTCGTAACCATTGATAAGCTTGCGACGGTTATGGGCAAAGCTTTGCAGCGTTTGGAGCAGCTCGTTGCAACCGTCTTCCTCCTGCTTCAGCTCTTGCTGTAGTTCCCGGCAACGCTTGTGCCATTGATGGGCTTCGGTGAGGCGGGTGCCATCCAGCCCTTTATCTTCCAGCAAATGAAGCTGGCTTTCTGCCGCTTTCACTTCTTTTTCCAGTGCCCGCACGGCTGCCTCTGTAGCCGATAGCTGCTGCTGGCATGTCTGCAGTTTCTGCTGCTTCTGGCTTAACTGATCTTCTTTTTGTTTAATAAGCAGAATGCGCTCCAGATCATCGCAGGTAGCTTTGGTTTCATCGCGTTTATCGTACTTTTCTTTGCTTTGCTGATACAGCTCCTGCGCCTTTTGCAGGCTGGCCTGGGCGGCCTCTGCCTGCTGACTAAGCTGCTGCAGTTCTTCCTGTTTATGCTTAAGTTCTCTGCCCAGTTCTGTTTGCTGGCGCAGGCGTTCCCAAAAGTGCGTATAGGCTTTCTGATAGGTTTGCAACCGTTCACTCTTCTGCTGCCAGTGTTCGGTATTGCTCTCCAGGCGTTTTAGGTAATGTTCGGTCTGATCTATCTGTTCCCACTTCCGGCGAAGTTCCTGATAGTTCATTTCCCGGCTGTAGAGTTTTTCGTGCTGGTGGTGCAGGCTGGTAGCCCGCAGGTCTGCCTCCTGCGCTTCCTGTTGTAGCAGCATGAGTTTCTCGGGGCTGGCTTCTCCCAGGCTTTCCAGCTGGCCCTTCAGGTGTTGCAGCTCCATTTCGGCTTGCTTCTGCAGCCTGCCGGTCTGGGGAGCCAGGTCATACTGCTGCAGCTGAAAAAGCTCTTTCAGCATTTTTGTACGTTCGCCGCTGGTCTGGTCAATAAAATCGCGGAAGCGCCCCTGTGGAATGATTACTGTCTGGCGAAAATGCTTGTATTCCATTTCCAGCAGACTGCTGGCATCTTTCAGCCCCTCCAGTGGCAACCACTGCTCGTCCTGCCACTGATAGTAGCGGCGGTCGTCTTTGCCTATTTTTACTTCCTCAAACTTTTCGGGATTGTTGCTGCGCCTGGCTTTGCAAACTGCACGGTATTTTTTTCCATTCTCCGGACCTGCCCGAAAGACAAATTCCAGGAACAGTTCGCGGCTTTGCAGGTTCAGCATGTTATAGTAGCGATCGTCGCCACTCTTGTTGAGCCGCTCGGTATCATCAAACAGCACAAACATAATAGCTTCCAGAATGGAAGACTTGCCGCTGCCTACCTGGCCAAAAATGCCAAATAAGCCGTTGGACGACAGTTTCTCAAAATCGATATGCTGTCGCTTTCTGTAAGAATAAAGACCTTCTATGGTGAGAGAGAGAGGGATCATGGCTTAGCTGCTCGTTATTGGTTGTTTGACTTTGGCAAAGCGCCATAACAGCACATTTTCACATTTGCCTGCCGGAAGGTGAACATACTGTTCAGCTGCATTATTCTCCTTCCTGCAGCACCTCTTTGAATAAACTAAGCATTTCATGACTGGGTTCCAGACCTTTACGGGATATGAAGTAATTCTTAAAGAGTTCAGTCATATCCTTCTGGCGGTCAGCATGTTGTGTTTGAATATTTTTTTTATTTTTTTCTAGTTCTCTCGGTTCTGGTATGATATTCACAATACCATCGTGCGCTTTGGTAAGTGCTTTCCGGACTTTTCCGTCCAGGTACTGATCGCACACCATGGTAAGCTCCACATAAGTGTTCGGATTTTCCTGCAGCCACTGAATGGCTTCTTCTAACCCCTCGAAGCGCTTGCGCTGTAAGCTGCGGCCGCTCTGCAGCCGTATGGGTTTCATGACAACGGGTTTGCCGGGTTCGGCTTCTAAAAGCACCACAAACTTTGGCTGGTGCGCTTCACTGAAGCTGTAAGCCAGCGGGCTGCTGCTGTAAACTACCGGACAGGGCTCTTTGCTAACGACCTGATAACGATGTAAATGTCCCAGGGCTACATACTGCAGCTGCTGTGGCATATTTTGTGTGAAAATAGCCTGGGCGCCACCCATGTGCAGGATAGGACGCTCACCATCTCCTTCTTCCTCATCTGGCATGGGGTTATGCTGATCGGCTACAAAAAGATGGGTCATCAGGATGTTAATGCCTTTGTTATCGCAATGCGTATCGGCCAGCTTTTGCCAGTGCTCCTGCAGCAGGCGGCGGAGTTCTTCTTCACGTTCTTCTTCGCCCAGGAATTGCCGCATGGTGGCTTCGTTGGCATAAGGCGTCAGGAGCAGGCGGAGCGGGTGGGGGCTGTTGGGCAGCTTTAATTCTGCAAAGCCGGGCTCGGAGTGCAGCAGCTTGAGGCCGCTTTCCAGGCAACAGTCTTTTATTTCGCAAAGGGGGCGGCCGCATAGGATAATACCACAGGCCCTGGCCAGCGGGTCAGGCGCATTAATGCGGTCGGGAGAATCGTGGTTGCCTGCAATGCCAATCACAGCCCTTTGACCCCCGGCAGCCAGGCGGTGCAGGGTCTTGTAAAAGAGTTCAATGGCTTCGTTGGGGGGGCTGAAGGTATCGTAGAGGTCGCCGGCAATAAGCACGGCATCTACATTTTGCTCCTCGGCAATGCGGCAAATTTCGTCCATTACTTCCCGCTGCTCTTCCAGCCGGCTGTAAGTTTGCAGGCGTTTGCCCAGGTGCCAGTCGGCGGTATGCAATATCTTCATAAACCTTCTCCTCCGCTTTTAAGCAGGCGCCCACACAGACGCCCACTATTCCAAACGTTAAATTACTAAAAAAATGAGCAAATATTTCTTTCGGCATTTTCAAACTTAGTCCTATAGCAGTAGGTTTAGCAAAAAATATATTTTTATGGCTAGTTCTGATAAGTACACCCTAGAGACAGCCCCGGCAGAACGCTGGTTAGAAGAATGGCGTGATTTAGGCAATATTGGTTTTGTAGAAGGCACGCTGGATGAATTGCTGAGTTCCAGTCACCCCGATGTGCGCCTGTGCCAGGAAGCCCTGGCGGCAGCCGAGGTGGTTGCCGCAGCGATTGGAAACCCTTCTGAGGGGTTGGAGGCAGATTTTGTAAAAAAGACCGAACGCTTTGACGAAGATGATGTGGAAGAACTGCGTGCGAAGGCAAACAGTGCCATTGATATGATTTTGGTAGATTCTGACCTGCGTGATCGCTGGGCAAACCGGCCCGATGTAGAGGAATGGGTAGCAGGCATGCGTGATCTGAAAACGCGCCTTAATAAAAAATAAGGCTGTACCAATACATAAAAAGCCGGCTCCCCAGGAAGCCGGCTTTTTACATTTTATTTTATATGAATGTTAACAAGGTTTAGAAGGCCAGTCCTACGGTTATTCCGGAACGTACCCAAAAGCCGCCACCAAGAATAAAACCAGCTTCAAAATCTCTGGCAGAGGCACTGCCTTTTACCCCAATGGCTTTGCTATATTTTGGCCCGGCAAAAACATCAATAGAAACGCGTTCTTTTTCGCCCAGCAGCCACTGATGCCCGACTACTGCCCCTCCACCCAGAAAATGGGCCTTACCATCGAGTTCGCTTTGCTCCTGAGACGCTTCCCTGCTTATATTCAGCTGGCCATAACGGGCAAAGGGGGCAATGTACCATCCTTTGGGTTGTGAAGAGGTTGGATATACGTAATAGCGCATTTCCGGTGTTATAGACCAGCCACCGTAATCTGCTTCTTTAAATCTGAACTTGGTAAGATAGGCGCTGAGCTGCACAGATACACGACTGCCAAAGTGTTGTTCTACAGCTATATTGAGGGTTGCCAGCGGTAAAGGAAGCGGGTTAACTTTAACCAGCGTAGTTTGTGCTAAGCCTGCAAAAGGCAGGCAGAATAAAAAAATGGAGAGTAATATTGTTCTCGCTGGCATCATATGCAGCAATACGTTTATCAGTAAAAAACGTTTTAATGCATATATTAACTAAAATTAAGTCTATTCTACAATAAAGAAGGCTGCATATACAGTAAAATATTTTCCCAATAGCTAAACATAAAAAAGCCGGCCCTGAAAGGGTCGGCTTAAGACTTAATGTTTGGTTTATTTTGGTTGACTAGAAAGCCACGCCAATGTTGAAACCAAAACGGGCACCAATACCATCTGATTCACCTTTAAGGTCTAATGCAGTTTCAGTACCAGTTTTTACTTCACTGCTAGTAGTTTTGTACTGTGGACCAGCAAACAGGTCAAGTACTAATCTTTCGGCAATCAGGAATTGGTAACCTAATACTGCACCACCACCAACAGCTGAGCGAGAAGCTTCATAATATACTTCGCCATCTGCATCGGTTGCAGTGGTAGAACCGCTCTTATAACGGGCAAATGCACCAGCGTACAGACCTTTCATGCTTTCGTTAAAGTAATAACGTGCTTCAGGGATGATCACAAAACCACCATCTTTTTGCTCGTAAGTTCCAAGTTCCCATTTTCTGCTAACCAAACCACCAGAAAGCTGTATGGTTATCTTGTCGTTGATAGCACGCTCGAATGCTAACTGGTACTGACCAGCAAACATGCCAAAAGCATTGAACTTAACTGAATTACTTTTCACCTGGGCAACTGCTTCGTTACCCATTACGCCTGCAAAAAGCAGGGCCACTACCATAATCACTTTTTTCATATCGTTCTTAAGTTTGTTAAGGGTTGATGCAAACTTATAGAAAAGTGATACAGGCAAAATGCAATTGTAGGTGGCATTATTACACCTTACAGAATGCTTCTGTTTTTACCATCGACCAGCTGAATTAGTAGGCCAATTCCTCTGTATTTCGTAAAATAATATAATTTTAAAATGATTGGTTTACATAAAAAGGAGAAAAGGCTAAGCAGCTAACAAATGTTGTTTTAATATATTTATGTAGGTAGACCGTTAAAAATCTGCAGATTTTGTTAAGCCTTACATCAAAGTCATGGCTGACAGCATTTTTTTTGCTGGTAAACCCTTGAAAAATAGCTTATAAAACAAAAAAAAAGGAGCTGCAGTGAAAGCCAGCTCTTTAAATTTTCCTTTATTATTTGTGTTATGCAGGCTGCTACCTTTGCTGTAGCTGCGCAAATTCTTTGGCAAAGTAGGTGAGAATGATGTCTGCGCCGGCTCTCCTGATGCTCAGCAGTGTCTCCAGCATAATGGCATCGCCATTGAGCCAGCCCCGCTCGGCTGCAGCCTTGATCATGGCATACTCGCCACTTACATTGTAGGCGGCAATGGGCAGGTTCACATGATCTTTTAGCAGCCTGATGATGTCCAGATAGGCAAGGGCAGGCTTCACCATCAGAAAATCGGCACCCTCGGCAGCATCCAGTTCTGCTTCCAGCAATGCCTCACGGCTGTTGGCCGGGTTCATCTGGTAGGTTTTTTTGTTAGAAGGAATACCTTCCCCTTCCCGGGGTGCACTGTCTAAAGCATCGCGGAAGGGGTTATAAAAAGCGCTGGCGTACTTAGCCGTATAGCTCATGATGCTCACATCGGTAAAGCCCCGCTCGTCCAGCGCATTCCGCAGGTACTCCACCCGGCCATCCATCATGTCGGAGGGGCCAATAATATCAATACCGGATTCGGCCTGGGCTACTGCCATTTTGCCCAGTACTTCCAGGGTTTCGTCGTTGAGGATCTTACCCCCCCGCACCAGGCCGTCGTGACCATCGGAGTTATAGGGGTCCAGGGCTACATCACTCATCAGACAGGCTTCGGGCAGTTCCTTCTTTACCTGGCGGATGGTGCGCAGGTAAAAGTTATCCGGATTGTAGCTCAGGCTGGCCTGCTTATCTTTCAGCTCATCGGCAAAGGCAGGAAATAGGTCAAAGGTGGTAATGCCAAGCTTGAGGCACTGCTCAATCTCACGCAGCAGCAGGTCTGGCGTACGGCGGTACTGGCCTGGCATGGAAGCTACTTCTACCTGCTGGTTTTTACCATCAATGACAAAGAGGGGGTATATAAGGTTGCGCGTGTGTACCTGCGTTTCTTCTACCAGGGCTCTGATAGCGGCTGATTTTCTATTTCTGCGTGGTCTGTGAAGCATAAGTTTTGGGGTTGCTTGCCGTTAGGTTACCGTTTGAACAACGATATTCAGTAAACAATTGATCCCGCAAAGGTACAAAAAACCGCGCAACGGGCAGTAGTGAAAATGGCTTTAGTCGTGCTGGATGTTTGTTTGTTCGGCCGTGGTTTCCAGAATATCCTCGGCACCAACCACCACGCCGTTTACCACAAAGGTTTTGCTGCCACCCTCCAGCTGAGTAATGGTGTAGGTAGGCTGGGGCTGAAAGAGCTCTTCTACTTTAACCAAACGGGTAGTGTGTTGAGTATTGGTAGGATCTACCAGCAGGAAAGTGTCTCCCAGTTGTGTTTTTCTCCTTAAGTGTTCGTAGCCCAGGTACTGGCGTGACTTCACCGGATCGAATGAGGCCCAGGTGCCATTGGCCAGCAAAAAAGGGTGATCGGGTGTTGTAGTGATCTCCGCCCCATTATCGAATGTTAGGCGAAAAAGGTTGCAATGTACTGCACTGGCCGTACTAACCACTTCTGCAGCCAGGTATTCGCCCCGGATGGTATGGTAGGAAAGTACCAGGTCTCCGGCAACAATGGCTTCTATGGGTTTGTTGGTGCCATTGGCCATGCTTACCATAGAGCCTTTGGCAAAGCAGTGTACATTGGTACCATCAAAAAAAATCTCTGTAAGCGCAGTATGGTTTGATTTAGTGCCCCCGTAAACAGCTACAATTTCGAACCGAAGCTCCATGTTTTTCTGCTCGAGTTCATTTCCCCAGGGGCTGGGCAGCGTAAAGCGTTGCTCGGCGGGAGTGTCGGCAAGCTGAAGGTACGCCCTGGCGGTGCCATTAACATATAACTTAAGCGTTTTAACCCGTCCATGTTCCTGCCAGGTTTTTTCGCTTTTTACAAAACCATTGTAAATTTTGATTTCTGAGATGCGGGGGCTGCCGGGTTTAAAGTGATATTCCAGCCATTCACCAATGCCATCACCAGCCTTACCTTCTATCCACGCCTCCATCAGGCTAAGGTCATGTGCGTTTTGAGCACTAAAAAGCTTTTTGTGCCTGGCTGCAAGCGCCGAAGAGGCCTTTACCTGCTCCGGACCGCCACCATTGTACCAGCTACAGTCTCCGATATTCAGCTGCCAGATGTCTTTCAGTCTTTCATCGAAACCCCGTGCGCTGTACGCCCTCAGCGACCGGTTTTCTTCTTCGCTTCTTTTTTCTCCTTTCTCCAGCAGCGCCATAAAGTGCTCATGTTCTTGCTGTTTAGCAGGATTTACATCCGGTAAAGCGCCCAGTTTGGGTGTCCACAGGGGTAGCTCCTGAGCAGTTGCAAGGAAGGGCAGGAACAGTAGAAGGAAGAAAAAATTCCGCATATCCGCTCTTTGGGTTACCCTACAAGAATAATTGATCTTGGGGAATCTTTTGTGCAAGTGTAAGTCTTTGTTAATTTGTTGAGCAAAATCACTGCATGAACATGATGAACAACTTTTTGTATACTATGGCCGCTCTTGGGTTTATGGCGGCCTGCACAAGTACCTCACAGGAAAATGTGCAAACCGAAACGGCAAAAGCAAGCGTTCCAGATTACCCGGCTACCAACAAGGTAGATACGGTCGATACTTATTTTAACCAGCAGGTACCCGACCCCTATCGCTGGTTGGAAGACGACCGCTCTGCCGAGACAGAGGCCTGGGTGACGGCACAAAATAAAGTAACAGAAAGCTACTTAACCCAAATCCCTTATCGGGAAGAGATTAAAGAGCGCCTGACCGAAATATGGAACTATCCGAAATCGGGCGCACCCTTTCGCGAAGGAGATGCCTGGTACGTATACCGCAACAATGGCCTGCAGAACCAGTATGTGCTTTACCGCATGGACCAGCCAGGCCAGACAGGACAGGTATTTCTGGATCCCAACACCTGGAGCGAAGATGGAACCGCCTCTCTGGGTGGCCTTAACTTCTCGAAAGACGGTAAGTATACCGCTTACGCCATCTCTGAGTCAGGCTCCGACTGGCGCACCATCCGCATTATGGAAGCTGCCAACCAAAACCTGCTCCAGGATGAGGTAAAATGGGTGAAGTTCAGCGGCATGAGCTGGGCTGGCGATGGTTTCTATTACAGTGCTTATGGTGCCCCTACAGAAGACAATGCCCTGAAAGGGAAAAATGAATTTCACAAAGTATACTTGCACAAGCTGGGCACTGCGCAAAGTGAAGATGTGCTGGTATATGAAGATAAAGAACATGCGCTGCGCAACTTCTACGCCCAAACCACAGAAGATGAGCGTTTCCTGATTGTGAACGGCTCCGAAGGCACCAGCGGCAATAATGTGCTGGTAAAAGACCTGACCAAGCCTAACAGCCAGTTTATTACAGTGGTAGAGGATTTTAAGAAAGACCACAACGTAGTAGATGCTGTTGGTAACAGCCTGTTGATGCTTACCACCCTTAACGCGCCGAACAAGCGCCTGGTGCGGGTGGACCTGAGCAAGCCTACCGCAGAAAACTGGGTAGATGTGATCCCGGAAACGGATCGTTTGCTGGAGGGAGTAGAAACAGCCGGAGGTAAACTTTTTGTGAGCTATATGCAGGATGCTGCCAGCCGGGTGTACCAGTACAGCAAGCAGGGTAAAATGGAGCGCGAAATAGAGCTGCCAGGCATTGGATCAGCCAGCGGATTCGAGGGCAAGCCGGAAGACAAAGAGCTCTATTATACCTTTACTTCTTTCACCAGCCCCGGTACCATCTATAAATATAACCTGGAAACGGGCGAAAGCAGCCAGTTCGAAGCGCCCAAGATTGACTTCAACTTTGCTAATTATGAAACCAAGCAGGTTTTTTACACCAGCAAGGATGGCACCAAGGTTCCTATGTTTATTGTGCATAAGAAGGGCCTGAAGCTGGATGGCAGCAATCCTACCTTCCTGTACAGCTATGGTGGCTTCGACATCAGCATGCGCCCTGCCTTTAGTGCAGCAAGGCTGGCCTGGCTTGAGCAGGGCGGTATCTATGCCCAGCCCAGCATCCGCGGTGGGGGTGAATATGGACAGGCCTGGCATGAGGGCGGCATGAAAACACAAAAGCAGAATGTGTTCGATGACTTTATTGGCGCTGCAGAATACCTTATAAAAGAAGGCTATACCAGCAAGGAAAAGCTCTCTATCAGTGGTGGTTCTAACGGTGGTTTGCTGGTTGGTGCAGCCATGACCCAGCGTCCGGACCTCTTTCAGGTTGCGCTGCCGGCCGTGGGTGTGCTGGATATGCTACGCTACCATAAGTTTACCATTGGCTGGGCCTGGGCAGTAGAATATGGCAGCTCCGAAGAAAGTGAGGAAATGTTCCGTTACCTGCTGGGTTATTCACCCCTGCACAACATTAAAGAAGGGGTGAAGTATCCGGCAACAATGGTCACTACCGCCGATCATGATGACCGTGTGGTGCCGGCGCACAGCTTTAAGTTCATCAGCGAGCTGCAGGCAAAAGGAGCACCGGGCAACCCTTACCTCATCCGTATTGAAACCAAAGCCGGCCACGGTGCAGGCAAGCCTACAGCCAAACAGATAGAAGAGTGGGCCGATCGTTATGCCTTTACCTGGCACAACATGGGCTTTACGCCTAACTTCGATCAGCTGCAGCGCCGGAATGTGGAAATGAAATAAACTTCCAAAAGAAGGATATAAAAGAAGGCGGTGCTATGGAAATAGGGCCGCCTTTTTTATGTGAGTGGTCGTTGCTTTATGCAAACGGTTAGTAAATATTAACGGTTTATGCACATCTTAACCCTTTGAATTTATTTTCCCCAAATCTCTACCTATGAATCGATTTTTAACTTCTTTGTTGCTTTCAGGGGCTATTGCAGGAGGTAGTATTCTGTCTGGATGCAGCACCGCAGAAACCTCTGAGACTACTGAAGACAGCAGCCTTAGCAGCACTGGCAGCGAGTTTCAGGTGCCGGTAGAATATTACAAGCTAGACAATGGCCTGAAAGTTGTGCTTTCGCAGGATAAGACCTCACCTACAGTAGTGGTCGCTACTTATTACAACATAGGCTTCAGGATAGAACCCCGCGACCGCACCGGTTTTGCCCACCTTTTTGAGCATATGATGTTCCAGGGTTCCAAAAACCTGGGAAAAATGGAATTTGTAAAGCTGGTGCAAAAGAACGGTGGCGTGCTCAATGGCTCTACACGTTTCGATTTCACCAACTATTTCGAGATTTTGCCTGCCCACAAGCTGGAAACAGCGCTTTGGGCAGAGGCTGACCGTATGAGCGGCCTGGACATTACACAGGAAAACCTCACCAACCAGCAGGGTGTGGTTAAGAACGAGGTAAAGGTAAACGTGCTTAACCAGCCCTATGGCGGCTTTCCGTGGCTGGACATGCCCCAGTATGCAAACGAAAACTGGTACAATGCCCACAACTTCTATGGCGACCTGGAAGATCTGGATGCTGCCACCCTGGAAGATGTTAAGCAGTTCTTCGATACCTATTATTCACCCAACAATGCTGTTCTGGTAGTGGTAGGTGATTTTGAGACTGCAGAAGCCAAAAAATTCATACAGCAATATTTTGCCGACATTGCACCAGCTTCATTGCCTGAAATGCCGGACATTAGCGAACCGCGCCAGACCAAGGAAAAGCGTTTTGTAAAAGCTGATAAGCTGGCGAACAAGCCGGCCATTGCTGTGGCCTATCACATGCCAGACAGGGGTACACCCGAATATTATGCCATGGGCCTTATCAACCAGATTATGTTACAGGGCGATGATTCCTGGCTGCATCAGGAACTGGTGCAGGAGCGGGGTATGACCGGAGAAGTAGAGGGCGGCATAAACCTGTTGGGCAATATGTTCAACTACAATGGTCCTATGCTGTGGCTGGCGAACCTGGTTTACGACAAAGAAACCCCTGCAGATAGCGTGTTGAGTGCTGTTGACCAAACCATTGCAAGTCTTCAGAACGAAACGGTAAGCCAGGAACTGCTAGACCTGGCCATGGTAAAAATGCGTTCTGATCTCTATGACAATATCAGCGGCCTCTATGGTTTTGGCAGGGCAGATCTGCTGGCCAGCTTTGCACTGTTCGATGACCGGCCAGACAAGATCAATGAAATAGAGAATGAATTTAAAAAAGTAACGCCGGCGCTTATCCAGCAAACTGCACGCGAATACCTGCAGCCCCGCAACCGCACTATCCTGATTATAGATCCTCAAGCCCCCGCGAATTAATTTAATCTGCTATGAGAAAATTATCAATACTGTTCCTGTTCCTGCTTTTGTGTGGTTTTGTTCCAGCCCTTGCACAAAAGGAAACGCCTCCCGAAGGGGGCAAGCCCAAAGATTTTCAGCTGCCCGATAAGAAAGAAGGCAAGCTGGACAATGGATTAACCTATACCCTGGTGCCTTATGGTGCAGTACCCAAAGCACAGGTAAGCATTATTGTGAAGACCGGCAACATTCACGAGAACGAAAATCAGGTGTGGCTGGCAGACTTTGTGGGTGATCTGATGAAAGAGGGAACCACCACCACCAATGGCAAAGACCTGTCGGTAAAAATTGCCCGCATGGGTGGCGAGCTGAATATTGGTGTGAGCAGCAACTTTACCACTATTTCAGGCAATGTGCTGTCAGAGTTTGTTCCGGAGCTTATCCAGATGCTGGCCGATGTGGTACAAAACCCGGCTTTCCCGGAATCTGAGGTTGACCGGCTCAAGAATGACCTGAAGCGCCAGTTGAGTGTAAACAGCAATACGCCACAGGCCATGGCCGGTGCTCGCTTTTTTGCACTGATGTATCCGGAACACCCTTATGGCCGCTATTTCCCGACAGAGGAGATCATTGAAAGCTTTACCATTGAACAGGCCCGCCAGTTTTATAAAGACAATTTCGGAGCACAGCGTACGGTGGTTTATGTAGCCGGTAAATTTAACAAAGACAAGACCGAAGAAGCGATCCGGGCCAGCTTTAAAGACTGGCAAAAAGGACCTGCCCCGGTATATCCAAAACCAGATGTGCAGCAAAAAGGTGAGGTAGCGATCATTGACCGGGCCGCTGCCCCACAATCCACCCTTATGATCGGCTTACCGGTAGTGGATCCTTCAAACCCTGATTACCTGCCCCTGCAGGTAACCAATGCCCTGTTGGGAGGTTCTTTTGGCTCACGCATTACCAGTAACATTCGCGAAGACAAGGGCTATACCTATTCGCCCTTTAGTACCGTAAATGCCGGGAAAGGTGTGGCAGTCTGGTATGAGCAGGCCGATGTAACCACGGAGCATACCCAGGCTTCGCTGCACGAGATCACCAGAGAGGTGGAACGCCTGCAGCAGGAAGCTCCGCAGCAAGAGGAGCTGGAAGGTATCCAGAACTACCAGGCTGGTATTTTTGTATTGCAGAACTCTACGCCGCAGGGTATTATTGGTCAGCTAAATTTCCTGGACCTGCACGACCTGCCCGATAGTTACCTGACAAACTTTGTACAGAATGTTTATGCAGTAACGCCGGAAAAGGTAAAGGAAATCACCGACAAGTATCTGGATACTGAAAAAATGACCCTGGTGGTAGTGGGTGATAAAAAAGAGATTGAGAAACAGATGAAGGGCGATACCAGGTTAGACAAAAATTAAGCTGGCGGTTTATCCTTTTAATAGATTATAGAAGTAAAGAGTTGCTACCCAGGTGGCAACTCTTTTTTTGTTACAGCATTTGGGGTTGTTTATGATTCGGCGTTGAACCCTTAAAAAGAAAACCTTAGTTTTGCTTCTGATATGAAAAAAGCAGAAAACATTGGCATTCGCCCTGGTACCCGGGAGGATTTGCCACAGGTACTTGCCCTCATCAAAGAACTGGCTGAGTATGAACGGGCACCGCAGGAGGTAGACAATACGCTGGAGCGCATGGAGCAGGATGGCTTTGGGCCCGAGAAGGTATTTGATTTTCTGGTGGCGGAGATGGATGGCCGTATTGTAGGATTAGCGCTTTACTACTGGAGCTACAGTACCTGGAAAGGCAAATGCATGTACCTGGAAGATCTGGTGGTAACAGAAAGCCACAGACGCTACGGGATCGGGCGTATGCTATTCCAAAAACTCATTGGGGTAGCCAGGCAAAAGGATGTGCGCCGCTTAAGCTGGCAGGTGCTGGAATGGAATGAGCCTGCTATCCAGTTTTATAAAAGCATTGGTGCTCAGCTGGACCCAGAGTGGATCAATGGCCGCCTCACTTATGAACAATTGAAGCATATTGCGTAATGAGCAGTGAACGGCTGTCTAGAACATCTGTTCTATCATTATTATGTATAAGCTTTAGGCTATTCTCCGGCTGGTCGCGGTACGCAGTACTCAATCCTGTTAGATTACCTGTTCCATAAGGGTGCGGAAGGTGAGGGCTTTTTCGCCATAGCGTTCAATCTGCTGCTGGCGCAGGCGGGGAGCATGGTCTCGCATGTAATGATCAATGTCGTTGAGATCGAGGGCAAAATATTGAATGGCATAAGTGCGGCCACCCTCAACTTCATTCAGGATTCGGAAGATCTTGTGGTCAACAAATTTTTTTGTGGCCATAACATCCGGAATATGAATTTCCTGCATCCACCGGAGCCAGTCTTTTTCAATGCCCGGATCTACGCTTATCGTTACATTATATAGTATCATAATATTTCTTGTTCCTAAAAGAGTAATTATAGGACAAGCCATGCAAAATGTCTAAGATTTCGCGGTAATTTTCGGTTTACATGAACCTGACTTCAACTTCTTTTCGACTGAATATACCAAAAAGTTTCGCGCTGGGGCTGCTGGCGGCTTCTTATCTGGCAGGGATTGTAGGACTTCTTTTGCCGCAGACACAACAGCTTTTTCAGCTGCTCACCCCTTTTCATCTGGCGCTAACTGCCACTTTGCTTTTTAGTTTTCATCAGCAATGGCATACCAAATTCTTGTTTTTTTGTGCTATTGCCTTTGCCGTTGGGTATGGAATAGAGGTTTTAGGGGTGCACACAGGCCTTGTATTTGGCCATTACTGGTATGGAAATGCTTTTGGTGTAAAAGTCCTGGAGGTGCCGCTGCTGATTGGCCTCAACTGGCTGGTGCTGGTGTATATTACGGGTGTAATCTGCGAACCGCTTAAATGGCCGCTGCCTTTTAAAACTGCAGCAGCAGCTTTTATCATGGTGGTGCTGGACATTTTCATAGAGCCCATTGCTGGAATCTACGATTTCTGGTACTGGGAAGGCGACCATATTCCCCTGCAGAATTTCGTTGCCTGGTACATTACCGCCTACCTGCTTTTACTCCTTTTTTACATCCTACCGATTCGTCGCCAAAATCCCCTGGCGCTGCCGCTGTATTTACTGCAGCTCCTTTTTTTTGTTTCTTTGCTCTTGTTTACGTAAAATGCGCTTTCTGTTAAACATGAGTGCAGCTGATCTGTTATATCTTGTAACAAGCAAAAAAACGGTGATATGAAGGTGTTGATAACTGCTGTTAGTGGTTTTGTGCTGATGGAGGCGTTTTCATGGTTTGTACATAAATATATTATGCATGGTCCGCTCTGGAACATTCATAAAACACACCATGTACACAGAAAAGGTTTTTTTGAGTTGAACGACCTGTTTTCGCTCTTTTTTGGCACCATTGCCGTGATCCTGCTGGTGGTGGGCCTGGAGGACAACAATCCATATGCAATTGGAGCTGGTTTGGGTATTTCTGTTTATGGGTTGCTGTATTTTATTGTGCACGATATTATGATTCATCGTCGTATAAAATTGTTTGGGCGTTTACATAATCCATACCTGCAGGCCCTGGCTGCCGCACATTGGGACCATCACCGTACGCACAAGCGTGACGGGGCCGTAGCCTTTGGTTTGTTGTGGGTGCCAGTGAGATATTTCAAACAACAGTTTAATCGTGAAGGGAGGTCAGCTTGAGCTATTATTCCATAAAAGACCTGGAGCATTTATCAGGTATTAAAGCCCATACCCTGCGTATCTGGGAGCAGCGCTACAATTTTTTACATCCTAAGCGTACCGATACCAACATACGGCTCTACAATGACGATGATCTCAAGCTTATCCTGAATGTCTCGTTACTGCGGGAAAACGGCTTTAAGATCTCCAAGATTGCTGGTATGGATGCCCGGCAAATATCCGAAGCCGTCAGGCAAATTACCGACCAGCAGACCAATCATTTCAATGAGCAAATTCATGCCCTGAGTCTTTCCATGATCGACCTGGACGAAGAACGCTTTGAAAAGATCATGTCTACCAATATTTTGCAGCAGGGCTTTGAGCAAACCATGCTGCAGGTGGTTTTTCCCTTTATGCGAAAAATTGGCGTGCTGTGGCAGACCGGTTCAGTGACCCCGGCACAGGAGCATTTTATCTCTAACCTTATTCGTCAAAAGCTTATTGTAGCCATCGATGGCTGCTATGTTTCCAGCAAAGACAGGCACAAGAAGTACCTGCTCTACCTGCCGGAAGGAGAGCTCCATGAACTTACCCTGCTGTTTTGCTACTATGCCATCAAGAGCCGTAAGAATAAAGTCATCTATCTTGGCCAGAATGTGCCTCTGCCAGATGTAGAGAGCACGTATGATCTATATCGGCCAGATTATGTGCTTACGGTCATTACTACCACTAAATCAATTGCCAAGACCCAGCGATATATTACTGCCCTGGGAGAAAAGTTTGGTCAGTCGCAACTGCTGCTTTCCGGTTATCAGCTGCTGAACAATGATCTGAAGCTGCCGAAAAATGCCAGACTTATGCCAAGGCTCGAAGAGTTTGTGAAAATGATGGAGCAGCAAAGTGAAAAAAGTATCTTTCAGGAATAGGAGCGGGAGGGTGCCCAATTTAAGGGTAGCTTCAACAAAAAACTTGTAAAAGTTAAACATTGTAGAATAATTCCCCACTTCTGTTCAAGAGGCGGGGATTGTTTTTTTGGGCATTTTATAGATATGAGAAAAAATTAAAATATCATATAAGTACAACGTAACCCTGTCCTAATAGCAGCGTATACCTCTTCTAGACGATTTTCATACTATTGCGCTGCTTTGTGAAAAGTAGCCCCCTCCTCCTCTGCCTAAGTCAAGTATTTTTTTAACATTTTACAAAAAATCTTTTACATCCACTTGACATTTTCGTCTATTCCTATAACTTTGTTTAAAGACTTTTTAGGCCAACTTAAACATTTTTTTTGCATGACAGCACTAGAGTTCAGCTATTCCCTCAACAAAATGTCCAAATCACTTAAGCCCTTTGCGCTAAAACTGACCAAAGACATGGAGGAGGCCAATGATCTTTTGCAGGAAACTATCCTGAAAGCCTTTACGAATCGCGATAAATTTGCCGACGGTACCAACTTAAAAGCTTGGTTATATACGATCATGAAAAACACCTTCATTACCAATTATCAGCGCATGGTAAGAAGGAATACCTTTATCGATACAACGGACAACCTGCATTACATCAATTCTTCGGAGAATATCACCGAAAATCTGGCGTACACCAGCTTTGCCCTTAAAGACATTAATGAAGCCATCGTAAATCTTGATGATGCTTATAAAACTCCTTTTATGATGCATTTCAGGGGCTTTAAATATCACGAGATTGCTGACAAACTCAACATTCCAATCGGTACGGTAAAAAACCGCATACACATAGCACGCAAAGAATTAAAAGGCAAGCTAAAGAACTATGCGGTGAAGTAGCCCCGGCCACTTCATGAAGAAAAAAATTGTAGTAATAGGAGCGGGCTTTGCCGGACTGGCAGCAGCCTCTTGTCTTGCAAAGGCCGGACATGATGTAACCCTAGTAGAAAAAAATAAAACCCCCGGCGGGCGGGCACGTGTGTTCCAGGCCGGGGGTTTTGTGTTTGATATGGGGCCCAGCTGGTACTGGATGCCCGATGTCTTTGAACAATACTTTGGCCTCTTTGGCCGAAAGCCTTCAGATTTTTACCAGCTGCACCGGCTGGATCCATCCTATCGCGTTTTTTTTGGGCAGGATGATGCAGTAGATCTACCAGCTGCCATGCAGGATCTGTATGCTTTGTTTAACAGCTTAGAACCAGGCAGCGGCGCAGCGCTGCAGGAGTTTCTGAAGCAGGCAGCCTACAAGTACGAAGTCGGCATGCGAAAGCTGGTTTATAAACCCGGCCGCAGCCTGAAAGAATTTATGAGCCTGCGCCTGCTGCTCGATGTCCTCAGGTTGGATGTGTTCAAATCACTGCACGGCCATGCCCGTAAGTTCTTTAGTCATCCGCAATTACTCCAGATCATAGAATTTCCTGTTCTCTTTTTGGGTGCTACGCCCGAGAACACCCCTGCTTTATACAGCCTGATGAACTATGCCGATATGGGCTTAGGTACCTGGTATCCGATGGGTGGCATGCACAAGATTGTTGAAGGCATGGTGCAGGTGGCCACAGAGCAGGGCGTGCGGCTTGTCCTTGATTGCCCCGTTCATGAAATTGTAGTAGAAGAAGGAGTGGCCAAACGGGTGCTTACTGCAAAGGGAGATTTTTCTGCAGATGTGGTCGTAGCAGGCGCCGATTATCACCATGTGGAGCAGGAATTACTGGAGCCCCGCTGGCGCACGTATGATACAACCTACTGGAGCAAACGTACCATGGCACCCTCGAGCCTGCTGTTTTACCTGGGCATCGATAAAAAGCTGGAGAATTTGCAGCACCACAACCTCTTTTTCGACAGGGACTTTAAACAGCATGCACAGGAAATTTACGAGGAGCCGTGTTGGCCCAGCGATCCGCTTTTTTACGCTTGTGTACCTTCTATTACCGATGCGTCAGTAGCCCCTGCCGGGAAAGAAAACCTTTTTCTGCTTGTGCCGGTAGCGCCGGGCTTAAAGGATACCGAAGAAATCCGGGAGCAGTATTATATCCGTATACTAGACAGGCTGGAGGCACTTACCGGGCAGTCAATTAAAGATGCTGTGGTGTATAAGCGCAGTTATGCCCACCGCGACTTTGTGAGCGATTATAATGCATTCCGGGGAAATGCCTACGGACTGGCAAATACTTTAAAGCAAACGGCCCTGCTAAAGCCATCTTTAAAAAGCAGGCGGGTAAAGAATTTATACTATACAGGACAGCTCACTGTGCCGGGCCCGGGGGTACCACCTTCGTTAATTTCTGGTCAGGTGGTAGCAGGAGAAATTCAAAAAGATTTAGCATATTGATGCTATTGGATCTTAAGTCTATGATTATCACGGATTTGTTTAGCAAAACTACCTTCGAATGTAGTAAACTTGTAACAAAGCGTTACAGCACATCCTTTACCCTGGGGATCCGCACCCTGCATAAAGATTTTCATTTTCCTATTTATGCAATTTATGGTTATGTGCGCTATGCCGACGAGATTGTAGATACATTTCATGAGCACGACAAGGCTATTTTGCTGGCGCGCTTCCGCCATGATACCCTGCAGGCCATTGAAGAAAAGATAAGCTTAAACCCGATTCTCCATAGCTTTCAGCAGGTGGTGAATGCCTATGGCATTGAGTGGTCGCTGATCGATGCTTTTTTGCATAGTATGGAAATGGACCTGGACCGTACCCGGTACGACAATGGCGGCTACGAAGAGTACATTTACGGTTCGGCAGAGGTCGTTGGCCTTATGTGCCTGCGTGTTTTTTGCGAAGGAAACGATAAACAGTATCAGGAGCTGAAGGAGCCGGCCCGTAGTTTGGGTGCCGCCTTTCAGAAGGTAAATTTTCTGCGCGATATCAAAAGCGATTTTGAAGAGCGCGGTCGTGTCTATTTTCCGGGTGTTGATTTTACAGCATTTACTGCCGCAGCCAAAAAAAGAATAGAAGAGGACATAGAACAGGATTTCGTAAATGCCTATAGCGGCATTATTCGTTTACCCGAAGGTGCGCAGATGGGCGTGTACCTGGCGTATCTTTATTATAAAAAACTTTTCTATAAAATAAAGCGCTGTCCGCCCTCACGTATCATGAAAGAACGCATTCGTATCGCAGATCAGAAGAAGTTCTGGCTGCTTGCACAAACAATGCTCAGGTATCAGTTTAATATTTTGTAATAAATATTAAACATTTCGCATCTTTGTAGAAACTTTTTCTACTCTTCTTGGCTTCTATTGATAGTAGAACCCTCATGTTAAACTTATCTGTAGACATTGACCCTAATTCTGGCTTTTGCTTTGGTGTTGTATACGCCATTGAAATGGCCGAAGATATGCTGGCAGAACAGGGCTATCTGTACTGCCTGGGCGATATTGTGCATAACGATGAGGAGGTGCGCAGGCTGGAAGAGAAAGGGCTCAGGATTATAGATCATGCGCAGTTACAGCAGCTCCGGGATGAAACGGTGCTGATACGGGCCCATGGAGAACCCCCCTCTACTTATGAGCTGGCACTCAAGAATAACCTGCGCCTGGTAGATGCCTCTTGTCCCGTGGTGCTTAAGCTGCAGAACCGCATCAAGAACTCTTACGATAAGGGAGAAAATATATATATCTACGGAAAGCATGGCCATGCCGAAGTGGTGGGCCTGCTGGGACAAACTTCTAACGAAGCGGTAGTATTTCAGGATCTGGCCGAGTTATCCACCGATCAGCTCCCTAAGGCAATTACACTCTATAGCCAGACAACCAAAAGCACAGATAAATTTTACCAGATCAAAACCATGTTACAGGAGAGTGGTATTGAGGTAAATGCCAACGATACCATTTGCCGGCAGGTGAGTAACCGCGATAAAGAGCTCCGCCACTTTGCCAGTCGATATGATAAGATCATTTTTGTATCCGGCACTAAATCCTCTAATGGTAAGGTGCTGTATGGCGTCTGCAAGGAAACAAATGCTAATTCCTACTTTGTCAGCCATGAGGATGAAATTCAGCATGCATGGTTCACCGACCGGGAACGCATTGGCATCTGCGGGGCTACTTCCACACCCATGTGGCTTATGCAGCAGGTGCGTGATCGCCTGCTGACCTTCTGATCCCCTCTTTTTTCGTATCTTTGATGAGTATATGGCTCGAGCAGCATCCATATCGGTTTGGCATAAGCAGCTGGGCGTTTTTATTGCCCTGCTGATTCTTTGTGCCTGGTTTCTAAGTCTTGGCTGGCTGCTCACGCAATACACAATTAACTGGTATTCACCACTTACCTGGTTGCTGGTCCTGGTGCAGACCCACCTGTATACTGGCTTATTTATCACCGCCCATGATGCCATGCATGGTGTCGTAAGCCCAAACCGCCGGCTCAACAATGCCATTGGCTGGACCACTGCACTCTTATTTGCCTATAACTGGTACCCTCGCCTCTTCCCGCGCCATCATCAGCATCACCGGTTCGTGGCTACTGAAGAAGATCCGGATTATCACCACAGCAACAATTTTTTTGTCTGGTACTTTAGCTTTCTGCGGCAATACATTACCCTGTGGCAGGTGCTGGCCATGGCCGTTACCTATAATGTGCTAATCCTCGTTTTTCCGCAGGCAAACGTTATCCTCTTCTGGATGGTGCCAAGCATTTTGGCTACACTCCAGCTTTTTTACTTTGGCACTTACCTGCCTCACATGGGTGAGCATGCGCCGGATAACAAGCATAAATCGGGAAGCCAGGCTAAAAACCACTTATGGGCATTTCTGAGTTGTTATTTCTTTGGCTACCATTGGGAGCACCATAACTACCCCGGCACGCCCTGGTGGCAATTATGGAAGAAGAAGCAATAGCGTTTAGCGACCAGTTTATTTCTAAACAGTAGTCATACACGTTATCATTACCAAAGCTGTAAAGTAGGCTGCAGACTGCATCAGCAGCGTAGGTGTTAAGCAATTTTCTACTTAAGCGTGGGCTTATCTCAGCAGGCGTTTGCTGAGCAGTTTACTCTGGATTACCGAATGCATCATTAAGAAAATTAGGCTTAGTGGTAGTTGCCAGATT
>JASLAE010000407.1 GCA_030147305.1 Cesiribacter sp.
ACAAAGTTTCCATTGTTAAAGTTTTATTAATTGTTAATAGCTGCATTAATTGGTGACAGGCGGTTATTTTTATTGACCACTGAATTTATGAATGGATTTTTTGAGTTTGAAGGTGCAAAAATGCACTGGTGGTGTTGGGGCAATGGTCCAAAGGTGATGCTGGCATTTCATGGTTTCGGACAGCATGGGCAATACTATTATCCCTTTGCGCAGGCCCTGGGTGATGCATATACCATCTGGAGTTTCGATATGTTCTTCCATGGCCAAAGCGTTTGGCCTGATCCGGTAAAACCCCTGAACCGGGAATTCTGGTGTCGCATGATCAGCGCATTTTTACAGTTACACAACATAGAGCGTTTTGAATTGAGCGGCTATAGCATGGGCGGAAAATTTGCCCTGGCTACCCTGGAATTAAAAGCCCCTCAGGTTGATCGCCTGATCCTGATTGCACCCGATGGCATTCGCACTTCCCTCTGGTATAGTATGGCTACCTATCCGAGCTGGGCCAGAAGATTCTTCAGGAGCATGGTAGAAAAACCGGAACCTTTCTACAAACTGCTGCATAACCTGGAGCGGTACCGTTTAATGGACAAGGGCATCCTGCGTTTTGCAGACTGGCACATGAGCAACCCCGAGAAGCGCATGAAGGTGTACAACAGCTGGACGGTCTTTAGCCCCCTGCGCTTTAATATGCACCATATTGCATCCCTTATCTCTAAACATGGTATCTCACTGGAGATGTATCTGGGGCGCCATGACAAAATTATGACACCCCAGGGCATGCAACGTTTGCTCCGGCATTTAAAGGATTATAAACTGGAAGTTTTAAATACCGGCCATAGCGGCCTTATAGATGCAGTGGCAAGACTGCTTTATCAGCAAAAGCGGGAAGAGTCTTCCGGGAACAGGCAGCAAAGAAGACCACAGACTTCATGAAAATTCTTGTTGCAACTGACAAATTCAAAGATGCACTGGATGCCCCTGCTGCTGCCGCGGCCATCACAGATGGTATAATTGCTGCCCTACCCACAGCACAGGTTTTACAAATGCCATTGAGTGATGGTGGCGATGGCTTTGCAAGCATGATTTCTGCCTATGCCGGCGCTAAACTGATAACTGTTGGGGTTACAGGTCCGCTACAGCAGGCTGTAAAAGCAAGATATGCCTGGCTGCCCCGTCAGAAAAGAGCTTACATTGAAATGGCGGAAGCTGCCGGCCTACACCTGGTTCCCGCTCACCTACGCTCACCGCTGCATACAACCACTTATGGGGTTGGTGAGCTGATAAAACATGCCATGGAACAGGGTGCAACAGAAATTTCACTGGGTATAGGCGGCAGCGCTACCCACGACCTCGGTACAGGCATGGCCACAGCGCTTGGCTACCATTTTATTGATAGTGTGGGAAGGCCTTTCCTGCCTACCGGAGGCAGCCTCTTGCAAATAGAGCGTATCAGTAACAGCCAGGTGCCAAAACAACTAGCAACCCTTAACATACAAGTTGCCTGTGACGTAACGAATCCCTTGACAGGGCCTAATGGGGCAGCACAGATCTATGCCTTGCAAAAAGGAGCCACTTCAGCGCAACTGCCCTTACTGGAATCTGGCAGTGTACACCTGGCGGCCCTGATAGCCCGTGACCTGGGCCTTAAAATCGAACAAATACCCGGTAGTGGGGCGGGTGGCGGTATGGGTGGCGGTGCCATTGCTTTTTTGAAAGCGTCCCTAGCTCCTGGCGCTGCTATGCTGCTTAAACTGGCAGGATTTGAAAAAAAGGTTAACGAGGCAGACCTTGTAATTGCCGGCGAAGGGAAAGCTGACGGGCAAAGTTTACAGGGCAAAGTGCTGGGTGAGATTGCCAGACAATCAGCAATAGCGGGTAAGCCACTGCTGGTACTAAGTGGCAAATTAGCACTCACAACTGAGCAACTATACAAGGCCAAGATCTGGCATGCAGCAGCCCTGAGCCCGGCAGATGAGCCCCTTGATAAAAGCCTTAAATTATGTAAGCAGCGCCTTATTGCGGCCACAAAACAAAGCCTGCTTTTTTACTTGGCAGAAATAAAAAAGCCCCGCTAAATGCAGGGCTCTTGATTTATTAAGTTGTCATTATGCTTCTGTTACACTACATCGAAGATAACAAGGAAGGCATAAATGATACCAGGTACCCAGAACAGTAAAGAAAGCACAAGGCTGATCCAGAACTTGGTATTGATCTCTCCCTGATGCAGGAATACTGCAAGTGGTGGTAAAATAATTGCCAACACAATTAATAAGGCCAGGCCAACACTCGCTCTGGCTGTATCCTGATCTGGAGCATTCTCAGGCGCTGAAAGGTTCATGCTTCGCTGTTGTTCTTTCAGCTGATTCACAACCTGATCTTTGAAGGCTTCGCGCTCTTCATTCGTCATGTTTTTAAGCTTCTTCTTAAACTGACGCAGCACTTTTCTTTGCTCTTTTTTTGTATTTACAGCTTCGGCAGGCGCTGCTGCCGGAGTATGGTTATCTGTAATCACTGTCTCGGCACCGGATGCTGTGGCTCTATCTTCCACAACGGCTGCTGCTTCTGTTGGTGCATCAGCTTCCAGGGGTGCAATAACTTCAGTTTGTGTTTGTACTGCCACAGCGGGAGATTGCTTGGATGGCGCAAAATGGGCACCATATTTCGGTGAACAAGCCATGAACAAGAAAAGCAATACAACTAAGCCGGGTAAAGTAGAACGGTAAAAGATTTTCATATAAAAAATTTTATTTGGTTTCTCCTATAACAGCCCAACTCACAAAAGGTTAAAAGAAGCTGTCCGTGTTTAAGTAAAATCTGTTGGTTTTGTACACCCATACACACTTAAACACCGTAAAAAAAGCCCGTTAGCCTGGCTCCGGAGACGAAAAATTACAGAATATCAAGGAGATTCTGGGTATACAGCTGCCTTTAATGAGCGTAGTCTCAATGCTGTGATGTGGAGTGAACATTGCAGCAATAAGCCTAGTATTGCTTAAATGAGGCAACTCAATAAAGACAAGTTCACCCAGGCGCACCTATACTTAAGGCTACTGAGCTATTGTATGGCTGGGGATTGTAAGGCAATCTCTATTCCAGTTTTTAGCATATAGATTTAATCAAAATAAATGGTATGGAAGTGACACTGGTATCATCATAATGCTGAGATTGATAATATCACTGACCGTCTAAAATCAAATTAATGGGAAATCATAATTCACAACAATAAGCATAGAAGTAAGAAAGGCACTTATTTTCACTTTTAAACTTTGATATTAGTTCGCTACTTACAGCCCGAAAGAAGTTAGCCGTGGCTGTAGATCAGGCATCCGTTTGCTGTGCCTACTCACGCTATAGCTACCTCAAAATGTTGTTGTGTTTACCCTTAATCTTAATAAACTAAATCCTTTTACCACATGACTCTTTCCAAGGTATCGCTGTTTTTTGTGCTTATCTGTTTTGCATTTGCCTGTTCCAAAGACGAAACTCCTGAGCCAGCTACAGGATCGGACCTGACTGGCTCCTGGAAAGTCACAGAAATTGAATATGCCGGCACCTCCACCACCACCTTTCAGGGCATGTCATTTCCAAGCAATTTCACAGGCACCGGCTACGAGATGGATCTGATTGTATCGTTTGATGACGAGCCCAACACCTACACAAGCAGCGGGGATTACAGCATTGCGATCACCAGCACCATGCAGGGACAAACCATGACGTACAACTGGACTAACCAGGAATTTCTGGATGGTGGAAGCTGGTCCTTATCAGACCGGGAGCTTACCATCAATTCTCAGACGGGTACTGCACAAAAAGCAACTATTCTGGAATTAACCGCTACTACCCTTAAGCTGGAGTACAACATGGTCAGTACCACGGAACAAAATGGCGCTACCGTAAACAGTGATGTTGAAGGAACTTATACTTTCGTGCGGCAATAAGTATACCGCTTCATTTATATAGGTTTAATATACACTGGCGATGAAATGACATTTAAAATGACATTTCATCGTTTTTTTTGCCATCGGCTTTTTGTTTGATGTAGCCATTGGAGCAGCTGAAGTGGCTTCGTTAGACCTTACAATTGAACAAGCGGGTGAATGATTTTAGCGTTAATAGCAGGCACTTATAGTATGTAACTGATAAGATTATTTTCACCACTAGGTGAAAGAAATGCGCAGCCTATAACCCGGCAATTGATATAAAGCCTGTTTTTTTGATTGATGGAAAAAACTTTTGATTGAGTTTAATATCAGTTATCATGTTTCCATAGGAAGATATCCTTTACGGAAAGGACGTGGTGAGCTGCCACCCTATCCATCTTCAGCGATGACGAATGGGAGAAGAAACAGGCCGGTACCGGGCGCAAGCATCCCTAATGGCCATTGTAGAGAGCATGATTCACACATCAATAATGACCATCTTCAGTGCCCAAAGGACTGCCTGTAACGTGCTTAATCACAGGAACTAACTCCGTAGCAGTATCGGAAAGGTTTAACCAAAGTGAAAAATAACAAAAAAGAGGCTTTGCAGAATTAAAACAGCCTTCTATATTTGCATCCGTATTCGGAAACGCCGGGTACTTCAGC
>JASLAE010000473.1 GCA_030147305.1 Cesiribacter sp.
TTTTGCTTACCCCTTTGTCACGGTCAGTGAAAATGATGGGTACTTCTTTGATGCCAAATCCCCACTTCCAGGCAGTGAATTTCATCTCGATCTGGAAGGCATATCCAACAAACTTGATTTTATCCAGGTCAATGGAGGCCAGCACGTGCCGGCGGTAGCATTTAAAACCGGCAGTGCTGTCGTGGATGGGCAATCCAGTAATAAACCGTACGTACAGTGATGCAAAGTAAGACATCAGCACCCGAGACATAGGCCAGTTCACCACATTTACACCTTTTACATAACGCGAGCCAATCGCTACATCGAACCCTTCGCTGGCGCAGGCGTCGTAAAGGCGTAGCAAGTCCATGGGATTATGACTGAAATCGGCATCCATTTCAAAGATAAATTCATAATGCCGCTCCAGCGCCCACCGAAACCCCATAATATAAGCAGTACCTAAACCAAGTTTACCAGGCCTTTGCAGCAGGTGCAGCTGTTCCGGAAATTCCAGCTGTAGTTGCTGAACGCGCAGTGCAGTGCCATCCGGAGAACCGTCGTCGATGATAAGCAGATCGAATTGTTGTGGCAGGGTGAACACACGCCTGATCATGGCTTCGATATTCTCGATTTCGTTATAAGTAGGAATAATTATCAGACTTTCCGACACGGCATGGGTATAGCTATGCCTCAAAAATAGCAAAAAGTCTGTATTATGTCAGTGCTTATGTCCGCTCATCAAATTTATCTGCCTTTAAATTAAGCATGCCGCCAGGTTACCTTCTTATTCTTTCGTTGGTATTGGAGGTGTTATTTCTGCCCCCAAACCTGGCCTGTAAGCCAATGGAAGGAATAATGGTCATGCCGGAATAGCTAAATTCTCTGTCACCAATCAGCTTATAGGTACCGTAGTTCTGATAATAGACTGTTAAAGCTGGCACCACATAAATGAACTTAAAGCCAACCTTTGCATTGATGAAAGCGCCAAAAGAAGAAAAGTTATTTTTAGCCGTGAAACCCTCTACTTTAACCCTTTCGCCGCCAACCCTTCTGAAGAGGTTGCCTGGTTCAAAGCCATAATTCACAAAGGTGTGGTTGTAAGCAACACCCCATGATATATTGCCAATTTCTTCTTCCTTACCGAAAGATTTACTAAAAATGAGGGGAACAACCAGATCTCTGCGGGAGGCTTCGAAGCTGAGCACAGAGCTGATTTTATCTAGGAAAAAACGGTTGCCCAGATTAAGGCTTTGTGTTGAGAATTGCAGGCCAAGGCTGCCATAAAGACCTTCCGGGCCTGGATTTTCCGGCGTGCCTGTGGAGCCCATAAACTGGTACATAGCGTCCAGTACATGCGCACCTGAAGCATATTTATAGCCGGCATCTACCCGAGGTGCGATACCATAGCGAATATACAAATCAAAGGCTGGTCCCACCGGGTCAAGGGCATAGGCTGTAATGGCTTCCGCAAAAACATCGATCTGCTCATCATAGAAAACCGTATCCTTGTTGACTACAGCATCTATGGCTGCCCTGGCTACATCATCTAATTGGCTTATTGGTTCTGAGGCTATGTTGCCACCATAATTAAACCCAACTTTAAACTGGCCGGGTGCGGTTACTTTACCTGAATTTATGATGGATCGGGGAGCTGTACAACCCACGGCAAAAAGCATGAGAAGGACGATACAAGCCTTTGGAGAAAAAAATATTGAACTAATCATTGAAATTTATGTAAATTATTAGTTTGTTACTGGTGCAAATTGCTCGTCAAAATAGGTACAATAATCATTAGGTGTTGTATCTAGTTTTAGGGATAGTATGTTAAGGGTATAAGATTTTTCATCCTTTTGTTATAAGCATGCGACTGCTTCTTTTTTTTATTATTTTTTTTGCATTTAACATTGGTTCTATTGCTCAACCAGCAGGGGGCAACATCCAGTATCATGACCGCTATGCGCATCCGCAGAAAAGTAATTTTAACTTTCAGTTTAAGGCCGGCCTTACCGCAATTAACACCAACGAGTCTTTGATCAACGATATCAAGGGCCAGAATTTATTCCTTAAGCCTCATTTTGCGCTTGGCGTAGGATATCAGTATACCAATTACATTAGTTTCTTATTCAGAACTACTTATTACCGGCATAGTTATAATGCTGCCAAAGACAGACCGAATTTTGATGGCATTAAGAGCAATAATTTCGATGCAGTGATTGGTATAAAACACTATTTGTTTCCTTTGAGGCACTACGATGAATACCTGCGAAAATTTAATTATTATGCTTATGCAGGTGGTGGGTTGCTTTACCACAATCCAAAAGAAAGAACCGATGGCTGGAATTTAGCCGATAGCCTGGGCTTCAACACTATAGCGGTGGTTGTACCAGTAGGCCTAGGGGTAGAATATAAGCTTTCAAATTTTTTTCAAATGGGATTGGAACTGACATTCCACGTAACCGGGACAGATTACCTCGATGGAATTGCAGTTAGCAAAGGAGGCCATAAGTTGGATCAATTTGGCACCACCAGTGTGAACATCATCTACAGAATACCCCGAAAAGATTACAATTATAAAAATTTTCTGAAGCTAAGGCACAAAGATAAATAGCAGCCTAGGCATTATGCAGACCTGTTGATTTAACGCATCATCAGTTTTGATCACATAAAAAAACTCCTGTTACCAAGGCGTACAGGAGTGCATACGGCTTGATAACAGGAGTATTGAGGAGGACATAAAGTCCACAAAAGCTTTATGCTTATTTTTTGGCGTAGCCAAGAATTTGCATCATACTTTCAAGTTCCTGTTCTGGTGCAAATAACTCGTGGCTCAGCTTGCCTTCATCATCCCTGCTGATGACAATATGCTGAGGCGCTGGTATAAGACAGTGTTGTACACCTCCATAGCCACCCAAAGATTCCTGATAGGCCCCGGTATGGAACATGCCCATATACAGGGTCTGGTTTTCTTCTGCCTTTGGTAAATATACTTCTGAGGTATGCGCTTCAGAATTGTAGAAATCCTGGCTGTCGCACGTAAGGCCTCCAAGGTTAACCTTCTGAAACCTGTTATTCCAGTGATTTACGGCCAGCATCAGAAATTTCTGGTTAAGTCCCCAAACATCGGGTAGCTGGGTGATAAAAGAACCATCAATCATATACCAAAGCTCCTTGTCGTTTTGCAGCTTCTGGCCTATCACCGAATAGATGGTGGCGCCACTCTCGCCAACAGTATAGCTGCCAAACTCGGTAATGATGTGTGGTTCAGGTACTCCATTTTCCCTGCACATGTCCTGAATGTTGAATACAATCTGATCGATCATGTATTCATAATTGTAATCAAAGTGCAGCGAGGTTTTGATGGGAAAGCCCCCACCGATGTCAATAGTATCCAGATCCGGACAGATCTTGCGCAGGTCGCAGTACATCTGCACAAATTTGCTTAGCTCACTCCAGTAATATACTGTATCCTTGATACCCGTATTGATAAAGTAGTGCAGCATTTTCAGTTTCGCCTTTGGGCTCTGGCTGATCACATCTTTATAATAGGGGATCAC
>JASLAE010000438.1 GCA_030147305.1 Cesiribacter sp.
AAGCTGCTCAAATACCTGTTTGAAGGTTTCGGCTGGTTGGGCACCGCTTACCAGGTATTGATCGTTGAAGATAAAGGCAGGGACGCCACTAATGCCTGAACGTTGCGCCCAGGCCTCCAGCTGTCTTACCTCTGCTTTGCCTTCTTCGCTCTCAAAGAAGCCTTCCAGGCGTTCGGCAGGGATGCCATTGGCCACCCCAATCTCCTTCAGGAGTGCTGTGTCATTCACGTTTTCTCCCTCCGCAAAATTGCTTTGGTACAGGGCTGTGGTTATCGCCTCCTGTACACCATATTCTTTGGCTAGCCAGATCAGGCGGTGGCCGTTAAAGGTGTTATGTACTACCTTAGCTTTATCGAAGTTGTAGGTAAGCCCTTCTGCTTTGCCCATTGCTTCCAGGTGCTTGCTGGAAGCAGTTAGGCGGGGCAGGGCATCTTTTCCATAGTTTCGGAGAAAGTAGCTTTCTTTGTGTTCCCCTTCCTGTGGTGCCTGCGGATTAAGCTCAAAAGGCTTAAACGTTAATTCAAAGTCGTAGGCATCGCCAACCGCTTCAATGGCTGTTTTAAGCCGGTGCTCGCCTATGTAGCACCACGGGCAGTTGATGTCTGATACAATATCTATTTTTATTTTATGCTTGTTCATCTCTGGTCAATTTTGTCTGGTCCTTCTTCTTTAGCTCGTAGCTTACTATCATAAAGCTTTGTAGCTGTTTAGCGCTAAAGCAGTGGGCTAGGCGGCAGCTTCTTCAGCTTCTGCCACTATAAAAAGCTTTTCTTTTTCTCTTCTTACTTTTGGCAGTTTTGCCAGCCAGTCATTCACTTCATCGCGATAACCCAGGGGAAGGAGTGTTACACTCTTCAGCCCTTTTTCCTTAAGGTTAAGCAGTTCATCCAATGCGGCATTGTTAAACCCTTCCATGGGGGTGGTATCTACTTTTGCTGCAGCAGCTGCTACCAGTGCAGTGCCAAAGGCAATATAAGTCTGGCGGGCAGCCCAGTTAAAGTTTTCCTCCTCTGTACGGTTTTTAGCCATGTTCAGCAGGGTCTGCTTAAAATCATTTAGCTTTTCGATTGGCATATTGCGCACCTCTGCCGTGTGGCGGATGTATTCTTCGATTTGCTCAGGACTGATGTTGCTCCAGGCTGCAAAAACCAGCAGGTGCGAACTGTCTACAATTTGGGCCTGTCCAAAGGCAATGGGCTGTATCTGCTTTTTTAGCTCCTGATCTTCAATAACCAGGATAGTATAAGGCTGCAGGCCCATGGAGGAAGGTGCCAGGCGGATGGCCTCCAGAATGTTATCTACTTTGGCTTGTGGTACGCTGTTGCCATTCATTTTTTTAGAGGCATAGCGCCATTCCAGTGATTGTAATATGTCCATAATTCTTAGGTTAGAGCTTAATATTGTATAAAGAATGTTTAAACTTATTATTTATATATCTGCATGTTTCAATGTATTTCGGCAAATTTTTTTATTTCTCCAGTACCGTGATATGCGCAGCTATTGCCTCAATATACTCCTGTAGTATTACCCTGTTCAGGCGGTATTTGTAGTTTCTGCCCTCTTTTTCGGCCTCAATCAGGTCTGCCTCTATTAATATTTTAATGTGATGACTCACAGATGGCTGTGCCAGGGTTAAGCATTCCTGGATGGCAGAGCATTGGCCGGTACCACCCTGATTGGCAATATGCTGCAGGATCCTGAGGCGGTTTACATCGCCCAGGGCCTTTGAAATTTTCTCAATTTTCTTTAAAGTTGCAGTCATATGTATTGATACATGCAAATGTATTAATTAGTTCCCGTTAGTCAAAAAGAAGGCCTTAATATTTTGGCGTGGCTGCTTCAGTTATCTTCTTTTGGTATAATGCTGATATTCCCGCTTCTTTCCAGATTTGCTTCCTGAATGTCTTCAAGCTTCTCAATTTTAGCTTGTTCCCTGGCAGCCAGCAGCAGGTCCTGTTTGGTAATATGGCTTTTTCGCATATTCTTTTCCAGTATTTTTCCATCCTCTATCAGCGTTGTTTTTTTTCCTTTGATCTGGTTCCCCAGCCAGTCACTGCGGTACGACAGATAAGCCAGCATGCGGTGGGTAAAGACCAGGAAGGCACCGGCCACCAGGGTGGGAATAAAGGGGGTAGAATCTGTAATAGCCCGGCTTAAGATGGAACCCAGCATAATGGCTGCCACGATATCGAAAGCAGAATTTTTGTTAAAGAGCCGTTTACCACCTGCACGTACACATATGACCGAGATCACAAATACCACCACTGCCCTGATGGCAAACATAATAATGGTTTCAAGATCTGTATTGAGTCCAAAAAGTCTTTCTATATCAGGCATAAGTTCTTTACTATGCTATACTAACCAAAGTAAAGGGCAGGGTGTTAGGGCTGTAAAGATGATAATCCTTTTGCTTACCGGGAGGTCAGAAAAATTTGATTGCAAGTATTGTGCTTTAAGCAGTGGAAGGGGCAACAGCTTACACTAGACCTATGCCTAGCCCATCAACAGGTTTCATTGCGTGCATTAGCCCTTCTTGAAGAGGATGGTCAGGATCCTGGGTGTGCTGCTTCTGTTGTCTTCATCGAAAAACTCGTCAAGATCAACAAGGGCAAATCCTGATTTTTTTGCTGCCCGGATAAAATCAGATGCATGATGATCATAACAATTTACTACTTGCCTGCCTGCTTCCGTATCGAATCTGGCCTTGGTTCCTGCATATTGTTTGTAAGGATGAAGCTCTCCCAGGTAAACATATCCACCCGCTTTTAATGCCCTGGAGGCTTCTTGGAAAACATGGTCCAGGTTTAGAATATGCTCCAGCACCAGGCTAAAGCTTACCAGATCGTAGCAAGCATGACCAAACGACCAGCTTTCTGTTATATCGGCTTGTATAAACTGAACATGCGGAGCGCTTATTTTCTCCCGGGCCCGGGACAACATTTCCGGGGAAAGATCTACTGCTGTTATACTTGCGGCTTTATCAAGAAGCCACAGGGTATTTTTACCTGTGCCACAGCCAATTTCCAGACAGTTGTTAAAGGGAATGCCTGTTAAAAATGACCGTAATACCACACCCTCAAGGTCTCTGGTTTTGTTCTTGTTGGTGTCGTATTGTGCCGCCCATAGGTCGTAAGCCTGTTTAGTGTCCATAGCTAAAAAATAGTAATTATTCAAACATCGCGCTTATTCAGAAGAGGGGTATTACTGGGTGGCATCCCTGGATTGTGGATTGGGTTCACCAACCCGGGCTTTGATATTAATAGCGGGTTATGTATTTCCCACAAAAAC
>JASLAE010000493.1 GCA_030147305.1 Cesiribacter sp.
ATTTGCTGCGGATCAATTTCCAGAAATAATACATAAAACGGGTAGGTATCTGACTGCAGCAGCCCCTCGTAGGCACCCATTACGGCATGGTGCAGGTAATTGCTTTTAATAAAACGGTGGTTCACAAAAAAGTACTGCTCGCCACGGGTCTTTTTAGAGAATTCGGGTTTACCAATATAGCCCCAGATCTTCAAATGCGGGGTTTCTTCACGACAGGCAGCCATTTGCTCCTGATGATTTTTGGTAAAAAGCTGCACAATACGCTGGCTTAGCTTACCGGCTGCCAGCTGGTAGGTTTCCATATCGTTCTGATGCAGGCTAAAGGCTACCTCCGGATGAGCCAGCGCCACCCGCTGAAACTCATCGACAATATGGCGCATCTCTACCGGATTGGATTTCAGGAAATTACGGCGGGCAGGAACATTGTAGAAAAGGTTTTTAACCATGATGGCGGTACCTTCAGGGGCCACCACTGGTTCCTGTTTCTTTACCTCCGAACCCTCCACACACAGGCGCGTACCCAGTTCTGCCCCGTGCGGACGGGTCTTCATCTCTACCTGAGCCACCGCTGCAATGGAGGCCAGTGCCTCGCCCCGAAAGCCCATGGTGCGTATGGCAAAAAGATCATCTGCTGTGCGTATTTTAGAGGTAGCATGTCGCTCAAAACTCATGCGTGCGTCGGTTTCCGACATGCCCCGGCCATTGTCGATGATCTGCACCATGGCCTTGCCAGCCTCACGCACCAGCACCTGTATGCGGGTACTGCCAGCATCAATGCTGTTTTCCATCAATTCCTTTACAATAGAAGCAGGTCGTTGCACTACCTCACCGGCAGCAATCTGGTTGGCAATAGCGTCGGGTAATAACCTAATAATATCTGCCATGCTATAGAAACAAAAGGAGCCCGTAGGAGCGGGCGGGCCATGGATGGTTTAGGGGGTAAATATAATAAAAAAAGAGGGCAGTGATAAGACTGCCCTGCTTCTTTCCGCTATTTCAGGAATTCTGCCGCATTTGTCTCATGCGTAAGAAAATGTAGACTGGAATAAGAATTAAACCAATGTAAAGTGCGTTATTTCCGTAGAAAATATACCCAATAAAGGTGAACGAGAAAAGTAGGATAAATATCATTTGGCTAATACTGGAACGCTTATCCTCAGTATCATTTCGCTGGCTGGCATTTTTCCATTCTGCCTTGAATTTAATACGTTGTTCACTGGTCATGGCAGCATCTGCTTCCATCTCCCGCCGAATGCGTTCTGTCCGCTCCGCTATCTCTTCCTTTACCGGATCGTAGAAGCGGGGTTCGTAATTAAATTTCTTACTACTTGGGAGCCGGATTAGGGAAGGTAATTTCATAATAAGGCTTAATTGGTAACTCTAACAAATCTAACGATTATTCAGAAGGGTAACGTTTGCATGTTCGGAAAAGTTTGTGCCGTAATGGCTTTGTGTGTGATGGGTATAACAGCTGCCTGGGCTGCTTCACCCCCCGATTCTACAGCTCAGCAGGCGTGGCTAAAGCGGCGGGATCATTGGGTGGACAGTGTGATGAAAAGCATGTCGGAGGAACAACGGATTGGTCAGCTGTTTATGGTAGCGGCCTATTCTAACCGCGATCAGAAACATCTGGAGGAGCTGGAGGAACTGGTGGCAGAGAATCACATAGGCGGACTTATCTTTTTCCAGGGCGGCCCAATTCGCCAGGCCCGCATGACAAACCACCTGCAGCAAAAAGCCCGTGTTCCCCTCTTTATCGCCATGGATGCAGAATGGGGCCTGGGCATGCGCCTGGACAGTATTCCGGACTTTCCGCGGCAAATGACCATGGGCGCCATTGAAGACAATCAGCTTATTTATACCATGGGTGCCGAAGTGGCCCGTCAGTTAAAGCTGCTGGGGGTGCATGTAAACTTTGCGCCGGTGGTAGATGTAAACAGCAATCCGAAAAATCCTGTTATTGGAACCCGTGCTTTTGGCGAATACAAGATTGATGTAGCCCGCAAAGGCATCGCTTATATGCGTGGCCTGCAGGATGGCGGGGTACTGGCCAGTGCCAAACACTTTCCTGGCCATGGCGATACCGACACCGACTCTCACCTGGCCCTGCCAGTGATCCGGCACGATATGGAGCGCCTGCGCAGCATAGAGCTTTATCCTTTTCAGCAGCTGATGGCCGACAGCGTTGCCAGCATAATGGTAGCGCATATTCATGTGCCCGCGCTGGACAACACGCCTAACCGTGCCACTACCCTTTCTCCTGCAGTAGTCAATGGTCTGCTGCGGAAAGAGATGGGCTACAGCGGCCTTATCTTTACCGACGCCCTTAACATGAAGGGCGTAAGCGAATTCTATAAGCCTGGCGATGTTGACCTGGAAGCCCTCAAGGCTGGCAACGACGTGCTCTTATTTTCTGAAAATGTAGCGGGTGCCATCCGTAAAATATCAAGAGCGGTTAAAAAAGGCGAAATAACCCAGGAAAGTGTAGATGAACACGTGCGCCGGATCCTGATGGCGAAATACTGGGCAGGCCTGCATAGTTACAAACCAATCAGCACCGATAACCTGGTTGAAAAACTGAACGCGCCCATTGCAGACATGATTCGCCAGAAGCTGTACGAGCACGCCGTATCAGTTGTACACAATCAGCTAAACCTGCTGCCCATCCGCAGCCTGGAAGACCACACTTTCGCCTCCGTGACCATTGGCGGCTCTTCTGAAAAGAACACCTTTGCGCAAAGCCTGGCACTCTACGCACCCTTTGAACACTATCACATAGAAAAAGAAGCCACAGCCGAGCAATTCAATGAGCTGCTTGAAAAACTGCAGCTTTATGATGTGGTGGTAGTCGGTGTGCATGGCATGGTACGCGCCCCTGAAAA
>JASLAE010000107.1 GCA_030147305.1 Cesiribacter sp.
CTGGAAGGTAACCTGGTTTGGGCCCCTTATCTTATCTGGCTGGCTGCTATTTTCGATTTTTTTGATGGTTTTGCCGCCCGTGCCCTCAAAGTAAGCTCACCCATTGGCGGCGAACTGGATTCTCTGGCAGACATGGTCACATTTGGTGTCCTGCCATCCCTGGTGCTGTTTGCCATGCTCAGAGACACCACAGTACCATCTTGGGTGCCTTACCTGGCCTTGGTGGTAGCTGTTTTCTCGGCCCTGCGCCTTGCTAAATTCAATGTGGATACCCGGCAAACCACCAGTTTTATAGGGGTGCCAACACCTGCCAATGCTTTGTTGATCAGTGCCTTTCCCCTGATTGTGCTGCGCCATCCAGACTGGGACTTTATGCATCATCCGGCTTTTCTGCTAATTGTTGCCTTTGGCATGTCCTTTTTGCTGGTTGCCGAAATTCCTTTGTTTGCCCTCAAGTTCAAAGACTTTAGCTGGCAGCATAATCAAATCAAATATATTTTTCTTGTGCTTTCGCTCCTTTTGATAATTTTCTTCAATTTTGTAGCCATACCGCTCATTATATTACTGTACGTGCTGCTTTCACTGTTCACTAAAGATCAAGAAATTTCGGGCTGAAATGGACATCATGCCTCTTCAAGAAATTCTGGATCAACAAGGCAAAGCTGTAATGGCTAGCCTGGCCAACCTGATCATGGAAAGTTGCGATTGTACAATATACGTAGCTTAAGGCCGTTTTTCTAGATGGTTTCTGCTAAACGGGAACCCAGACGGTCAGAAAGCCGTTGATCGATGCGTATTGCAAAACAGCCTTATGTTCCGGCAACTCCCTTTATTTACGCTAAGCTTACTGCTGGGCTTCTCAGTGGCTGCCATTGCCCAACAAAATAGCGTGTTGGCAGAGGGCACCTGGTTCAAGATTGGAGTTACCCAAACCGGCGTTTACAAACTATCTTCTACTTTTTTAAAGAGCCATGGCATAGTGCCGGATGGCAGCAACCTGCGGCACTTACAAATAAGAGGGTATGGCGGAGGCATGGTACCTGAAACCATTGCAGCAGCCCGCCCGCAGGACTTACCTCAATTAGCCATCCAGGTTGTTGGCGAATCGGACGGCATACTGGATGCTGCCGATCACGTACTATTTTATGCCCAGGGACCGGATGCACTTCAATACCAGCAGGAAACTGGTTGGTTCACCCACCAAAAGAACATTTACAGCGACACGGCTTATTATTTTATTTCGCTGGGCAGCCAGGACGGAGTACGACAAACGGTTGCCGCTAACGAAGGGCTGAACCACCCTGCCATCACCAGCTACGAAGCAGTAGAAGTATATGAAAAAGACGAGGTAAATATTATCTCCTCCGGTCGTCGCTGGTTTGGTGAAGCCTTTGGCTATACCACCAGCCTCAATTTTCCCTTAACGTTGCAGGATCTTACCGATGGCAGCCTGCGCTTGCGCACTGCCTTCATGAATGCTAACAAAAGCAGCGTAACCTTTTCTGTTGCATTAAACGGACAGCAACTACAGAGCATTCCAATCCGCGCCGTAGATGAAGGGCAATATGCTAATAAGGGGTGGATTCAGGAGATGGAGAGCCAGCATGCCAGCGGCACTATTTCTAATGGCCAGCCGCTACAACTAACTGTTAGCATTAGTGGAGGTGCTGGCGCCAACCATTCCTACCTTGATTATTTTCTGCTACAGGCGCCTGCACGCCTGCGCTACCGGGGCCAGCCCTTTTCTTTTATTGCCCCGCAAAGCCTTAACCAGCCCGTCAGCACCTATAAAATAGCCGAGGCACCGCAGGACCTGCAGGTTTGGGATGTCAGTGATCCGCTACAACCGCTGCTGCAGGAGGGGGCTCTCCAGAATAGCGAACTAGCCTTTGGCGCCCTTAGTACAGAACTTCACCACTATATTGCGTTTACCCCTGCCACTGCAGCGGAACCAGAATTTATTGGTGTAATCGCCAACCAAAACCTGCGGGCCGATCTTAGCCCCGAATTGCTGATCATCACCCACCCTTCCCTACAGGCTGAAGCAGAGCGGCTGGCTGCATTTCGCAGAAACCACGATGGGCTTGCCGCCAAAGTAGTGTCTGTTCAACAGGTTTATAATGAATTTTCATCCGGTCGGCAGGATATTGCAGCCATTCGCGACTATGTACGCCACCTGTACAAAGAGGGCGGTCAGAAGCTAAAATACCTGCTGCTGTTTGGCCGTGGTTATTATGATTATAAACAGCGCACAGATTACGATTACAACCTGGTTCCCCTGTATGAGTCTTACAATTCTACCCACCCTATCTACAGTTATGCTTCCGACGATTTCTATGGTTTCCTGGAAGACCATGAAGGCGACTGGGCAGAAAGTGAAGCAGGTAACCAGTCGCTGGAGATAGGTATTGGCCGTTTACCAGTGGCGACCCCCACCGAAGCCCGGCAGGTAGTAGACAAGCTTATCCGCTACAGCAGCGAAGCAGCAACCATGGGCAACTGGCGGCAGCGTATTTTATTCGTGGCCGACGATGAGGATGGCAACGTACATCAGCTCGATGCCGAAACCCTTGCAAACATTGTTGAAGCAGATGAGGATCTATTCAACATTCGTAAGATTTACGTTGATGCCTATCCTAAAAATATAACTGCCAATAGCCAAACCGCACCTGCAGCACAGGCAGCGTTGCACGATGCCATCAATCAGGGAGCTCTTATTGTGAATTTTACAGGCCATGGCAGTTACCGCTTCTGGACCTTCGAGAACATTTTCTCCAATACCATGGCCGAGCGGTTGCAGAATACCAATCGCCTTCCGCTCTTTGTTACTGCTACCTGCGAGTTTGGTCTGCACGACGCTTCTGTACGGTCTGGTGCGGAAAGCCTGGTCCTGAACCCAACCGGAGGTGCGATAGGATTACTTACTACCTCCAGGCCTGTTTTCTCTTATACCAACCTTAAAATAAACAGTGCTTTCTACAGAAATGCTTTTCCTTCTACCACAGGCGAGTCCTTAAGGCTGGGTGATATTATGCGCCTTACTAAAAACGAAGGCGTACCAGGTACCGGCATCAACAACCGCAATTTCATTTTACTGGGCGATCCTTCCCTGCAGCTGGCCTATCCACGCCAGCCTGCGGTAATTACTGCGGTGACCAATGGCGAAGCCTCTACACCTGCCGATACGCTCAAGGCCTTTGAAAAGATCATGATTGAAGGGGCTGTATTAACGCCGGAGCAATTACCTGACAACCAATTCAACGGTACCCTGCTGGCAACCATCTACGACAAAAGCGATGTTTTGCACACGCTGGGCCAAACCGACCCCAGCATGCCCTACCGCCAGCGCCAGAATGTTCTCTACCGGGGCGAAACCAGGGTAAAAGACGGGCAATTCTCTTTTGAAATGGCTGTGCCCAAAAACATACGCTACGATGCAGGCTTTGGACGTGTAGAGCTGTATGCCATCCATCAAAATGGAGTACAGGATGCCGCTGGTGCCACAGAAGAATTGGTGATTGGCGGCAGTGCCACCCCTGGTGCAGATGCTTCTCCCCCGGAAATATCCCTTTATCTGAACGATACAACCTTTACTTCGGGTAACCCTGTAGACACCCAGGCATTGCTGCTGGCCAAATTAGGGGATGAAAACGGGATCAATATTTCCTATTCTGGCCTAGCCCAGGACATTGAAGCACAACTGGACGATTCTGTTACTTTTATCCTGAACGACTACTATACCAGCATCAACGGAAGTTATAAAGAAGGGTGGCTGCGCTTTCCGCTTAACAACCTGGCACCGGGCCAGCACAAGCTGCGCCTCCAGGTCTGGGATACCCATGGGAACATGAGCCAGCAAAGCATCGATTTTTATGTACCCGGCGAACAAGGGATCAGCATCAGCAAAGCTTTCAATTACCCTAACCCCTTCCGGGATCATACAACTTTTGCTGTTACACACAATCGTGCCGGCGACGATCTTGAAATGGAAGTGGTTGTTTACACGACGGCCGGTCAGGTAATTTTGCAGGCAAAGCAGCAATATAGCGCAGCCTTGAGCACCATTCATCAACCATCCACACCGCTGGTAAACAAAAATATAATACCAGGTTTATACGTCTTTAAGGTAATTCTGCGTTCCCTCTCAGATGGAAGTGTGGCAGAAAAGACAGAAAAGCTAGTAATAGTCTACTAAAATTTATTTCTTTCTTTATCTTTAAGTCGGTTTAGTTTGATGAATAGCCTCATGCGTAAGATCTTATTAGTTTTCTTTTTCAGCCTTTCCACAATTTCTGCATTTGCCCAAGGCCAGGCCTGGGTTGGACAGGATACCGCAGCCCGCCCTATTATCACGGCGGTACCCTTCCTGATGATCTCTCCTGATGCACGCAGCGGCGCCATGGGCGATGCTGGTGCAGCCATTTCTCCCGATGCACATTCAACGCACTGGAATATTGGTAAACTGGCCTTTATAGAAAAAAGAGCTGGTATTTCGCTTTCCTATACCCCCTGGTTAGGCAAGATTGTAGACGACATGAACCTGTTGTATCTGGCAACTTATTATAAAATTGACGATGTACAGGCTGTAGCCTTTAACCTGCGGTACTTCGATTTAGGTGAAATTTTCCTGACCAACGATGGAACCACACAACTTGCGCCTGATTTTCAGCCGCAGGAATATGCTTTTGACTTTAGCTATTCGAGAAGACTCACCGAGAAGTTAGGCCTTGGTGTTACCGGCCGTTTTATCCATTCTAACCTGGCCGGTGATGTGCCGGTTGGTACCGGTGCCGGCCAGCAGGCTAAACCAGGTAACAGTGTTGCTGCAGACGTAGGTGTGTATTACAACACAGACCTGGTGCTGCGTGGCCGCGAAAGCAACCTGGCGCTTGCTGCTGTAATCTCAAACATTGGTAATAAAATTTCTTACCTCGACGAAAGTACTGAAAGCTTTATTCCGGCAAACCTGCGCCTAGGCACGGCCTATACTGCTAACCTGGATGCCTTCAACAAGCTTACCTTAGCGCTGGATGTAAACAAACTGCTGGTCCCTACCCCACCGGTTTATCAGACAGATCCTGTTACAGGAGAATATGTTTATGATGCTAATGGTGACCCCATCATAGCTCCGGGCGGAGGTAAAGATCCAAACCGTTCGCTGATTAGCGGTATTTTCACTTCTGTGGCCGATGCCCCCGATGGCTTTAGCGAGGAAATGAAAGAATTCACCATTTCTACCGGCCTTGAGTACTGGTACAACGATTTATTTGCAGCACGTGCCGGTTATTTCTGGGAGCATGATCTTAAAGGTGCCCGCAAATTCTTTACCATGGGTGTAGGTTTGCGCTACCAAAAGCTACTGTTCGACTTTGCCTACCTGATTCCCCAACAGCAACAGCATCCGCTGGCTGAAACCCTGCGATTTACCGTAGGGATCAATTTCGAAAAATCAGAAGCAACCGATCGTTCTATTCAGGAGTAAAAAGCCTTATGCTCGATCGTAAAAGTCCGCCTGCTTACCAGAAGGTAAGCAGCATACAACTTCCAGCAGTAGAATTTTCAAAGCTCTCTGGCGGTATTCCCGTCCATATCATCAATGCAGGAAAGCAAGCTGTGCTGCGCATTGAATTCATTGTAAAAAATGGAGCTGTAAGCGAAAAGGTGCTGGGCCAGTCTTTCTTTGCCACTAAAATGCTTACCGAAGGAGCAGGCCCCTACACCTCTAAAGAGATAGCTAATATTCTGGATGCCCATGGTGCTTATGTAGAGCACCACCCCGGCCTGGACTACTGCACCCTTACCCTCTATAGCCTTAACAAGCATTTACCCAGGCTGCTGCCCGTATTCAGGAGTATATTAACCGAGCCCCGTTTTCCGGAAAAGGAATTCAATATTCTGCGCGACATCAAAAAGCAGCAGATCAAGGTTGATGAAACAAAAAATGCTGTAGTAGCTGCAAAAAAATACCGGGAAGCGCTCTATGGCGACCATACCTACGGTAAGCATCTTTACCAGCAGGATGTAGATAAAATACAGCTGCAGGACCTGGGCCAGTACTACGAAGAGAACATCCGCAATGGTTTCGAAATCATGCTGGCCGGCCAGGTAGATGAAACTGTTTTACAACTGCTGGAGCAAAACTTTGGAGATCTGCCTTTCCGTAATCTTAAAGGATCTGACCTGATAGTAACCGGAACCGGTAAAGCCGAGCGTATTGATATTGCAAAAGAAGGTAGTTTACAATCTTCTATTCGCCAGGGCTGTGCGCTCTTCAATGTTACCCACCCGGACTTTCATAAGTTTACGGTGCTTAATACAGCCCTTGGTGGCTATTTTGGCAGCCGCCTGATGAAGGAGATCCGCGAAGAACGTGGCTATACCTATGGTATATACTCTAACCTTATTCCACTCAAAAACTCTGGCTACTTTGTTATAGGCACAGATGTGGTGGGTGAGCATACCGAAGATACCCTTGTTGAAATAGACCGGCAGATAGAGATCCTTAAAACAGCGCCTATTGATAGTGAAGAGCTGGAAACCATTAAAAATTACATGGTTGGGTCTTTCCTGGGCAGCATGAATACACCTTTTGCCCTGGCCGATAAATTTAAGACGGTGTATTTCAATGGGCTGGATCTTACGTTCTTCAATGACCATGTCCGCCAGATTTATGATACCTCCAGCGAAGACGTGTTGCGGCTGGCCAATACTTATTTAAATACCAGAGCCTTTACCACCGTAGTTGTCGGTAAGGTCTAATATAATATTTTGAGCGAAGAAGGGCAGCCATACAGCTGTCCTTCTTTATTTCAGCCTCACTACATAAGCACCCTTAACCATCCATTCATAGTAGCCTTTACCACCCCACCGGCTTACCGCCGAAAATTGGCATGATTTCGGGCTGGCTGAAAGGAATGTAGCGCTTCTGCCCTACGTCCATCCAATGGCAACAAGCCTTGGCTATACGCGCTCGTTATGTATCTTTATGGAGTTGAATGTTTATCATCTGCTAAAAGAACATGAAGGTTACCGGCTTTACGTTTATTCGAAATGCAATCAAATATGATTACCCCATCGTAGAGGCTATTCGTTCTATTCTACCACTCTGCGACGAAGTGGTGGTAGCAGTTGGCAATTCCCAGGACGAGACTTACAAGCTTGTGCAGGAGATAGACCCTGGCAAAATCAGGATCATAGAGACGGTTTGGGATGATAATCTGCGATCAGGGGGTCGTGTGCTGGCAGAAGAGACCAACAAAGCCTTTGCAGAAGTTGCTCCAGATGCCGACTGGGCCATTTATATCCAGGGAGACGAGGTAATCCATGAACAGTACCTGCCTGCCATCAGGGCAGCCATGGAACGCTGGAAATCCCATAAAGAGGTGGATGGTCTGCTGCTCAATTACCTGCATTTTTATGGTTCATATGATTATGTGGGTGATGCCTATAGCTGGTATCGCAGAGAGATCAGGATTATACGCAGCAGCAAAAACATCTACTCTTATAAAGATGCCCAGGGCTTCCGCAAAAACAGTGATGAAAAATTACGGGTTAAGCCTATAGATGCCTGGGTATACCATTATGGTTGGGTACGGCCCCCAAAAGTGATGCAGACAAAGCACAGAGAAACCCGTAAATTCTATGTGGATGATGCCTGGATTGACCAACACCTGGCGAAAGGAGATGAATTCGATTATTCGGCCATCGATTCATTAAAATACTTTACCGGCACCCACCCTAAAGTGATGCAGGAACGTATTAAGCGCATCAACTGGAAGTTTGACCATGATCCCAGTTTCAACCGCCTGCGCCCGAGAGACAGGCTTCGGAGAATTGTGGAAAACCTTACCGGCTACCGATTATTTGAGTATAAAAATTATAAAGTAATCTGATCCTGTGCTAAATTAAGCGCAACACGGCCTTGCTAACGAACGTTAGGTTGATTAGTTTTGTTATAACCATGAGTGAAAGATTGCCATCTAAAAAGAAACAGGTAGAAATTACTGCCACCTCCCTTTTTCAGGAGCGAGGTTATGCAGCTACCTCCATGCGTGACATGGCACAGGCACTTGGCATAGAAGCCGCAAGCCTGTATTCGCACATTCGCTCTAAGGAGGAAATTTTACAAAACATCTGTTTCCGGATGGCGCGCATGTTTTTTGAAGCCCAGGACGACGCCCTGCGAGGATTTACAGGCAGTGCTTCAGAAAAGCTTTCCAGGGCCATTGTAGCCCACGTGAAAGCTATTACGGAAGATACCTCGGCCTCTGCAGTGTTTTTCTCTGAATGGCGACATCTGAGTGAACCACACCTGGGGGAGTTCAAAGACATGCAGGCCCGTTACGAAGGTAAATTCAGGGAAATTCTGCACGAAGGCCTCAGAAAAGGGGAATTTGTAGAACTGGATGAAAAATTTGCCGTGCTCACGATCCTCTCTGCACTAAACTGGACCCATCAGTGGTTTAAACGCACAGGTCCTATGTCGGCAGAGGAAATTGGTCAGCGGCTGGCAGATGTGATATTAAATGGATTGAAGAAGAAATAAACTTATAGGCTTATGTACGGTGGTGGAAATACTTTTGAAAAGCTGCAGGGAACAGATCTTGAACAGGAAGATCCGCAATTGCTGGCAGAATTTGAAGCCCGGATACAGCGCGGTGAAAAAATTGAACCAGCTGACTGGATGCCCCAGCTTTACCGTAAGCAGCTGGTCAGGATGATTGAACAGCACGGCCACAGCGAAATCATTGGTGCCCTGCCTGAGGGTACCTGGATTACCCGAGCCCCGGGCTTTAAGCGTAAATTATCGCTGATGGCCAAGGTACAGGACGAAGTTGGCCATGCCCAGCTCCTCTATGCCGCTGCAGAAACCCTGGGCAAGCCCCGCGAGCAAATGATCGACGACCTGATCAACGGCAAATCAAAGTATTCCAACATTTTTAACTACCCTGCTTTTACCTGGGCAGATGCCTGTACCATTAGCTGGCTGGTAGATGCCGGTGCTATCGTAAACCAGTTGGCCAACAGCCGGGGCAGCTATGCTCCCTACTGCCGTGCGCTGGACCGTATTTGTGCAGAAGAAAGCTTTCACCTGAAGTACGGTCACCATGCCGTTACGCACCTGGCCACTGGCACTCCTAAGCAGCGCGAAATGATACAGGCTGCCCTGAACCGCTGGTGGGGTCCGCTGATGCACTTCTTTGGTCCACCGGACAAGATGAGTGTTCACAGTGAAACCCTCATGCGCTGGAAAGTAAAAATGGCCTCCAATGACGACATGCGCCAGCAGTTCCTGGACATGTATGTGCCCAAGATCTGGGAACTTGGCCTGACCATACCAGATGCACAGCTGCGCAAAAATGAAGAAACCGGTAAGTGGGACTATACAGAACCAGACTGGGATGAATTTAAGCGGGTGATTAATGGCGATGGCCCTTGCAACAAAGAGCGGCTGGCTGTACGTCGCATAGCCGAAGAGCGTGGCAAATGGGTGCGCGATGCGCTAAAAGTCACTAACAAGGCTTATGTAGCTCCGCTCGCTTAACCATAAGCAATAATCGCTTACTACTCAATGGCAGCCACAAGTGCTTTCGGTAATGTTTAGCGGGTACTTATGTATGCTTAACTGATCTTTTGTAATTCGTCTTTAACATGAGCTTCATACAATCTCTTGATCCTCGCATCGCACGGCTTCAGTTGCCTGAAGATATTAACCAGCAGCCTCTGCAAACTGCAGCCGGCGATCAGCTCATTACTTTTCAGGTGTTTATGCAGAAAAAAGAGGGAAAGAGCTTTGAGCATGCCGGTATTGTACATGCCCCTACTGTTGAATTCGCGCTGCTTTATGCGAAAGAACAGTACAGCAGGCGCTTTACGTGCAGTGGTATGGCCGTGGTAGAAACCAGCAAAGTGCTGGCAAGTCCTTATACGGATGGCGGTGTTAGTGTTTATCAGTTACTGGAGGGTGAGCCGGAAGAAAAGGGAGAAACACCCGAAGCCTATGAAATTTTTCACCTGATGAAGCGGGGCAAACAGCATGAACATGCCGGCAGCGTAGAAGCTGCTTCTGTAGAGGAAGCCTTTTTTAAGGCAAAGCAGACATTAGCTCCTCAGAAGCCCGTGCTCAACATCTGGCTTGTACGGCACGATGATCTGCTCACCGTTGACGAAGAAGATAAAGATATCTGGAATACACTGCCCGACAAAAGCTACCGCGATGCCGCCGCCTACAAAGCCGGCGATAAGCTAAAGGCATTCAAAGAATCTAATGAGCCAGCCCAGGCCAACTAACTAACGCCCTGCATGAATACCGAAGCCTTAAAAGAACTTCTTTATAAAATAGCCGATGACCAGCTGATTTTGGGTCACCGGAATTCTGAATGGACAGGCGTAGGCCCCTTACTGGAAGAAGATATCGCATTCTCTTCCATGGCCCAGGATAAAGTTGGACAGAGCTACCAGCTCTATCAGATCCTGCACCAGCTTGGTGAACAGGAACCCGATACTGTAGCTTTTATGCGCAATGCAGATCAGTTCCATAACTGCCAGTTTGTAGAACTGCCCGTAGGCGAATATGATTTTAGCCTTATCCGTCATTTTC
>JASLAE010000108.1 GCA_030147305.1 Cesiribacter sp.
GTTTGCTACGGTTATGCTTTTAAATGTATCTGATTCTGCGCTGGTAAAAGGTGCAATTACAGATGCAGCCGGCGTTTATGTTTTTCCTCAGATAAAAGAAGGAAAATACCTGCTTTCTTCCAGCATGATGGGTTACGACAAAGCCTGGGCAGGCCCTGTAGCTGTTGGCGCCAGTGGCACACAAACCCTGCCACAGTTGCAGCTGCACGAAATGGTAGAAGAATTGAAAGCTGTAACGGTTGTAGGCCAGCGGCCTATGGTGGTGCAGGAGGCCGACCGTATGGTGGTGAATGTGGAAGGTAGCATTCTGGCCACTGGCAACACCGCGCTGGAGGTGCTGGAAAAGTCTCCGGGTGTAACAGTAGACCAGGACGGTAACATAAGCCTTAACGGTAAACAGGGAGTAACTGTGATGATTGATGGCAAGCGTACCTATCTGTCTAATGCAGATGTGGCTAACATGCTCAAAAACATGACCAGTGATGCACTGGAGCAGGTAGAGCTGATTACCAACCCTTCGGCCAAATATGATGCCGACGGTACAGCGGGTATCATCAACATAAAAACCAAGAAAGGCCGGAACAATGGCACCAACGGTAGCCTTACCCTGGGTGGCGGCTATGGCCGTTTTGAAAAAGCAAACGGGGGCATTACCCTGAACCACCGCCAAAACAAAGTAAACCTTTTTGGAAATTACAATTACGGCCTTAGCCGAAACTTTCAGGATCTGAAGATAGAGCGCACAGCCCTTTTTGAAGGCCAGCAGAATTATTTCACTCAGGAAAATTATATGCCCAGCTACTGGCGCGGACACAACTACAAAGCTGGGGTAGACTATTTCTTAAATGATAAAAACACCCTGGGTATGATGGTGAACGGAAGCTTTGGCAGCTGGGGTGCCAATAACAACAACGTTGCCCTGCACGCCATAGAAGGCCAGGGTAACGAAAAGCTAATCACTACGCTGGGAGATCTCGATGAGGCCTACCGTAATATCACGCTTAACTTCAATTACCAGCGCACGTTTGAACAACAAGGTCGTGAGTTAACCTTTAATGCCGACTATTCTAATTATAATGGCAAGAATGATAATTTCTTCGACAACCGTTTTAACTACTATAATAGCCGGCCTGATAGCGTGTTTTTGCTGCGCAGTGCTTCCCCCTCCGATATCAATATCTGGGTAGGTAAACTGGACTATGTGCACCCCATCGGAAAAAGCAAAATAGAAATGGGCCTTAAGTCAAGCTATGTTTACTCCGATAATGACGCACGCATAGAAAAGCAGGAACAAGAGGGTGTTTGGAATACCTGGGATAAGTTTACGAATGATTTTCTATATCAGGAGAATCTGAATGCAGCTTATGCAAACTGGAGCGGTGCGTTTGGCAAAACTACGGTAATGGCCGGCTTGCGGGCAGAGCATACCTGGTACCAGGGTGAGTCCGTAAAAAATGACAGTACGGCAAAAAACCAGTACCTGTCTTTTTTCCCAAGTGTATTTGTGCAGCACCCGCTTAGTGAAAAAAACACCGTTGGCTTATCCTACAGCCGCCGGGTAGACAGACCCTCTTACCAGGACCTGAACCCGTTCTTTTACCTGCTGGATGTAACTACCTATGCAAAAGGCAATCCGCTCCTGCAGCCCCAGTTTACCCATCAGCTGCAGCTGAGCCACACCTTTAATCAGGCAATTGTTACTAACCTCAGCTACAGTGTTACTGACGGGCCCATGACCCAGGTAATAGAAACTGAGGGCCTGGATGCTTTCCAGACCAACAGAAATATGGGTACCCTGACAAACTGGAGCCTGAATGTATCGCTGCCCATACCAATTACCAAATGGTGGAACATACAGAATAACCTGAATCTGTTTCACAACAAGTACCGTGGAGAGTATCGGTTAAACGAGCAGGTGTTTAACCTGGATATGGACCAGTTAACCACTAATATTTATATGATGCACAACATTAAGCTGCCACACAATTTATCGGTGGAAGCCTCTGGCTGGTACCGCTCACCACAAATCTGGGGCACCATGAAGATGAACAGTCAGTACAGTATTAATGCTGGTGTACAATATAGCTTCTGGGATAGCAATGCCAGCCTAAAGCTAAGTGCAAATGATATCTTCCGCACCCAGATTTTTAAGGGAGAATCCATTATAGGTGAAAATACCATTAAGATAGATAACCGCTGGGAGAGCAGAAGGGTAAATCTCACCTTCAACTATAGATTTGGAAACAAAGAAATTAAACCGGTTGGCCGTAAGCGGGGTGCTTCTTCAGACGAGCAGGGCCGCATAAAAGGCAGCGGAAGCTAATTGCATTGGTTAAAGTTGGAAAGTGAAAAGGGGTCTCTGTATCAGAGACTCTTTTTTATTTGTGCACTTGACAACAATATTTTGAAAATATGAAAGTACTTACGTAATTTTACTGGTAAAGGAAATAGGCCTTATGATCCAGCGTTAGAATAAGCTATAAGTCAGTTCATCACCCTATTTTACCGTTCCCCAAATTTCGATAGTACTTACGTGTCGTGGCCTATATCTTTAAATGAAATTAAGAGCAGCTTATGCCAGGGAAGCAATCATTCATCACCGAAAATTACCGTTCAATGCAAAGTGCATTGTACAAGGTGGCTTGCTTCCGGTATTTAGCCCTGATATTTCCGCCTACTACCAATGCTATGAATAAGAAACACTTTACCATGCTAAGCCTGCTGTTGTGTGGAGCAGCGGCCGCCACAGCCCAGACCGACTTAAAAGGTAAACTTGTTAATGAAAACAATAAGCCTGTGGAGTATGCCACAGTTATGCTTTTGAATCCGGCAGACTCTGCTCTTGTAAAAGGAGCCTTAAGTGATGCTAACGGCCAGTATATTTTTCCTCAGATTGAAGCAGGTAAATATTTGCTTTCCGGCAGCATGATGGGATACGCCAAGGCATGGGCAGGTCCGATTACAGTAGGCGCCAGTGGCTCACAAACGCTGCCCCAGCTGCAGCTAAAAGAAAATGTAGAACAGCTACAGGCCGTAACGGTGGTGGGCCAAAAGCCTATGATAGAGCAGCAGGCCGATCGTACGGTCGTAAATGTAGAAGGTAGCATTCTGGCAAGTGGCGGCAATGCCCTGGAGGTGCTGGAAAGAGCACCCGGTATTATTGTAGACAAAGACGATAACATTAACCTCAATGGTAAGAATGGGGTTATTGTGATGATTGATGGCCGCCGCACCCGTATGTCGGGCACAGAGGTAGCCAACCTGTTGCGCAACATGCCCAGTGATGCGGTAGAGCGGGTAGATATCATC
>JASLAE010000244.1 GCA_030147305.1 Cesiribacter sp.
CACATGAAGTCTGTTGATGATATAAACTTCCTTACCATTGGCAGCATCTATGTACACCCAGGCCCTGCGCAGCGGTGATGTGCTGTATGCATCAACTTTATAACATAACCGATGGTCGGTAATCTGACCGCGTGTGTCCCGGATAGGTGCAAAAATAAGTGTTGGGCTTGCAGAAGATTTAAAGGCCGATGATCCTTCAAAATAGCTGCTCCTCTTTGCCTGTTCAGCGGCGGCTGCTTCGGAGATGCCCACCGTGGCAGATGCCGGCAGGTTTAGCCACAACTGACCATTTGCAGCTACTAATTCTCTTTTATTGTTATAGTGCAGATAGTATACAGCACCTTCTACCGGATATCCTAAGTGGTACTGTTGCAGTACTTCTTTTTCCGGGCTCATGCGTGCTCCTGCAGCGCTCTGTTCCCGGCGGAGCTCAGATGCCTGGGCTAACCCCAATTGCTGCTTCCAGTCATTTAGTGAATATTGATTTCTTGACTTTCCAGTCTCGAAGCGAATAAAACGAGGTGCTTCTTTGGGATTAGCAATTCTTACTTGCTGGCTTCCCTGCAAATAGCTTGTTGCTGCTGCACCACTCAATAACTTACTTTGGCTTCGGGCAGTTACACTAAAAACCAATAAGCACAGGATCAGGCAGATTCTATAGCCCATAATAAAGAGGTAATTGATTGGGGAATTTGTCTACAAAAATAGCAGGCCATTTCAATATTAAAAGACACTATGTAATGTATTTGATAAGGTAAGATTAAAATTGGGGCAGATTTTGTAAAAACCCTATCCTACTCTCAATATTGGAAGAGTTAATCGTGTACTGCTTGCCCGTTTTTCAGTTTTTTTAGGCACCTATAATTATTTAAAGCGCATGAAGATAGATTTAACACAGAAAACAGTTTTAGTAACCGGTGCCAGCCGGGGCATTGGAAGAGCCATTGCAGAGGCTTTAGCTGGCAGCGGCGCCCGTGTGGCCGTTCACTACAATCAGAATAAAGCAGAGGCAGACGCTCTGGCAGCAGCCCTTGGCAATAGCAGCCAGGCATTTGGGGCCGACCTGGGAACCGGAAAAGGTCCCGTGCAGCTTTGGGAAACGGTAGTAGCAGCCTTTGGACAAATAGATGTGCTGGTGAACAATGCTGGTGTAGCCATCAGCAGTGATCTTGAAAAAGAAGATGAAGCATGGCTGCACGATTGGGGACATACCATGATGGTGAACCTGAATGCCACCGCACTGCTGTGCAAAAAAGCTGTAGCGCACTTTAAACAGAGAGATGGCGGGCGTATTATTTCTATCAGCAGCAGGGCTGCATTCCGGGGCGATACAGCCGATTATCTGGCCTATGCGGCCAGCAAAGGGGGAATGGTCGCTCTTACCCGCAGCCTGGCCCGCGCCTTTGGTAAGCAGGGTATTAAAGCTTTTACCGTTGCCCCCGGCTTTACCCGCACTGATATGGCCCAGGATTTTATGGACCAGTACGGTGAGGCGTATGCACTCAACGACATTGCCTTATCTAAATTAACAGAGCCCGCGGACATTGCGCCCACCATTGTATTTCTGGCAAGCGGCCTGGCAGACCATGCCACCGGCAGCACCATAGATATCAATGCGGGGAGTTATGTGCACTGATAGCAAAGAGAGCAGGATGGGCGTTCCTAGAAAGACTCAGTCCTATTGCCACAACCAAAAATATGCTACAGGAAGATAAAATTGTTGTAAGACCCTTAACCTACAATGACCAAACATCATTAGCACAACTCGCTAATAATAGAAAAATATGGAACAACCTTCGAGACTATTTCCCCTCTCCATATACACCGGAAGACGCGCGGGCCTTTATTCAGCTAGTCATGCAAGAATCGCCAAAGATGACCTTTGCAATTCAGTATGATGAGCTTTTCTGCGGGGTAATTAGCTTGGTAGGGCAGGGTGATGTTTATAGCAAGACTGCCGAAATCGGGTATTGGCTTGGCGAACCTTTCTGGAATAAAGGAATCGCCACATCTGCTGTAAAACTCATCACTGCTTATGGATTTACCCAATTAGGCTTTGTGAGAATTCATGCCGGAGTATTTGCCTACAATGCAGGTTCTATGAAAGTGCTGGAGAAAAACGGCTATCAGAAAGAGGGTATCTTTAGAAAAGCAATTTTTAAGAATGGCAGTATCTGGGACGAACATAGGTATTCAATCATCAAATAATGGCACATGCCCCTACTGCCAGGGCATAAGAAGTGCATAGCGTATTTTGATGTTTACACAGGCTCCGGCAGAAGCCTAACTTCTCCCATCTCATATCTGTAGTCTGCAGCCTCATATATACTCCATCTTCTTTTTAATCCGGCGCTTTGTTTGTTATTTTACAAAGCTATGACAAAACGGTGGGTACTTAAGGAAAAGGCTGATGCGGAAAAGGCTGCCCGCTTGTCGGAAGAGATTAATGTGGACGCTGTAATCGCTAATCTGCTGGTGCAGCGGGGTATTACTACCTATGATGAAGCGTTTAAATTTTTCCGCCCCCAATTGGAAGATCTGCACGATCCCTGGCAGATGAAGGACATGGATATTGCTGTGGAGCGCCTGGAGCGGGCCATTGATCGTGGCGAGAAAATCCTTATCTATGGTGATTACGACGTGGACGGCACAACCGCTGTTGCCTCGGTCTATGGTTTTTTGCAGGAGCATTATTCAAACCTCGATTTCTATATTCCCGACCGTTATAAAGAAGGTTATGGGATTTCAGACGATGGCATCACCTTTGCTATAGAAGAAGGCTATGGGCTGGTAATTAGCCTGGACTGTGGCATCAAGGCCATCAATACCATTCGCCGGGCAGCAGAAGCCGGGGTAGATTTTATCGTATGCGACCACCACTTGCCCGGCGATGAATTACCACCGGCTGTGGCGGTGCTGGACCCCAAACGCTCCGATTGCCCTTACCCCTATAAAGAGTTAAGCGGCTGTGGCATAGGCTTTAAATTTTTGCAGGCTTTTTGCGTGAAGAATGGTATCCCGCTTACAGACCTTTACCAGTACCTGGATCTGGCCGCTGTAAGCATTGCAGCAGACATTGTGCCCATTAAGGGCGAAAACCGGATCATGGCCTACTGGGGCCTGAAGAAGCTTAATAAAAAACCACGGCCGGGGCTGCTGGCCCTCATCGAGCAGGCAGGTTTCCGCAAAGAGCTGGATATTACCAACATTGTCTTTGGCATAGGGCCACGCATCAACGCATCGGGCCGAATTGCGCATGCAAAAACAGCTGTAAAGCTCCTGCTTTCGCAGGAGGTGGAAGAGGCTGCATTTCTGGCAGAGGGCATCAACGATAAAAATTCGCAGCGCCGTAGTTTCGATAGCACCATTACCGAAGAGGCGCACGAAATGATTAAGCAGGATCCGGAGTTTAAAGATGCTAAAACCACCGTACTCTTTAAAAAAGACTGGCACAAAGGGGTAATTGGTATAGTAGCTTCCCGTTGCGTGGATACCTACTACCGCCCTACCATCATCCTCACCGAATCTAATAACAAAGCCACCGGCTCGGCCCGTTCTGTGGTAGGATTCGATATTTACGAAGCCATCATGGAGTGCAGCGATCTTTTGCTCCAGTATGGCGGCCATATGTATGCTGCCGGTCTAACCATGGAGCTGGAAAATGTACCCCTCTTCCGCCGCCGGTTCGAGGAGACTGTGGCGCGTAAGATAAAGCCGGAGCAGTTAATACCCCAGCTGGAAATAGACCAGCAGTTGAGCTTTGATCAGATCACTCCTAAGTTCTACAGTGTCTTAAAGCAACTTTCTCCTTTTGGTCCGGAAAACATGCAGCCAGTGTTTATGACGCGTCAGGTGCGGGCAGCAGGCCGGCCCCGCGTTATGAAGAACAGGCACCTGAAGGTATCGGTGGTAGAGGAAGAAACCGGCATTTGTTTTGATGCGCTGGGCTTCGACATGGCCGATTATTTTGAATTTATTGACAGTGGCATGCGTTTCGACATTGCGTATACGTTGGAAGAGAATAACTTTTGGGGTGAAGGAACACTTGAGTTATACCTGCGCGATATTAAGTTTGACGAAGAAGAATAGTAAATGCCAGTTCAGGCAGCTTTGCAGTTAACATACTGATATGATATTAAGAGCCGAAAATCTGGTAAAAAAGTACAAAAAGCGCACCGTGGTCAACCACATCTCTGTGCAGGTAGAGCAAGGCGAAATTGTTGGGCTCCTGGGCCCCAATGGTGCTGGTAAAACCACTTCTTTTTACATGATCGTGGGGCTAATCAAGCCAAACGAAGGCCGTATTTTTTTAGAGGATGAAGAAATAACCAGTTTGCCCATGTACCGCCGGGCAAAAAAAGGTATTGGTTACCTGGCACAGGAAGCTTCGGTATTCCGTACCCTTACCGTAGAAGAAAACATTCTGGCAGTGCTGGAAATGACGAAGTTGAGCAAAGTCCAGCAACGCGATAAAATGGAAAGCCTGCTGGAAGAATTCAGCCTGACGCATGTGCGCAAAAATCAGGGCATGGTGCTCAGTGGCGGGGAGCGCAGGCGTACCGAAATTGCCAGGGCACTGGCCGTAGATCCCAAGTTTGTGCTGCTCGATGAGCCTTTTGCCGGGGTAGACCCCATTGCCGTAGAAGAGATTCAGACAATTGTAGCCCAATTAAAAAACAAAAACATCGGCATTCTTATTACAGATCATAACGTTAACGAAACTTTGTCGATTACCGACCGGGCTTATCTCATGTACGAAGGTCGCCTGCTAAAAGCTGGTTCTGCTGAAGAACTGGCCTCAGACCCGCAGGTGCGGAAGGTGTACCTGGGGCAGCACTTTGAACTTCGCCGTAAAATCTGACTTTTGCACAGCCATGCTGGATCTGTTTAATTCTGTGATCACCTGGTTCATGAAGAAGCGAATCCAGGAGGTAGCGCACTTTATGAATAACCCTCATGAGGTACAGCAACAGGTACTGAAGAACCTGCTGGAAACTGCCAAAGGTACCGAATGGGGGCTGCAGTGGGGCTATGGCGACCTGCAGCATATTCAGGCCTACCAGCAGCGGGTGCCCATCAGCAGCTACGAAGACCTGAAACCGTATATAGACCGTATGATGCGGGGTGAGCAGAATATCCTGTGGCCCACCAAAATAGACTGGTTTGCAAAGTCCAGCGGTACCACCAGCAGCCGCAGCAAGTTTATTCCCGTATCGGCAGAATCCCTGGAAGATTGCCATTACAAAGGTGGCAAAGACCTGATCTCTATTTATGTTAACAACTTTCCGGAGACCAAAATATTTACCGGTAAGAACCTGGCCATCGGCGGTAGCCTGCAGGTAAACGAACAGGACGGGGAGGGGGGCTCCAGGTATGGGGATATCTCGGCCATTATTATGCAAAACCTTCCCTTTTGGGCACAAATGGTGCGTTCCCCAAGCCTGGAAGTAGCACTGCTAAGTGAGTGGGACGTAAAGCTGGAGCGAATGGCCAGGGAAACAATGGAAGAGAATATTACTAACCTCTCCGGTGTACCTACCTGGACCCTGCTGCTCATGGAGCGTATTCTTGAAATAACCGGCAAGCAAAATATGCTGGAGGTGTGGCCCAACCTGGAGGTCTTTACCCATGGAGCCGTAGCCTTTACCCCCTACCAGCAGCTTTTTAAGAAGCTTATTCCTTCGGACCAGATGTACTATCAGGAGGTTTACAATGCCTCTGAAGGCTTTTTTGGCATACAGGACCAGACACACAGCAAAGAAATGCTGCTGATGCTGGATTATGGAGTCTATTATGAATTCATAGAAACCTCACAGCTCGAGGATGAAAACCCAAGGGTTCTTACCCTGGATCAGGTGGAGATAGGAAAAAACTATGCCCTCATCATCAGCACCAATGGCGGGCTGTGGCGCTATAATATAGGCGATACGGTTAAGTTTACGTCAACAGCTCCTTATCGCATCATCATTAGTGGGCGCACCAAGCATTTTATCAATGCTTTTGGCGAAGAAGTAGTGATTGAAAATGCTGAACAGGCCATTGCAGAAGCATGCCGGCAGACAAGTGCCGAAATCTATAACTTTACGGCTGCTCCGAAATATTTTGGCGAAAAAACCAACGCAAGCCACGAGTGGATCATTGAATTTGTGCACCCTCCTCAGGACCAGACACGGTTTAATCAGGTGCTGGACGAAAGGCTGCGTGAAGTAAATTCTGATTATGACGCTAAACGTTTTAAAGACATGGCGCTCCATGCACCCATTATACATGTGGCTCCCAAAGGTACCTTTTATCGCTGGATGGAAAAACGCGGCAAGCTGGGTGGTCAGAACAAAGTACCCCGCCTCAGCAATACCCGCGAGCACATAGAGGAAATACTGGCGCAGATGAAGGCTTAGGCTGTATTTATCTGCCAAAGAAAAGCCCCTGTTGCCATTGGCAGCAGGGGCTTTTTAATGTATAATCGCTTCGGCTCAGGCCTCTTTCCACTTAATGGTACAGCCAAGCGCTTTTGTTGTGGTGGTCTTAGGCTTTTTGCCGCTCAACAATTGCTGAACAGCCTCTTCCACATATTTCTGATCGGCAGCGGCAGCCTCTTTGTGGTTGTTATCGATAGCACCAAAGTACTCTACTTTATAGCCTTTTGCTTCTTTGCTGAGTACATAGAGGTGTGGGGTGCGGGTAGCGCCAAAAGCTTTGGCAACCTTACCGGTATCGTCCTGCAGGTAGGCAAATTCATACTTTTTTTCTTTGGCGCGCTTCTGCATTTCATCCATGCTGTCGCCAGGCTGCTGTTCTGGGTTATTCGGATTAATAGCCACGACAGGATAACCTTTAGGGGCAAACTGGTTGTGCAATGCAATAATACGGTCTTCATACAGCTTAGCATAGGGGCAGGTATTGCAGGTAAACACCACAATAATTCCCTTAGCATCCGGATAGCTGGCAAGGGATACCTCTTTGCCATTTACATTGCGCAGCTTAAAATCGGTAAC
>JASLAE010000248.1 GCA_030147305.1 Cesiribacter sp.
TTTACCGATGAACAGGAGAGAATCGCTTTGCCAGTACCCTTGCATAAAACCTTCCAGATCGCCCCGGTTCCAGGCGCTGGTTTGCTCCTGCAGAATGCCGGCGATTTCCTGCTTAGGCTCCTGCGCGTAAGTAGCCGGCGCAGCGCATAATAATACCAGACACATCAAGAATAGACCAATAACCTTCATATAGCATGCGCTTTATTCACTGCAAGTATAAGCTAAAAACAGCAAAGCAGGCATTATTGGTGAGTTCAAAACCTGTCATAATTAAGACCAATAGGAGTTTTACACATTAAAGCACGTTAAAGATCGATGGGCATAAACTTAGGCCAGTATTTATCTTCCAACATCCAAACCTGATAATTATCATGGTGCAGCCGCCAATGCCTTTGTATCTTTGCAGAATGAAAAATGATATCAGTACCCCGGCAGATGTTAAGCTAATGGTTGACACCTTTTACCAGAAGGTACAGACAGATGCTTTGCTGGGCCCCATTTTCAACAAGGTGGCGCAGGTGAACTGGGAGAGCCATCTGCCCATTATGTATACTTTCTGGGAGAACCTGCTGCTGGGCACTGCCCGCTACAGTGGTCGCCCTTTTCCCAAACATGCTCCCCTGCCCATTGATCCAACCCATTTTGTCCGCTGGGTCTCTCTTTTTGAAGCTACGGTCGATGAATTATTTGCCGGTGAAAAAGCGGAGGAGGCCAAAGGCAGAGGTCGTGCGATTGCGCTGGTGTTCATGGGAAAAATGGGCCTGCTGAAGGATGAAGGCTGGGCCGCACCGGAGAATAGAATTCAGTAAATATATTCCAAACCATTCGCGCTCTTTGGGGTTCATTGATTTGCAGTAGCCTTAAGATCAAGCTTGTATAATTGCCGGTGATGGCATAACTGGCAACTGCACTGAAGATTCGTCTATTTTTTTAACTTTCTTGCATGAAACGCAGCATTGGTATTATTGGTATTGGTTCGGTTGGCACAAGTGTGGCCATCTCACTTCTTCATACTGGCCTGGCAGATGAATTACTGCTGTACGACGCACGGCAGGAAGTAGCCGAAGGAGAAGCCATGGACATGGCCCATGGGGTATCTTTCTATCCAACGGCAACGGTACGCACAGCAAAACCGGAAGAAATGCTGGAGGCAGATGCTATCGTTATCGCCGCAGGCAGGGGTGGTAAATCCGGCGAATCGCGGCTGGAGCTACTCAAAGACAATGTGCGCATCATACAGGAGCTGGGCGATAAATTAAAAGGCGCCAGTGGATTGCTGATCATGATTGCCAATCCCGTAGATGTGCTTACCTATGTAATGCATAAAGCATCGGGCTTGCCGGCAGAACGTGTGATTGGCACTGGCACCATGCTGGATACTGCCCGTCTGCGGCAAATTCTGGGCCGTGAGCTCAAGTTAGAACCAGGCTCAATTCATGCGCACGTCGTAGGCGAACATGGCGATTCGGAAGTAGTGCTTTGGTCCGGGGCGGTCATTGGCGGCATTCCCTTGCAGGAATGGACGGGCTGGTCTAAAGAAAAAGAAGCACAGATTGCCGAGGAAGTGCGGTCGGCTGCCCAGGAAATCATCAAAAAGAAAGGTGTCACCAACCATGCCATCGGGCTGGTGACGGCTGCCCTGCTTAAAGCTGCCCTGCGGGGCGACAGACGGGTTTTAACCGTTTCCCGGGTGCAGGAGGGTGCTTTTGGATTAAAGAACGTTGCCTTGTCGCTTCCATCCATCGTGAGCAGTGCCGGTGCCACAGAAGTTCTGGAACCGAAATTAAATGAAGAAGAGCTAAAAGCACTTAATCATTCTGCCGAAGTGCTTCGCAAAGCCATACAATCTGTGGGATACGATTAAAGCAGACGCTGCAGCATACAAAAACCATCGAAAGCTTCTTACGTCACATAGCCATTGATGGTCAATGATCCTTCTGATGATTTTCAATTAACCTAAACCCATTACCATGTTTGTGCACCACGTCTTTTTCTGGCTGAAAGATCCTCAGTCTTCTGAAGATAAAGCCCAGCTGAAAAGGGGCCTCCAGCGCCTGGAAAAAATTGAAGTAATTCGCGCTTTTCATGTTGGAGTACCCGCCCCTACCAATCGACCAGTGATTGAGCGAAGCTATGCGCTTTCACTCCTGATGATTTTTGACAACCTGGAAGATCAGGAAGTCTATCAGACACACCCTATTCATGAGAGATTTGTGAATGAAAATTCTCACCTATGGTCCAGGGTGGTTGTCTATGATTCAATCGAAGCTGAATAAATAAAGGCCGGTTTTTTTGAGCAGGTCAAGGGGGCAGAGCTATAGGAAGGTCACGACATGAATGCTTTATGCCCATTTACATTACCAGAATATCTACACTTCTGTAGTGGCACCTCCTGAGCATCCTCCCCATGGCCACTGCTGCCACTACAAAATTTATGAGCTATAGCAATGAAAAAGGCCTGTACTGAATACTGGCCTTTATTGAAGAATATTTCTTTGTAAAACCAATCCTGTTTTCTATAAGTCGCTAGCAGTCAATAAGCTTTCAAACGCCTGCTCCCACTTTACAAAACTAAATTGTTGCTGCACCCCCACAAACTTTTCACGGATCAGGTCCAGGCGCAGGTTGCCAATACTGCCTTCGTGGGTGTGCTGCACCTCAAGCTCAGGGTTATAAGTACCTTCATTGATGGCAGTACCCACTTCTTTATAGGCCTGCCGGAAAGGTATGCCCTGCATCACCAGCTTGTTTACTTCCTCTACGCTGTAAATGTATTTGTACTTATCCTCTTTAATAGCTTCTGTATTGATCTGGGCACGTTGCAGCATATAGCTGCAGAGGCTGAGACTGTCTTTTAGCTGTTCCAGGGCTGGGAAGAGAATTTCCTTCAGCAACTGAAAGTCTCTGTGATAGCCGCTGGGCAGGCTGGAGGTCATCATCATAATTTCATTAGGCAACGCCATCAGGCGGTTACTTTTGGCCCGCATCAGCTCAAACACATCGGGATTTTTCTTGTGCGGCATAATGCTGGAGCCGGTTGTAAGCGCATCGGGAAAGGTAAGAAAACCAAAGTTCTGGCTGTTATACAGGCACACATCCATTGCCAGCTTGCCCAATGTATGGCTGATACCGGCCATGGCAAAGGCCAGGCTCAGCTCTGTTTTACCCCGCGACAGCTGGGCGTTGACCACATTCACATGCAGGCTGTCAAAACCCAGCAGTTCCGTGGTAAGGGTACGGTTAATGGGTAGCGAAGAGCCATAGCCGGCACCTGAACCCAGTGGATTTTGGTTAATTGTACCATAGGCAGCCAGCAGCAGCCGCAGGTCGTCGGCCAGGGACTCGGCATAAGCCGAAAACCATAGCCCAAAAGATGATGGCATGGCTGCCTGCAGGTGGGTGTATCCCGGAATGAGTACCGATTTGTATTGCTCACTGCCCTGCAGCAGCGTTTCGAAAAGCTCCTCCACCAGTGCAAGCAATGCGCTCACTTCCGCCCGCAGATACATTTTAATATCTACCAAGACCTGATCGTTGCGGGAACGTGCGGTATGTACACGCTTGCCTGCATCGCCCAGCTGCTGGGTAAGCTGCAATTCTACCTGCGAATGTACATCCTCCACCCCTTCGGCTATTGTGAATTCCCCCTGCTGTATCTGCTGATAGATTGCCTGCAGCCCCTTTTTAAGCTGCAGTCCCTCTTCTGCAGTGATCAGGCCAACAGACTCCAGCATATGAGCATGCGCCAGCGAACCCAGCACATCGTAGGGAGCCAGCAACAGGTCCAGCTCCCGGTCTTTGCCTACTGTATAACGTTCAATCTTATTTTCTACGGTAAATCCTTTGTCCCAGAGTTTCATGGTGGAGCAGTTTAAAAATGTAGGTCTTCTAAAAGGGTAATGTAGCACTGAATACCTGCCCTGAGCTCAGACAGCAATAGGTATTCATTGGCCGTATGGGAACGCGCAGAGTCCCCGGGACCCAGCTTTACGGATGGAAAGGGCATCAGCGCCTGGTCTGACAAGGTAGGCGAACCATAGCAAATTAGGCCCAACTGCTGTGCCTTTTGTACCAGCGGATGCTCCGGGGAGATGCCCGAAGAATTGAGACGGGTAGAGCGCGCCTTAACCGCGGATTTCACCTGCTGCTTGATTTGCGCCAGCAGCTCCTCGTTTTGATAGCATTCATTGGTGCGCACATCTACCACAAAGCAGCATTCGTCGGGCACTACATTGTGCTGTGTTCCTGCCTGGATCTGTGTTACCGACATTTTTACCGGGCCCAGCAGTGGGGATATTTTAGGAAATTGATGGGTTCTAAACCATTCAATATCCGGCAGCGCATGATAAATTGCATTTTCACCTTCGTTGCGGGCAGCATGCCCTGCCTTACCTTTGGCAACACAGTCGAGCACCATCAGCCCCCTTTCAGCAATGGCCAAAGCTAAAGAAGTAGGCTCCCCTACCACCGCCAGCTCTACCCTACCCAATTGGGGGAGAATAGCCTGTACTCCTCCTGCTCCGGATATTTCTTCTTCTGCTGTAATGGCAACAATGAGCTGATAAGACAGCTGCTCCAGCCTGCTGAGATGGATAAAAGCAGCCAGCAGGGAGACCGCTGCGCCACCGGCATCATTGCTCCCCAGGCCAAAGAGCTTATCGCCTTCAACCAGCGGCTCAAAGGGATCTTGGGTCCAGCCAGCAACAGGTTTAACTGTATCGTGATGTGAGTTTAACAGAAGTCTTGGTGCCCCTGCCCGATGATTTTCGGCCACACACCAGACATTATTTCCCTGCCGTAGGGGCTGATGCCCATGCTTTTGAAGAAAGGCTTCTATTAAATCTGCGGTATACCCCTCCTCCCTGGAAAAAGAAGGGGTGCTGATCATCTTTTTCAGTAAATTGACAGCTTCCTGGTGCAGGTTCTGAAGATCATCTACAGGCATAGGGTAGTGCCTCTTTGGGGATGTACAAGATCAGTAGCATAGCAAATTCGCACACTGCTGACACCTGCTTCGAGGGCTTGGAAGGCATTATCAAGCTTTGGAATCATTCCTTCAGCAATAATTCCTTCCTGCTGATAGCGGGCATAGCTTTCCGGGGTGATGCTGGAGATGACCGAATCAGGATCTTTGACATCTGCCAGCACCCCTGGCTTTTCAAAGCTGTAGATAAGTGTGGTCGTAAAGCGCCTGCTCAGGGCCATAGCAAGGCCAGCCGCAATGGTGTCGGCATTGGTATTGAGCATGCTCCCCTGCCCATCGTGCGTCAAGGGGGCCACTACAGGCGTAAGCCCGGCTGCAAACAATTGTTCCAGCAGCCCCACATTAATATTCGCAGTCTCAAAATCACCTACATAGCCCCAGTCATGCTTACCAGGCTGGCGTTTATGGGCTGGTATCAGGTTGCCATCGGCGCCAGTTAATCCCAGCGCATTGCACCCCATCCCCTGCAGCAGCGCTACAATCTTTTTGTTGATATCCCCGCCATAGACCATGGTGACAATCTCCAGCATGGCAGCATCGGTAACCCGACGCCCCTCAATCGTAGTGGATTTTATGCCCAGCCTTTCTCCCAATTGGGTGGCCAGTTTACCACCTCCATGTACCAGTATGCGGTACCCCTGCAGCTGATTAAACTGCTGCAGCACTTCCTGCAGCAACTGGGGATTGTCTACTACATTCCCGCCAATTTTAAGGATGGTTAGGTTTTGCATAGGGTTTATTTCTTTAGCTCAACCAGAAGTTTTATTCAGTAGCGGCCTCTCATTGTTCTGCCAGCGCCTGTCACCGTTATTCTAAGCCACCGCAGCTCTAGAGGAACAACAAATATTTCTTCTACCTTATAGGCTGAATTAATCACTACTTATTTATCCCAGCCCTTCCAGCATTTTCTTCAGCACCAGCTGGGCGGTCCAGAGCCGGTTTTCCGCCTGTGGAATAACGATACTCTTATCTACTACTGCATCGGTGGCAATTACGTTGCGGCGAATAGGCAGACAATGCATAAAATGCGCATCACTGGTAAGGGCCATCTTTTGCTCGGTGATCGTCCAGTTATCATCCCTGGACAAGATTTTTCCATACTCGCGGTAGCTGCTCCAGTTCTTGGCATAGACAAAATCTGCACCTGCAAAAGCCTTGTTCTGATCATACTCCACCCGGCTGTTTTTCACAATGGCAGGCGCTAATTCATACCCTTCCGGATGGGTGATGACCAGCTCTACCTCACCCGCCTGCATCCACTCCACAAAAGAGTTGGGTACTGCCTGTGGCAGCGCCTTAGGGTGGGGTGCCCAGCT
>JASLAE010000288.1 GCA_030147305.1 Cesiribacter sp.
GTTTGCGAGAGCTCCAGGACCTCATTAGTTACCTGTTCCATAAAATAACGGTCGTGGGTTACCATAAGCAGGCTTAGCTGTGCTTTGCTAAGGTACTCTTCCAGCCACTCAATGGCGGGGAGGTCCAGGTGGTTGGTAGGCTCGTCCAGGATTAAAAAGTGGGGACGCTCCAGCAGGGTTTTGGCCAGGGCAACCCGACGGCGCTGGCCACCACTGAGCGACTTGATGGGTTGCTGCAGGTCATGGATGCCTAGCTTACCCAGAATTTGTTTTACACTACTTTCGTAATCCCAGAGGTTGTGGCTGTCGATGTGTGACATTACGTCCTGAAACCGATCGCTAAGCTCCGGCTTTTCGTTGATAACTTCCAGCAGGTATTCATATTCTGCCAGAATTGAAAGGGTAGGGTTGCTGCTATCGAAGAGTGCTTCCCGCACATTGTGGCCTTCTGTAAATTTTGGGTGTTGTGGCAAATAGCCCACGTGGGTGCCACTGCGGTACACTACCTGACCATTATCGGCAGTTTCTACGCCGGCCAGAATTTTAAGCAGCGTACTTTTCCCTGTGCCATTTCGGCCAATGAGGGCTACTTTTTCTCCCTGGCCAATGCCAAAGGTTATATCGTTGAACAGCTGCCGCTGGTGGTATTGCTTACTAAGATTTTCTACCGATAGAATATTCATGGTGCAAAGGTACGTAGAGATAGGCTTGTTAAACAGGTTCCTTTAAAAATCTATGTTATGGATGATAAAAAAATAATCCGCTCTTAGGGCACGAAATGGCGCAGTATGCGTTATGGTAAAAGTTGCAGCGTAAAAAAAGCTGTTAAATTGGATGAAAGTAAGCAGGAAATTGTATTTTTACAGAACCACTCCTGCTGCTGCTTGGTTGTATATTTAGAGGCAGAAAGAATAATAAAGTTGTAAACTATAACCAACTTAGTGCATGAAGCTAAAAGTCCTTCCCCTGATCTTAGTATTTTTATCATTTGCAGCGGTAGCCGGTAACGGCTTAACAGAAAATTCATCCAGTACTGACGAAGCTCTTCCTTCTTCATCTGCAGCCAACAACACACCGGAAGAAAAATTACTTTTAGCAGAACAACGGTTCTCCGAATTATACGAATCCATCGATTATGGCACGCAGGCAAGACCTGCCTATGATGTGTTTCGTAAAGCCATGATTGGTTATTACAATTTGAAAAGCCAGAAAAAGCTCTCAGACAAAGGCATCCTTACCCTCATAGACTTCAGCATTCCTTCTGTACAAAAAAGATTGTGGATCATTGATCTGAAAAACCACAAGCTTTTGTTTCACGATCTGGTGGCGCATGGCAAAAACAGCGGCCACGATTTGGCAAATGCTTTTTCTAATGTTCCTGAATCCTATCAAAGCAGCCTTGGCTTCTATATAACTGCCAACACCTACTTTGGCAAGCATGGCTTAAGCCTGCGTCTGGCAGGGCAGGAGCTGGGCATCAATGACAAGGCCATGGACCGTGCTATTGTAATGCATGGTGCCGATTATGTAAATACGTCCATCATCAAATCAATGGGCCGACTGGGCCGCAGCTTTGGATGCCCGGCCGTATCGCGTGAAATTGCAGAAGACGTTATCAAAACGGTTGCAGACGGCACGCTTATGTTTATTTATCATCCTAGCCAGGATTACCTGACTAAATCTGTGTTGCTGCAGGAAGCAGGTGCCATAGATTTTCTGCTGGCAGGAAATTTCTGAAATTCAGTCTTATACAAATGGAGAGCCGGTGTTATGCATCGGCTTTTTTTGTAACCTCTGCAGCCCTTCTTCCGAATACTAGGTATGCAGAAGAGAATATTAACCCTTTTGACTACTTCGTTTTTGTCTTTTAAATCTTTTGACGCCTTTAGCCGCGACACAGATTTAGTAGACAATACAGAGCATTATGGCTCAGAGCTGAAAAGGCAAATGGCAGAGCAGTCTATTCTGCAGTTTTTTAACCAGATTGATTTTGGAGAAGCTGCAAAACCCGACTTTGCCACCTTTCGCAAAGCCATGATCGGCTATTTAAATCTTCAGCAGGCACATGAACTCAATACCAGGCAGATTCTTACTATCATAGATTATAACCTGCCCTCTAACGTAGAGCGAATGTGGGTGCTGGATCTTCAGCAAAAGAAAATGCTTTACAATGAGCTGGTATCCCATGGGCGCAACAATGGGAATCTTTATGCAGCTAATTTTTCTAATCTGCCAAATTCTAATTCCAGCAGCCTTGGCTTTTTCTTAACTGCCGAAATTTATTCAGGTAAGTTTGGCAGGGCCATGCGAATGGATGGTATGGAGCTGGGTGTCAATGACCTGGTACGCGCCAGGGGTGTGGTAATGCATGGCGCCGATTATGTAAGCAAGGCCATTGCTGAATCAGGTCGCCTGGGCAGGAGCTTAGGTTGCCCGGCTGTTGCCTGGGAAAATAAAGATGCAATAATCGATACCATCAAAGACAAGACTGTGATGTTTATCAATGGGCCAGATCTTCAATATGAGGCCAGTAGCTTACTGTTGAATGCGGCTCAGGCTTTTGATTCACTCACAGATCAGAATTTATGGATACCAGAGGGCTTAACGATACTCTGATATCGCACAAAATTATTATTTGATTTAGGTCATATGCAGGAAAGCCCCAACTTACAGTATACACTGGAAAGATGGGGCTTTTAGTTGGTCGTTGCAATAGAAGGGGGACTGGTGCTAAAATGGATTGCTGCCCATGCCAGGATTGGTTCCGCCGGTATTTTGGCTGCCTGGGTTGTTGTCGTTTGTATTATTCCAGCTGCCGTTGCCTTCGCTTGTATTGGTACCAGATTGTGCGGCTCCGCCCTGACTTCCTTGTTCGGCCTTGTTACGGGTAAAGGTGGTTTCAAAAGCCTTTTTCAATTCCTGTGCAGCCCCCTGGAGGTGTGTCTGAACTTCCCGCCATTTTTCATCGTCCTTCACAAACTCATGCAGTTCATGCTCCAGCCTGTCTTTGGTGTTTTTGAGCTCATCCAGCTTTTCAGACATTTTTGCTTCTTCGGCACCTTGCCGGGCCCTGTCCATCAGCTGATCCAGTTTTCGGCCTAGTTCTGCAAGAAAGCCTTCGATTCTGCCTTTGTTATCCTGTTGTTCCATTTGATCATTTAGGTTAAAAAGAGTTATTGATTGTTCAAGCCATCATTTATAATCCCCTGCTCCTAGTTACAGCACAGCATTAAAATAAACGCATTATGGAGGTGAAGAAAGGTATAGTAAGGAGGAGAAGTGGCATACAATAGATGAAGTGATTTTGATACAGCATCAACAGTTTTTGCGCTTGTTTGTTTGGCGAGCGTTTGTAGTAAAAAAGCAGCTCTGCTAATAATATTTAAAAAATTTCTATCAGATCAATTAAAATTCCCAACATATATTTAGTTACCACGTTGGTATAAAATTTGCCAATTTCATAAAGAAAATTATATTTCATGGTGCATATTGTTTTCTAAATTAAAATTTGATTTAATGGATTATAATGACTTTTTTGAACTACACAATGACAATAATGAAGAATAAATAGCTTCTGTATTGTGACTTTTGTTCTGACTATATAATGATTTTTTACCATTGTTATATTTCCAACTATAATCAATTCTAACTAATGAAGAACAATTACTTACGTGGCGGAGCCACCCTGATGGTTGCCGCAATTCTTGGCCTTTCTTCCTGTCAGCAGGAACCTGAATTTAACGAACTGGCTGCTCCTGTAGAAGATCCAACCCAGGCTGTAGCTGTTGATGGAAGCTATATTGTTGTGTTGAAAGATGATGCTGTAAACAGCCGACTTAATCTTTCTGGAGATTATGCGCAGCGTAAAACAGCTGTAAAAGAACTGGCTTTGTCTATGTTCGCTAATGCCCGCCTGAAAGAAGATATGCTGTACCAGGTATATGGTAGTTCAGTCATTGGGTTTGCTGCTAAAATGGACGAAGCCACTGTTGCCCGTTTAAGAAAAGACCCCAACGTAGAATATATTGAGAAAGATCATATTATCACCCTTGCAAGGCCTGGCAGCGGTGGTGGTAGTACTGCTGAACAGGTAATTCCTTATGGCATTACGCGTGTAGGCGGTGGTGCGACTTATAGCGGATCCAACGTGGCATGGGTAATTGATTCCGGCATAGACCTGGATCATGCTGATTTGAACGTAGATGGGAGCAGAGGTTTTAATGCCTTTACCAGCGGCAGAGATGCCGGAGCCCCCGATGATGGCAACGGACATGGTACACACGTGGCAGGTACAATAGCTGCGATTAATAATAAAATTGGCGTAATTGGTGTTGCCGCGGGTGCTACCGTTATACCGGTTAAAGTACTAGATTCCCGGGGCAGCGGTTCGTATTCCGGCGTTATTGCAGGTGTAGATTGGGTTGGCGCAAAGGGTAGCTCAGGTGATGTTGCCAACATGAGCCTTGGCGGACCGGTGTCTCAGGCACTGGATGATGCTGTTGTTAAAGCATCAAACAAAGGTATTTTATTCAGCCTTGCTGCTGGTAACGAGTCAGAAGACTCAAACCTACACTCACCAGCTCGTGCCAATGGCGCTAACATTGTTACTATATCAGCAATGGATAGTAATGATACCTTTGCTTATTTCTCAAACTTTAATAGCCCTCCGGTTGACTATTGTGCACCTGGTGTGAGCATTAAATCTACCTGGAAAGATGGTGGGTACAATACGATCAGTGGAACTTCTATGGCTGCTCCGCATGCTGCCGGTATCCTTTTGTTAACCAACGGTGCAAGAAGAACTGGTGGTACCGTTAAGAGCGATCCTGATGGTAATGCAGATGCAATTCTGGTAGTGAATTAATAAGTATAACTATTTCTTAAATAGAAGCGGAAGAGGTGATTCTCTTCCGCTTTTTTGTTTTAGGCTGAAGTAAATACTGGCATGAAGGCAAAATTCTCACCATCAAACAAGCCTTTATCGCTCAGTTTTAAAGCCGGAATTACCAGCAGGGCCATAAAACTTAAGGTCATGAAAGGTGCGCCCAGAGAGCTGCCCATTTGTTTAGCGATTCTATCCAGCTCACTGTACCGGCGTGCAACTTCGTAACCATCGGCATCAGACATAAGACCGGCAATGGGCAGGGGCAATATGGTTTGCTGGTTTGTGCTTACCGCAGCAACGCCACCTTTGTGCTCAATCAATAAGTTAAGGGCCTGTGTTATGGAAACATCATCTGTACCTACAGCGATCAGGTTATGACTATCATGGGCAACACTGGAAGCAATGGCACCTTCACTCAATCCAAATCCTCTGATAAAAGCAATAGCAGGTGGTGCTTCAGCATATCGATTCACCACGACCAGTTTTAAAATATCCTTCGCTACGTCACTTACAGCATTTCCTGCAACTATTTTGGTGCTTTCTGTAAATGACTCAGTGATCAGCTGTCCGTCCAGCGCCTGTATAACTTTAACCTGATCTCCCTCTGCCTTAAGCACCAATGCGTTCTCCGCGAGAGGTTTTACACTGAAATTGTTGGGGGTGGCAGAAGGCAGGTGATCAATAAGTGTCCTGCCATCCCTGGCTACCAACTTACCTTTTAGCCAGGTTTCCAGTACACTAAACTCTTCCAGGTTATTCACAACAATAAAATCTGCCGGATCACCTTCGCTAAGCTGCCCCATGGGAATGCGATAATGCGCTACAGGATTTAGGCAGGCCGCTTCCAGAACCTTGTAAACATCTATGCCCTGAGTTACAGCACGCCGTACCAGTGCATCGATATGGCCGTCTACCAGGCTGTCAGGATGTTTGTCATCAGAGCAGAACATCATGTGCTGGTAATGTTCATGGAGCAGCGGGGATAGAGCATCGAAATTACGGGCTGCGCTGCCTTCTCTTATTAGTATTTTCATACCGCAGGCCAGTTTATCCAGCGCCTCTGCAGCTGTAAAGCATTCATGATCAGTACTGATGCCTGCCGCGGCATATTGCCTTGCCTGAACATTATGCAAGCCCGGGGCATGGCCATCCACCGGCTTTCCAAGTTTTTTAGCGATAGCTATTTTCTCCATTACCTCCTGATCCTGGTTAAGCACACCGGGCCAGTTCATCATTTCAGCCAGATAGCCAATGGCATCGTCCTCCAGAAGCTTTTCCACCTCCCGGGGTCCAATAGTAGCGCCAGCTGTTTCAAAAGGGGTAGCGGGCACGCAGGAGGGGGCACCAAAGCAAAAATAAAAAGGAACTTCCCGACCATTGTCGATCATATAGCGTACGCCCTCCACTCCCAGTACATTACCGATCTCATGCGGATCGGATACTGTGGCGCCGGTGCCATGAACTACAGCCAGGCGTGCAAAGCTTGCAGGCGTTAGCATGGCGCTTTCTATATGCACATGGGCATCTACAAAAGGGGGCAAAATATAACGCTCAGGGGCTGAATCGACAGGAATTATGCGGCTTATTTTACCGTTTTGTATATGAATGTGAACAGCATAGGTCTTTCTTTGCTTAATAGCTACAAGCTGACCTTCGATTATAGTAATGTTGTTAGTCATTTCATGAAAAAGTTGCCGGAACCATCTCCGCAGTCAAGTTATTTTTATATTTGCAACAATTTAACGCTCATTACGATTTTGAAAAGAGGCCTGAAGAATATCATATACCTGATTTTAGCGTTTAGCCTGGTGCTAGGCAGTTGCCAAAGTACAAATAAAGGGCGTAAACAGCCAAAGCGTGGCCCTATACCTTGCCCAACCAAAGATTGTTAATGGCATGGTAAACTGCCCATAATCCAGTACCAATGAAGAAAATTGTTATTGCAATAGACGGTTATTCTGCCTGTGGAAAAAGCTCCACGGCTAAAAGAGTAGCTGCCCAATTAAACTACGCCTATATTGATACCGGGGCCATGTACCGGGCAGTGACTTATTTTTTTCAACAAAACTTTGTTAACCACACAAATCCCAGAGCCGTAGAAGAAGCGCTCAAAAATATTGGTATAGAATTTCATTACAACCCCAGGTCTGGCGATAACGAAACCTATCTTAATGGTTTAAATGTAGAAAAAGAGATCAGGAGCATGACGGTTTCTGAAGGAGTGAGCGAGGTGAGTACACTGCCTCGGGTGCGTTCCTGCATGGTAGAGCTGCAGCGGAAAATGGGCAAAAAGAAAGGTGTGGTCATGGATGGACGCGATATTGGCACTACCGTTTTTCCGGATGCAGAACTAAAGATATTTATGACGGCAGATTTTAACGAAAGAGCCGCCCGCCGCCAGCGGGAGTTACTGGATAAAAAACAGCTTGTTGAATTAGACGTTGTAAAGGATAATCTCGCCAAGCGTGATCATATCGACACTACACGGACCGAAAGTCCCTTAAGGAAGGCAAATGATGCTTTTGTGATCGATACAACTCACACCACCATGGAAGAACAGGTAAGTATGATTCTGGATATGGCACGTGAACATATCAATCAGGAGGAATTTCAAAAAAGAACATGAACGTAACGATCGATAAAAACTCGGGCTATTGCTTTGGAGTAGAATTCGCCATTCAGATGGCAGAAGACGAAATATCAGAAAATGGCAACCTTTATTGTCTGGGTGACATAGTTCACAACGATATGGAGGTAAAACGCCTGTATGATAAAGGCTTACGGGTAATTAACCGGGAAGACCTGAAAGCGTTACGTGACTGCAAAGTGCTGATCAGGGCCCATGGAGAACCACCTGAAACTTATCAGCTGGCCATGGAAAATAACCTTGAGCTTATAGATGCCTCCTGCCCGGTGGTGCTGAAGCTGCAGAACAGGGTAAAGCATGCTTTCGATAAAATGCAGGAAGCCGAAGGCCAGATCGTTATTTACGGACAAAAAGGGCATGCTGAAGTAATTGGCCTAACCGGCCAGACTTGTGGCGAGGCCATCGTTGTAACCGGACCGGAAGATCTGGATGCTATTGATTATAGCCGCCCCGTTTCGCTTTTCAGCCAGACCACGAAAAGTACCAAAGGTTTTTACCTGGTAAAGGAATTAATTGAAAAGCGCCTGCAGGAGGCTCGTCAGGGCGCAATCTTAACAATGCAGGACTTTAATGCCAACGACAGTATCTGCCGCCAGGTAAGCAACCGTGAGCCACAGCTTATGCGATTTGCTCAGGAGCATGATGTAATTTTATTTGTCAGTGGTAGAAAAAGCTCAAATGGCAAAGCACTCTATGCAGTTTGTAAGCAGTATAATCCGCAAAGTTATTTTGTAGAAAACGAATCTGAGATAGATATAGCCTGGTTAGAAGGTGCCCGGAGTGTTGGAATCTGTGGAGCAACATCGACCCCTATGTGGCTGATGGAGCGGGTTGCCGGATATATCGCCAGCCAATGCCAGCAGCAGGAGGCCTAGTATGGGTAAAACTATATGAAAGCGCTCCATTTAAGACGCGTTCTATGTTTTTATTATCGCTTTTTTTACTAATTTTGCAGCGTTTTACGGGTTAATAAGTATACAATGTCGAAAGTCATTAAGCTGAGAAAAGGCTTTACCATCAACCTGGCCGGCCGAGCAGATCTGAAAGTAGCTGGCGAGGTAATGCCCGAAACCTTCGCGATCAAACCCACCGATTTCTTTGGTATTCAACGGCCAAAAGTCTTGGTAAAAGAAGGCGATATCGTTAAGGCTGGTACTCCCATCATGCAGGATAAAGCTAACCCAAGGGTGCAATTTGCAGCACCTGTAAGTGGCGAAATTGCAGAGGTAGTACGGGGTACCAAGCGCAAACTCCTCGAAATCCGCATTCTGGCCGATAGAGAGGTGGTTTATGAAGAGTTTCCCAAGATGTCTGCTGCCGATCTGGCAAGCATGCAGCGCGAAGATGTGGTGGAATTACTAACGAAAAGTGGGGTATGGCCGCATCTTGTACAACGTCCTTATGGCATCATTGCCAGTCCGGATGTTGCTCCCAAGAGCATCTTTATTTCTACTTTCGATACGCATCCGCTGGCGCCGGATTATGACTTTATCCTCAAGGGGCAGGAGCGTTATTTTCAGGCTGGTATCGATGTACTCAGGAAATTAACCGATGGTGCAGTTCACCTTGGGCTCAATGCAGATGCTGAGATTTCTCAGGCTTTTGCTGCAGTGAAGGGTGCTACCCTGCATCGGTTTAGCGGCAAGCACCCTGCGGGCAATGTCGGAGTACAAATTCATCATGTAGATCCGATTAACAAAGGGGATATTGTCTGGACCATAAACCCTTATGGTGTAGCACTTATCGGCAAGTTAATAATGGACGGCCGCTATGACAGCTCCAAGCTGGTTGCCCTGGTTGGCTCAGAAGTCAAAGACCCACAATATATTAAAACCTGGGCTGGTGCGCAGATCGAAAGACTGGTGTCTGGTCGCGTAAAGCAGGACAATGTCAGGTATGTAAGTGGCAATGCACTCACCGGATCCAATGTGGGGCTCAAGGGATATTTAGGATTCCACGATAACATGGTGACTGTTTTACCGGAAGGAAATCATTACGAATTCCTGGGCTGGCTTAAACCAAGTGCCGATAAATTTAGCTACCATCGTGCCTTTGGCCTCCTGTCTTTCATGAGAAGGAACAAGCCTTTTGTAATAGATACAAACTTACAGGGAGAAGAGCGTGCCTTTGTTCAGACAGGCGCTTTTGACAGTGTGCTGCCCATGGATATCTTTCCAGAATTTTTGCTCAAATCTATCATGGCAGAGGATTATGATGGCATGGAGCAACTGGGCATTTATGAAGTGATTGAAGAGGACATGGCCCTGTGCGAATTTATAGACGTGTCGAAGCACGATGTGCAGGCCATACTGAGAGAAGGACTTACCCTAATGCAATATAGCTAATGAAAGCATTACGCGACATATTAGATAAACAGAAGCCATTATTTGAAAAGGGCGGAAAATACGAGAAGTTCTATTACCTCTTTGAGGCAAACGAAACTTTTCTGTTTACTCCCAACCACGTTACAGGCGCTAAAGGCGCTCAGATCAGGGACGCCAATAACCTGAAGCGTTTCATGATGACGGTGGTTATAGCCATGATTCCCTGCCTGCTTTTTGGTATCTGGAATATGGGATACCAGCACTACTTGGCAGTAGGTGAGGAGCCTGAGTTCTGGAAGTCTGTTTGGCTTGGCACTAAACTGGTAATGCCAATTGTACTGGTTGCCTACATCGCGGGTGGTATCGTTGAAGTTGTGTTTGCAGTTATCAGAAAACACCCCATTAACGAAGGCTTCCTGGTTACAGGAATGCTGATTCCGCTCATCATGCCGGTAACCATTCCGCTCTGGCAGGTTGCCCTGGCAACAGTATTTTCTGTAGTCATTGCAAAAGAAGTATTTGGCGGAACTGGAATGAACGTGTTAAACGTTGCCATGACAGCCCGTGCATTTCTTTATTTTGCTTATCCAACTGATATTTCCGGTGATGTATGGACCTACTATGGCGATAAGATTGCAGTAGAAGGTTACACTGGCGCTACACCGCTGGCAGTAGCAGCACAAGCAAATATAGACAGAGAATCGGTCGTGGCTTCCCTGGATGCCAGTTGGTTTAGTCAAAACGGAGGACTTTATGAACCATGGAACCTGTTCCTGGGTGCATATCCCGATTCCATCGGCGCCTCTTCTGATCTGATGCTGCTGGTGGGTGCCTTTATTCTTATCCTTACCGGTGTAGGAAGCTATAAGCTGATGCTGAGTACCATGTTAGGTGCATTGGCCATGGCCCTGCTTAATAATGTAGTGGCTGTTAATACGTACATGGAATGGCCTGCTTATTACCACTTATTAACAGGTGGACTAACCTTTGCCGCAGTATTTATGGTAACAGACCCTGTGTCTGCTGCACATACCGAGACAGGCAAATGGATATATGGTTTCCTGATAGGGGTGGTTACGGTGATCATTCGGGTGTTTAACCCAGCATATCCAGAAGGAGTGATGCTGGCTGTATTGTTGATGAACGTGATGGCTCCGCTCATTGACCATTATGTAGTAGAAGCCAATAAAAGAAGACGACTAAAACGAGTAGCCCGTGCGACAGTCTAATGCATATGTAATAGGATTCGCCACAGTACTGACCGTAATATTGGGAGGTTTGCTGGCTTTTGCGGCTGTTGGCTTGCGTGAACCGCAGCAACAGGCAGTGAAATTAGATACACGTTCCAAGATTCTGAGCTCCGTTATGGAGATTAAGGAAGGCGATGACGTGAACAAAATTTGGGATGAGCGTATTACCTCTTTAGTGATTGATATCGATGGCGATGTAGTAGGCGAGCTGGATAACGGCACTGCTGTAATCGCCGAGCAGATTGACGTTGGTAAAGAGTTTAAAAAGTCTCCCCAGGAGCGTCTTTTCCCTGTTTTTCTTTTCAAAGGAGAAAATGGTGAAGAGGTTGATTCCTATATAATCCCTGTTTTTGGTAATGGTCTTTGGGATCGTATCTGGGGCTTTGTTGCCCTGGAAAAAGACCTGGTAACCATCCGCGGTGTACGCTTCGACCACAAAGGAGAAACGCCTGGTTTGGGTGCCCGTATCACCGATGGTGAAGTACAGAACCGTTACATCGGTAAAAAGATTTACAGTGATGTAGGGGAGCTGGTATCTATCCAGATGGTGAAGGGTGAAGCAGGTGATCCATCGATTTATGACGATTACCATGTAGATGGCATGTCAGGTTCTACCATGACGGCCAATGGGGTAAATGACATGCTCCTGAAATACTTCAAGTATTATTCTAACTATTTTAAAACCATCAGTACTGCCGATAAGGGTGCTATTGAAGAGGGTAAACAGGTAGAAGAAGTGAAGGAGAATGAAACTCAAATGATTGATGAAAAAAATGAGATTCAGTAATTATGAGTACAGAAACAGCTGAAAAACAAGAAATAAAGGTAGCCAAAAAGCCCGCAGAAGCTTATTTGTCCAAGCGCCGCAAAAAGCTGCTCTCAGACCCCTTAAATGACGACAACCCCATTACCGTTCAGGTATTGGGTATCTGTTCGGCACTGGCGGTTACCACACAAATGAGACCAACCTTTGTTATGGCCATTGCCGTGGTGGCGGTAGTTGTGTTCTCAAACCTGATCATTTCCCTGATGAGGAACATCATTCCTAACCGTATCCGCATTATTGTGCAGCTGGCGGTTGTGGCCTCTCTGGTAATTCTGGTAGACCAGGTGCTGAAAGCCTATCTATTTGATGTTTCCAGAATGCTTTCCGTATTCGTAGGGTTGATTATCACCAACTGTATTGTAATGGGTCGACTGGAGGCTTTTGCCATGGGTAACAAGCCTTACGACTCTGTACTGGATGGTTTAGGCAGCGGCTTTGGTTATGCCTGGATTATTCTTGCAGTAGCTTTCTTCCGGGAGCTGTTTGGTGCAGGCTCGGTATTTGGGTATGAAGTGTTCAATGCTATAGGTTTGGATAAGTTCCCTAACAACGGTCTGATGGTAACCCCTGTTGGTGCCTTCATGATTTTAGGCATCATTATCTGGGTGCAAAGAACTAAAACTGGTTACGTAGAAAAATAAGCAACTATGGATCTGATTAACTTAGGCGTAAGAGCCATCTTTATAGAAAACATGATTTTTGCCTACTTTTTGGGTATGTGCTCTTTTCTGGCCGTATCTAAAAAAGTAACCACTGCCTTTGGTCTTGGTCTGGCTGTAATCTTCGTACTTACCATCACTGTACCGGCTAACTGGCTGCTGCAGGAGTATGTACTGAAAGAGGGTGCTTTAACCTGGTTAAATGCTGGCTTTGCAGAGGTTGATCTGAGCTTTCTACAGTTCATTATGTTCATTGCTATTATAGCAGCCATTGTGCAGCTGGTAGAGATGGTGATCGAGAAGTTTTCTCCGGCCCTTTATGGTTCACTGGGAATTTTCCTTCCACTAATTGCGGTAAACTGTGCTATTCTGGGATCTTCCCTGTTTATGGTACAGCGTGATTATTTACTGAGCGAAGCTGTAGTATTTGGTTTTGCCTCCGGCATAGGCTGGTTCCTGGCCATTATTGCCCTGGCTGCCATTCGTGAGCGTCTTAAATACTCTAATGTACCAGACGGTCTTAAAGGACTGGGCATTACCATGCTGATCACTGGTTTGATGGGCCTCGGCTTTATGTCCTTCATGGGCATTAAAGTTGGGAATGAAGCAGAAGAAGAGTCAGTAATACCTGGTAAAGAAGAGACTACAGAAGTTGTGGTGCCTCAGCAGAAGTCAGCCATCACCATGGAAGAGTAGTCCTGCAACTACAGAAATATTAATTTGTGATTATAAGCCTTGCCATTTGGTGAGGCTTTTTCTTTAAAAATACAATTATACATATCAAAAGAAACAGTTTTTGCGTAATGAAGTATGTATCATTGCTATGATGCATACTAGCCCTTTGCCATTTGGCATTTTTTCAAAACTATGAGCAAATTTACTACTAAGCGGTTACTCTACTTTTTTTTAAGGGGGCTGGTTATTCTGGTGCCGATTGCCCTTACCGTATATATCATTATTGTTACCCTCTCCTGGATTGATAGTCTGATTCCTGTTAATTTTCCGGGCCTGGGGTTGATCATTGTCACCGCCATTATTATCGGTATTGGGTATCTGGCTTCATCTTTTATAGCAAAACCGATTTTTGAGTTAATGGAAGAAATGATCATGCGCTTGCCCTTTGTAAGCCTGATTTATTCCAGTATCAAAGATTTATTAGACGCATTTGTAGGGGATAAGAAGAAATTCAGCCAACCGGTGTTAGTAGAAATGGAACCAGGGAGCAAACTCTATAAGATGGGTTTTCTTACCCAGGAGGACATGAGCATCATTGGCCACGAGGGGCTGGTGGCAGTGTACCTGCCCCATTCATATAACTTTTCGGGCAACTTCTACATAGTGCCTGTTGATCGGGTAACGATTCTAAATCTGCCCAGCGCCGATGTCATGAAGTTTGTTGTTTCCGGTGGTGTAAGTGGTTTTGAAGAATTGTTGCTGGCAGATGAACATGCCCAAAATCAAGTTAAAAACCATCATCAGACGCAGGATCATCAACCACAGCCTATGAATGCCCAGTTACGACAGCCATCGGTTAGAACCTCTGTTAATGGATGAGTCGCTGGGTAATTACTGATATTCATGGCTGCTTTCACTCATTTAAAGCATTACTGGAGCAACAAATAAAATTACAGGCCCGGGATACCCTTTTTTTGCTGGGTGATTATATTAGTAAAGGCCCCTTCAGCAAAGCCGTGCTGGATTATCTGATGCAATTACAGGCAGCTGGTTTTGAGCTGCACATGCTCCGGGGTAATCATGAGCAGGAAATTCTGAATGTACTGGAGGGAACAACAAGCCTTACCACTTTACGTGAAAAGGGTGGTTTAACCTTTCTTCAGAATTTTAATGCAGCTCATCCGGCAGAGATTCCCGAGCATTATATTCATTTTTTTAACAGGCTGGACTGGTATTATTCCCAACATGACTGGTTGCTGGTTCACGCAGGCTTCGATTTCTCTGCGGATGATCCTTTCATCCCTGCTGATACCCTGGTCAACATTCGTGATTACAGGGTTGATCTTGAAAAAACTGCTGGTAAAAGAGTATTGCACGGGCATTCTCCCACCGATCTTGAGCAGATTGAGCTTACGCTTCGTGCAGATACAGCATTGCATTTAAGCCTCGATGCTGGGTGTGTCTATAAGAAAAACCCCAGACAAGGCCATTTACTTGCCCTAAATCTGGATTCCTGGCAGTGGAAAACCCAGAAAAACATAGACGAAAGCGACAATTATCAGCCATAAACTAACTAAACTGGTGCTGGCTTGTTCTATCCCTAGAACCCAACCAATCTTTATATGTATCAATCATTTTTTAATCTCTCTGGTGGGGAAGGGCCGCTGGTCGTCACTGCTATTCACAATGGTCATTTAATCAGACCCGTTTTAAATGCATACATAAACTTGTCTGCCAAGCAGCGCCTTCGAGAAGAAGATCCTTATACAGGTGCGCTGGCGGCAATATTTCCAGATAATATTGTTGGCAATTATTCACGCTTCGAGGTAGACCTAAACAGAAGCCGGAACAAAGCCATTTACCTGAAACCAGAAGATGCCTGGGGACTGCATGTGTGGCGGGAATCTTTGCCGCAGGATGAAGTGCAGGAATCATTACTGAAATATGATAATTTCTATGCGGTGGTAGAAGAGTACCTGCAGGAGATCATAGATCACCACGGGTTCGTCATTATATACGACCTGCACAGTTATAATCACCGCAGAGGAGGACCTCAGTCACAGCCTGCCGATCCTGAACAGAATCCCGAAATTAACCTGGGACTGGGAAATATGAACCTGGAAAAGTGGCGACCAGTCATCGACACCTTTACCAGTAGTTATATAAAAGCCTGGAAAGGCTTTGAAAAACCCGACATCCGTGAAAACGTAAAGTTTGAAGGAGGCCACTTTATGCACTGGATTCATGAGCGCTTTGGTGATAAAGCCTGTGCTATTTCCATTGAGTTTAAGAAAACCTTTATGGATGAATGGACCAACGAACTGGATGAAGAACATCTTAACCTTATCGGCTTAGCGCTCAGGTCTACAGAAAGGACCGTACTTGAGAAAGCCAGAACAATGGAAGACAGAATCAGGATACATGATAGCAGTAACAAGTGATCAGGTAAAAAATATTATTAATGAGATAAAGGAAGATAAGGGCGTACATGAAGTGTTGCCGGGCGAAAGTATCATTCATATTGACCGGCCAGTACCCTTTCTATGTATCTACAGAATACCTAAAGGTGTAAAGAAATCACCTGAATCTACCCTGCTCACAACCCAGGCGGCCTATGTGCTTATGCAGCAAAAAGATGGGCCGATCGTAGAGGAGTTTTTATGTGAGCTGGCAGAAAGTATGCGGAAACGGTTTGGTGCTTTTCTGTTGCTGGAAGTCTGGCAATCTACCAGCCAGCAGGGGTTTGTACTGGTGAGTGCAGACGATACCAACCAACAATTCTTAAGCACCCTGCAAAAGGAGCTTTATGAATTTCCGCTCTCCATTGTTCAGCAGGTAGAAACAAAGGGGCAGTTTCCTAAAGCATATCAGCCCCTGCTGCCCCGAGACATGCTGGAAGAAGAAACAATTCGGGCACTGGGCATGCAGATAAGCCCTTTTTACAGAAGCCCGGCTACAGATCGGCTTTACCCCATGATTTACCGGCAGTTCAGGCGGGAACTGTCTACAGCCTTACGCAAATTCTTCTTTGACTTTGTGCGGGTACAGACAAAAATGGAGGTAGGCCACTACCACAGTCTGGGGCGGCATAAGGTCGGTGACCTGGCCTGGAAAATAGACCAGGAGCTGGTGGCGATCAGTAAAAGCTTCGATTTCCTGCTCCTTACCTCAGTAGTAAATCACAACGAAGCCTGGGAGCAGTTTAAAAAAAGTGGCTTTCACCAGACACCCACTTTCTTATACCGCCTTATACCAGTAGATCCGGAGCTGCTGAAAAGGCGGTTATACCAGGTACCCATAGAATCACTGGATGACCCTACCCTGGCTTTTATTTTCAGGGATAAACGAAAGGAGCTGGATCGCCTGCTTAACATGCTGGAAGAACGGAATACCAGAGATTTTCACCTTTCAAGCATTCAGGTTTTTGGCGGTGTGGAAGATGATCTTTTAGCAAAAGCTAACCAGATCCTGAGCCATGAGGAAGATGCAGGCAATACAGATGATGAAGACAATAATCCTGCCGTTCCTGAACATATCAGCACAGAAGCATTTGCAGAAATGGCCAGACAGGAAATTGACTGGATGCGGCAACAGTACCCTGCCATGGATGCAACTGTAACCATTCGAAAAGATATTACGGGCCTCATGGTGTCAAGCGGACAACTGCTGGTAGGAGAGAACTTTACCACTACACCAAAACGGGCACAGGCCCTTATTCAGCATGAAGTAGGCACCCATGTACTTACCTACTACAACGGGAAGGCACAGCCCCTTCACCAGATGTATGTAGGCTCACCCGGCTACGAAGATCTGCAGGAAGGCTTGGCCGTTCTGGCTGAATATCTGGTAGGAGGTTTAACCCTGGGACGCCTCCGGACCCTTGCCGGCAGGGTAGTGGCCGTGGATAGTATGCTCGACAATGCAGACTTTACTGAAACATTCAGGGTGCTCCACAAGGATAAGGGTTTTTCTGCCTATGCTGCGTATAGTATTTCCGAAAGGGTATACCGCGGCGGTGGCATGACCAAGGATGCTGTATATCTGCGTGGTCTTTTGCACCTGCTGGACCACCTGGCCCAGGGCAAAGAATTACAGCCCCTGCTGATTGGTAAGATACGGCAGGATTATCTGCCCATCATAGACGAATTGATTCAAAGAAAAATATTAAAACCAGCCCCCATTATACCCCGGTATTTCAGCAATCCGGAAAGCATGGAAAGACTTAAAAAATTACAAACCAAGGCCGACGTGTTGTCGCTCCTGAATTAGGATCTGAAATTTTTACATTTATGAAAATACTTTTTGTTTTAGACGATGTTGCAACCGAGTATGAACGCAACACCACGGTGCTTATGGCACATCATATGCATAACAAGGGCCACGAGGTATTCCTGACTGACGTGCGTTCTATGGCGTATCAGGCCGATGGACATATGGGCGCCCATGCCTATGTAGCACCCAATAAGAATTATAAAACTCAGGAAGAATACATGCAGGATATTCTCGGGAGTATCAAGAATAAAGTACAACCGATTACTGTAGCAGGCCCGGACCTGGATGTACTGTTTGTACGAAATGACCCTTCTAAGCAGCAAGGGGCTCAGTGGGCACAGACTGCCGGCGCTGTTTTCGGCCAGGTTGCCACGCAGGAAGGAGTAATTGTGCTGAATGATCCATTTACACTGTCGGACAGTGTGAATAAAATGTACTTTCAGCAATTTCCGGAAGACGTAAGGCCACGCACCGTCATATCACGGGATCCAAAGGAAATCAAAGACTTTTATCAGCAGCAAAAGAAAAAAGGTGTTGTCATGAAGCCGCTTCAGGGATCTGGCGGTCAGGGGGTATTTCTGGTGAATGAAAAAAATGAAGCCAATCTAAATTCCATGATTGAAGCTAACCTGCGCGATGGCTACATTATTGTACAGGAATATTTGCCGGAAGCAGCAGAAGGAGATATCCGGCTGTTTATGATGAATGGCCAAATATTTGAGTCCGAAGGTAAAGTGGCAGCTATGCACCGTTTCAATGATTCCGGTGATGCCCGCAGCAATGTTTCTGCCGGTGGTAAAATAAAGAAAGCCAAGATAACGGCAGAAGTGCGTGAGCTGGCAGAAAAAGTAAGGCCAAAACTGGTGCAGGATGGCGTATTTCTCTGTGGGCTTGATATTGCCGGTAAGAAGCTAATGGAGACAAACATCTTCAGCCCCGGCGGGCTTACGGATATAAATGATATGCTTGAATATAATTTTGCAGGCCCTCTTACCGAAGCTATTGAAAGAAAGGTAGAATACCAGCGGGTGTACGGCAAAAGATTATCTAACAAACTTTTGAATACGCTCTAATGGCGCGACTGGTCTTAATACAGGGAGATATCACTAAACAGAAGGTGGATGCCATCGTGAATGCAGCCAACACGGCTTTGCAGGGTGGCGGCGGGGTAGATGGTGCCATTCATAAGGCGGGTGGTCCGGAGATAGGAGAAGCCTGTAAAAAGATAGTAGCAGAGCGCGGCGGCAAGGGTATCAAGACCGGAGAAGCGGTACTCACCACTGCTGGTAAACTGCCGGCACGCTATATTATACACACTGCAGGCCCTGTCTGGAAAGGAGGCGGTAAAGGTGAAGCTAAATTACTGGCAGATTGTTACCGCAACAGTCTGGAGCTGGCGCATGAAAACAAGCTTAAAACCGTTGCCTTTCCAAATATTAGCACAGGCGTTTATGGCTTTCCTAAAGAAGATGCTGCTGAAATTGCACTGGGTATTTTGCGCAGCTTGTTAGAGGATCATGAAGTTTCCGAAGTAGAGGAGGTGCGCCTGGTCTGCTTCGACGATGAAAACTTTAAGCTTTACCGCCAACGCATGAAAGGTGAAATGGTAGAATGTAATTAAAGCAGCGATACCACAAAAAAGAAAGCCCTGGCATTGCCAGGGCTTTTTATGTACTATCTTATTTTTTGGTTTTTGGCTTCTTGGTCTGCAATTCTCTGTTCTTCTGTGTTTCCTGTCCTGCTCTGAGGGCTTCCTCGAGCCGGGCCTGGAACCCACCCTTTTTCTTATCTTTATTCTTAAGGCGATTACGCTCCAGAATGGCAAGAATCTTATCATCATTCACAAAACGACGGATCAGATCTTGCTGGCCAAAGGTTACTACGTTAGATACAAAGTAGTAATAAGTAAGCGCTGCAGGGAAAGAGTTCAGGAAAAACAGGAAGGTGATAGGCATCAGGTAGCTCAGGGTTTTCATAGGCCCCTGTACCGCTGCCGACATCTGCTGGTTACGATAGGTGTACACAATGGTAGATATCGTCATCAGCAGGGTGAACAAACTTACGTGGTCGCCATAGAATGGAATTTCAAACGGCAGTGTTACAATGCTGTCGTAGGTCGAGAGGTCGTCGGCCCAGAGGAAGCTCTCCTGGCGCAGTTCTATCGAGTTGGGGAAGAAATAGAACATGGCAAACAAAATAGGCATCTGCAGCAGCATGGGCAGGCACCCGCTGATAGGGTTGATGCCCAATTGTGAATAGAGCTTCATCTGTTCCTGCTGCATGCGCATGGGGTCATCGCCATGCTTCTCCTTGAGTTCATCAATTTGCGGCTTCAGCACCCGCATTTTAGCCATACCGATATATGACTTATAGGTAAGCGGGAAAAGCAGCATCTTAATAAAGATTACCAGCAGCAGGATAATGATGCCATAATTGCTGATAAACTGCTCCAGAAAATGGAATACCGGAATGATAAGCCACTTATTAATGGGGCGCAGGAAGAAATAACCAAGGTCAACATTTTTACCGAATCCATCAGCTACATCGTTGAGCAGGTAATAGTTGTTGGGACCAAAGAAATAGGTGAACTGGCCGCCGGCCTGTGCTACACTATCTGATAATTGCAGGCGAATGTCGTTATGCTTCACGAAGGTTGTATCACCTTCCGGAACATCAGCAGATACGGCACCACTCGGGAAAGCGTTCTTTGCAATAATGCCTGCGGTAAAGAATCGGTGATTTATGGTTACCCATTTAATCGGTTCCTCCAGCTGGGCCTCTTCTCTGCCTTCCGTATGCCGGCTCAGGTAGTCGTAATCTTCCTCAGCAGTATAATAATTGATGGTGCTGCGGGTGCGGCTTTCTTCAATGTCGCGTTCAAGATTGCGCATGTTTTGCTGCCAGCGGTAAGTCAGTTGCTGGTTTTGCAGCTGCTTGTCCAGACCTGCGGTTGCGATCCTGTATTGCAGCGTATAGCTGTCTGCAGGCAGCGTGTAAATATGCTGTACCTGCGCACCATTGGCCAGGGGTAGGCTAAAAGTAATTTGTTTACCTGCCTCAGTGGTGCTGGTTTCTGCAGTATAATAAAGATCGTATAGATTTAGCTTACCCTTACTGGTAGCAGCCTCCAGGCTAAACGAGCTGTTCTCTTCATCTATCAGGTAGAGGGGCTCCTGGTGGTAGGTCTTGTATTCCTTGAGCAGTACACTTTTTACAACGCCGCCTTGCGTGCTGAAAGCTATGCGCACTAACTCGTTTTCCAGAACTACTTCCTGCGCTTCACCCTGCATGCCAGCCGCAAAATCTCCCCACTGCTGGTTCAGCTGGGCCTGCCTTACAGAGTCTGGCGTTGTTGCCTGCTGGGCAGCAACAGTATCGGCGCCTTCAGGAGTTACCTGAGCAGCAGGAGCAGCGGTTTGGTCCTGTACAGTCTCCTGTGGGGGTTCCGGGGCAAAAAAGTACATGTATACCAAAAACAGTATACTAATCAGCACCAGACCGGTTACTTTATCTTTATCCATTATTTCTTTTGCTTGGTCTTTTTATTTCTTTTGGCTGTATTCCTGTGCAGCTTTTACAAAGCGCACAAACAGCGGATGGGGGGTCAGTACTCTGCTTTTTAATTCAGGGTGAAATTGCCCGCCCACAAACCAGGGGTGATCTTTCAGCTCAATCATTTCTACCAGGCCTGTTTCGGGATTAGTGCCGCTTGCAAGCATGCCTGCTTTTTCAAAATCTTTCAGGTACTGGTTGTTGAACTCGTAGCGATGGCGGTGACGTTCTAATATTCTGTTTTTGCCATAGGCCTGGGCTGCTTTGCTGCCCTTGCGCAAATCGCAGGTGTAAGTGCCCAGACGCATGGTTCCACCCATTTCCTTTACATTTTTCTGATCTTCCATCAATGCAATGACCGGGTGTGGCGTTTCCTTATTCATTTCTGTAGAATTAGCGCCCTCCAGCCCTAAGACATTGCGCGCGAATTCTACCACGGCTACCTGCATGCCCAGGCAAATACCCAGGAATGGAATGTTACGTTCCCGTGCAAAGCGTACGGTCTGGATCTTACCTTCAATACCCCGGTCGCCAAAACCAGGGGCTACCAGAATGCCATGCAGATGGCCCAGCAGCTGGTGAGCATTTTCAGCGGTAATCTCCTCTGAGTGGATAAGCCTTAAATGAACCCTGCACTCGTTATGGGCACCCGCATGTGTAAAGGATTCTATGATGGATTTATAGGCATCGGGCAGCTCCACATACTTGCCGATCAGGCCAATGGTAACATCGCTGGTTGGGTTCTTGAGCTTGCCCAAGAATTCTTTCCAGTGCTCAATCGCCGGTTCCTGTTTATGGGGCATTCTAAGTTTTGAGAGCACCCTTTCGTCCAGCTTTTCCTTCAGCATCAGCAATGGAACATCGTAGATGCTCTCTGCGTCTCGTGCTTCAATAACTGAATTAATGTTTACGTTGCAGAAAAGTGCCAGCTTCTTGCGTATTTCAATGGGCAGGTGATGCTCCGAACGGCAAACAAGAATATCTGGCTGGATGCCGGCTTCCAGCAGTTGCTTTACAGAATGCTGGGTAGGTTTGGTCTTCAGCTCGCCGGCAGATTTTAGATAAGGTATCAGGGTCAGGTGAATAACCAGGAAGTTATTCTGCCCTACTTCCCACTTAACCTGCCTTACAGCTTCTATAAAAGGAAGGGATTCAATATCACCCACACAGCCACCAATCTCGGTAATGACAAAGTCATACTCGCCTGTTTCACCCAACAGGTAAACATTGCGCTTTATTTCATCGGTGATGTGCGGCACTACCTGCACAGTTTTACCCAAAAATTTACCCTGCCGCTCTGCCGTAATTACGTTATGATAAATACGTCCGGTGGTAATATTATTGGCCTGTGTAGTACTGATGCCCAAAAAACGCTCATAATGACCCAGGTCCAGATCAGTTTCGGCACCATCTTCTGTTACATAGCATTCCCCATGCTCATAGGGATTGAGGGTTCCGGGATCTATGTTGATGTAGGGGTCGAATTTCTGGATGGTTACCCGAAAGCCGCGAGCCTGTAGTAACCTGCCCAGAGAGGCAGATATAATGCCTTTTCCCAGTGAAGAAGTTACTCCGCCCGTAACGAAGATATATTTTGCTGATGACATTAAAATAGGATAAAAAACACGACTTACGGGGTACAAAGGTAGCCTTTTCCTGTAATAAAGTAAAAGAGCTTTTCTATTTTATCTGCCCCCACTGGAATACAGACTTTTAGTAATAAATTCTGGTTAAAGTTCTAAAACAGTGTTGGAATGGAAATATACCTATTTTATTTAGTTATTGTATTATATTGATCTATACCAGGGATCTTATGATCAATAGGCATCACTAAATTGCAGAGATTAGCCGGCCCGCTGGAT